>DASQPA010000103.1:0-61751 GCA_035644215.1 Thermoanaerobaculia bacterium
GCCGAAGCGGCGGGTGGTCCCGGACTTCCCTTGGTCGAAGGCGTCGAAGATGTGCGGCAGCGCTTCCGGCTCGATGCCGATCCCGGAGTCGGCCACTTCGACCACCAGGGACGACGCGGCGGGCAGCCCCTCGCGCCTCAACCGCACGGTGATCCTGCCCCCTTCCTGCGTGAACTTGAGAGCGTTGCGCAGCAGGTTCCAGAGGACCTGGGTGAGACGGTGGGGGTCGCCCCAGAGAGGGTGCTCCTCGCCGTCCAGCTCCAGCGCCACTCGTCGCGCCGCCAGCTCCCCCTCGTCGCAGGTCTCCAGGGCCTGCCGGATCAGCTGCCGCAGGTCGGTCAGCTCGCCGTGCAGCTCGAGCTTGCCGCGGGTGATGCGGGTCAGGTCGAGCAGGTCGTCGATCAGCCGCGCCTCCAGCTCGACGTTCCTCCGGATCATGTCGAGCCCGGCCCGCGCCTCGGCCGGGAGGCGCTCGTCGGCGGTCAACCGGGAGGCCATGACCAGAATGGGCGTGAGCGGGGTGCGCAGCTCGTGGGAGAGGGTGGCGAGGAAGTGGTCCTTGGCGCGGTTGGCCGCCTCCACCTCCCGGTAGAGCCGGGAGTTGTCGAGGGCCAGGGCGGCGCGGCGGGCGAGCTCCTGGGCGACCCGCAGGTCCTCCTCCCGATAGACCCGGTCCGACTCCGCAAAGAGGAAGCTCCAGACCCCCAGGGTCCGGCCGCGCGCCACCAGGGGGACGGCGAGCGCCGAGCGCGGCGCGAGCTGCTGGATGATCCTGGCGTGATCGTCGCCGCGCAGTTGGGACTCGACGAGATCCGGTTGCAAATCGACGAGGAGCTGCGGCTCGCCGGTGCGCAGCGCCTGCAGCACCAGCGAATTCGAGCCCATTGGCGGGGCATGGCGCTTCAGCTCCTCCATCAGCGGCTGGCGGGCGGGATCGGCGTGGAGGCTGACCACCCGCCGGCTGGCGCCGCTCTCGTCCACCAGGTCGATGATGCACCAATCGGCGAGCAGGGGCACGGCGAGCCGGGCGGTGTTGGCGAGCGTCTCCTCGAAATCGAGCGAGGCAGAGAGCCGCTCCCCGGCGTCGGCGAGGAGGCGGAGCGCCTCATCGGTGCCCAGGGTGTAGATCCTCTCGCCGCCGGGCTCGAGCACCACGAGGGCATCCACCTCGCCGTGGCGGATGGCGCGGACGGTGTCCTCAGGCTCGGAGAGCCGGGCGCGGAGCTCGGCGATCTCGGCCAAGAGCTCTTCGCGGGTCTTCTCCGAATCGTCCATGGGTGAACGCGCCGGCTCCAGGGCGGCCCTCCCTTCAGCTCCGCGATTGGAAGTCGAGCCCGACCAGCACCCGTTCGGTCTGCGAGAGGTCGCCGATGATCTTGCGCGCCGGCGCCGGGAGCTTGCGCACCAGGGTCGGGATGGCGAGGATCTGGTCGCTTCTGGCGAGCGCGGGGTTGGCCATGAGGTCGACGACCTCGACCCGGTACTTGCCCGCCAGATGCTCGTCGCAGATCCGCTTCAGGTTGGCCAGGGCCGCCACCGAGCGCGGCGTCTGGCCGGCGACGTAGAGCCGCAGGTCCCAGAATGGAGAGCCTGGCGTTGCTTCCTGCGGGTCAGCTTCCGGTGAGGGCGTCCGCTCCGTCATGTCGGTACTCCTAGCGAGTCGATCTGCGGTCCAGGTCTGCGGAGGATTTCGAGGCGATCGGACCGCCCTGACGGCTGCGGGTGATGTCGGCGCGCTCTTTCGCCTGCCGCTCGCGGCTCGTGCCCTCTTCGGCGAGCAGGCGCTCGAGTTGCTCCTCTTCCATCTTGAATTCGGTGCGCAGGGTCGCGACGCGCGCCTCCAGCGCCTGGCGCTTGAGATCCAGCTCGCGCCGTCGGCGCTCGATCTCCTGCTCCCGCACCAGGCTGTCGCTCTGTTCGCGCGCTTCCTGGTACCGCCGCGCCGAGCCGGTGAGCACGCCCTCCGGACCGAGGTAGACGTCGACCAGCTCGATCCCGTGATCGGTGAGCAGGAACTCCCGGACCTGGTTCGAGTGTCTCATGCCGCGCGACTTCAAGATATGAAGGCCGCGGTTGCGCTCGCCGCCGGTCTCGAAGTCGCGCAGCAGCAGCCAGGTGTCGATCAGGGAGGAGATGCCGACGTCGGTCTGCTCGAGGCTCGCTCCCGGGGTGGTCAGGCTGGTGAAGAGGGTGGTGATCTGCCGCTCCTTCAGGAAGTCCATGAGCCGCACCAGGAGCGACTTGACGTCCATCGCGTTGCTCACCGAGAGGAAGGTGCCGATGGGGTCGATGATCACCACCCGGGGATCGGCCTCGCGCACCTTCTTGTGCATGAGCGCGAGATGGCCTTCGAGACCGTAGAGCGTCGGGCGGGAGGCATGGAAGAACAGTTTCCCCTCGGCCACAGGGGTGGCGAGGTCGATGCCGATCGAGCTCATGTTACGGACCACCTGGTCCCTCGACTCCTCGAAGGCGAAGTAGACCACGCGCTCGCCGCGCCGGCAGGCCGCGGCGGCGAAATGCACCGCGAGGCTGCTCTTGCCGCTGCCCGCCGTACCGGATACCAGGACGCTGCTGCCGCGGTAGTAGCCGCCGCCCAGCATGGCGTCGAGCTGCGGCACCCCGGAGGACACCCGCTCCTGCGACACGCTGTGCTGGAGGCCGGCCGCGGTAATCGGCAGGACCTCCAAACCGCCCTCGTCGATGAGGAAGGGGTATTCGTTGGTGCCGTGCGCCGAGCCGCGGTACTTGACGATCCGCAGCCTGCGGGTGGCGACCTGGTCGATGACCCGGTTGTCGAGCAGGATCACGCAGTCCGAGACGTACTCTTCGAGCCCGTAGCGGGTGAGCGCTCCGTCGCCCCGCTCGGCGGTGATGACGGCGGTCACACCCCGGTCCTTCAGCCAGCGGAAGAGCCGGCGCAGCTCGGCGCGCAGGATCGCCTCGTTGCCGAGGTTGCCGAAGAGGGTCTCCAGGGTGTCGAGGCCGACGCGCTTGGCGCCGATCGAGTCGATGGCGAAGCCGAGCCGCAGGAACAATCCCTCCAGGTCGTACTCGCCGGTTTCCTCGATCTCGCTGCGCTCGATCTGGACGTAGTCGACGACCAGGAGGTTCCGGCGCTCCAGGTCTTCCAGGTCGAAGCCCAGGGAGCGGACGTTCTGGGCCAGCTCCTCGGGCCTCTCCTCGAAGGCGAAGAAGACCCCGGGCTCGCCGAACTCGACGGCCCCATGGACGAGAAACTCGAGCGCGACCAGGGTCTTGCCGCACCCCGCGCTGCCGCAGATGAGGGTGGGCCTCCCCGCCGGCAGCCCGCCGCCGGTCACCTCGTCGAGCCCCTGGATACCGGTCGGAGCCTTGACCAGCGCGCTCCCGGCCGGCGCCTCTCGCGTCTCAGCGGCACTCCTAGACATATACTTCGTTCCTTCTCTACGAAGCTTCCAGGACGGAAGCGAAGTGATTATAGGACAAGCGACTGTCAACCGGGCCTATCAGGGGGATGGCCGTCCTTCTGGTATCCTCTGCGCGACAAGTTCTCTCTCGACGCGCCGCAGGGCCGTCCGCGGCCCGCTGGGAAGGAACCCGGACCCGTTTATTCATGAAGGTCTTCTTGAGCTGGTCGGGAGAGCCGAGCCGCCGCCTCGCCGAGGTCCTCCGGGACTGGTTGCCGGCGGTTCTCCAGGCGGTCGAGCCCTGGATGTCGGCGGAGGACATCGGCAAGGGGGCGCGCTGGAGCGCTCTTCTGGCCGGGGAGCTCGCGCAGGCGAAGATCGGGATCCTCTGCCTCACCCGCGACAACCTCGCCGCCCCCTGGATGCTTTTCGAGGCGGGCGCCCTGTCGAAGACCCTGGAGCGGACCTTCGTCTGCCCCTACCTCCTGGGCCTCCGCCCCGCCGATCTCGGCGGACCGCTCGTCCAGTTCCAGGCCGCGGAGGCGAACCGGGCCGACACCCGGCGGCTGGTCCAGACGATCAACACCGCCCTGGGCCCCGCCGCCCTCTCCGAGCGCCGCCTCGATCGCGCCTTCGCCACCTGGTGGCCGGAGCTCGCGAAGCGCCTCGCCGCCCTCCCCCCGGCCCAGCCAATCCCCCCGGCGCTCCGGCCGGCGCGCTCGGAGCGCGATCTCCTGGAGGAGGTGCTCTCGCTGGTCCGCGAGCTGGCTCGCGAAAACCGCGCCACACCCGGGGTTCCCGGAGCGACGCCGCCGTCGCCCGAGATCCGGCGCGCCTTCCTGAAGGGCCTCGCGGAGGGGCTGGAGGGATGGATCGAGCCCGAGGACGCGCTCGTCGCCCTGGCCGACCGGGTGGAGGCGGAGAGGGAGCAGCGGACGCGGCGGCCCGTGGCGGTGGCGAGGCGGGGTGGAAAGGCGCGGAAGCGGGCCGGCTAAGCCGTCTACTCCACCTCCCAGGGCTTCGGTTCGCGTCGGGCCAGGTCGCGGCTGGCGTGCAGGACGGTCAAGATCCGGATGCGCTCTGGCTCGCGGCGATAGATGATGCGGTAGCTGTGGAAGAGGATCTCCCGGATTCCTTCCTCGAGAGACTCGGGGACCTTCCGGCCCATCTCCGGGAAGGCAGCCAGCCGCTCGGCAGCTGCGATGATCCTGCCGATGAACTGCCGCGCATACTGCGGGGAATCACGGGCGATGAAATCCCGGATCGAGGTGAGATCCTCGACAGCGGGATCAGTCCATTCGAGCTTCATCAGACGGGATCAGGCCAGGAACTGCCGCTTCACCTCTTCGTGCGAGACGACACGCCCCTGATCGGCAGCTTCGAGGCCCGTCGCGATCTTTTGCCGGACGTACAACTCATACATGAGGTCATCCCAGGTGGCATCGTCGGGGAGGGTTTCGACGACGTGGCGGGCCTGCTCTTTGACCTTGCTCCTCGGCATGGGTAATCTCCTCTCCTCTATTCTACCCTTTTGCCGCATCCACCCGCGCGACTCGGCTAGAATCCCCCTGCCAACGATCCGGAGGATACCTTGGTGACGACATCGTATCGGCAGGTCCTGCCCACTCTCGCCCTCGTCGCGATGCTCGCCGGCTGCGGCCCGACGTCTGGTTCGAACGGCTCGGGGACCGTGGTTCCCCCGGCCAAGAACGTCGACGCCTGTACCCTCTTCACCGCGGTCGACGCCCAGGCCGTGCTCGCCGAGGAGGAGGTGGTCGAGATGACCAGCTTCCTGAACGAGGCGCAGAAGACGCGGGACCCCGCGCAGTGCGGCTACAACGCCGGCTCCGATCCTTCTAAGGTCGTGCGCCTGGAGGTGCGCCGGGCGGCGAGCGCCGAATCCGCCCAGGGCGCTTTCGACTCCACCCGCTCGCTCCTCGCCGGCTCGGCGCCCCAGGACGTGCCCGGCCTGGGCGACGGCGCCTTCTGGGTCGGCGGCTCGCTCGACCAGCTCCACGTCCGCAAGGGGGCGACGCAGCTCATTATTACCAGTCAGACGACCAGCCAGACGACGAGCCAGCCCGGCGAGGGGAAGGACCCGCTCGCCGTGGCCAAGGCGATCGCCGGCAAAGCGCTGCCGCGGCTCTGAGAAACGCCTACTCCTCGCCCGTCCGTCGCTCGATCAGGTAGTCGAGCGCCACCGCCACCCCCTTCCGATAGGGCAGGGTGAGCACGATCGTCACCAGCGCCGCGGCGCCGACGACGATCTGGCCCAGCCAGACGATGCGCGGCCGCAGCAGGAACATGCAGACGACGAGGAAGCCGGTCAGCCCCGCCGTGCTCATGTACATGAAGAACCAGGTGTCGCCGGTGTGCCGCTCGAAGGGGAGACTGCAGACCGGGCAGCTTTCGCGCAGGCGGTTCCAGGCGAGGAAGAGCGACCCTTGGCCGCAGCGCGGGCAGCGCTGCCGGAGGCCACGGCGGAGGGCGAGGAGCGGAGGGACGGGAGCTTCCACGGCGCCCCCCAGTATAGGCGGGGCGCCGCGCCATTCTCTGCTTCAGATTCCGGCCGGGCCGGCCTCCCCTGCCCGGGCGCGCTTCCGATCGCGGATCGCGCCGAAGATCAGCCAGCCGCCGGCGAGGATCAATCCCACCGGCCAGAGGTCGAACAGCCACTCCAGGTTGATCGTCAGGTACTGGTCGGCCAGAGCGAAGAGGCCGATGAGCACGAGGAGGATGCCGGCGATCACCCCCGCCTGACTGGCCATGGGGTAGCGCGGCAGGTCGGTGAGCCCCAGGTCCATGGCATAGCCGTAGTTGATGAGGCTGGCCTGGCGGTAGGCGTCGAGCGCGTTGAACAGCCAGAAGAAGGCGATGGCGAAGCCGGCCAGCCCGTGCCCGCGGGAGGCGATCCCCATCAGGCTGACGATGATGAGGAAGAACACCAGCCCGCGCAGGTAGAGGCCGTTGTAGATGTGCCCCAGGCCGGGGAAGGCGGCGAAGAAGGCGGCGAGGAGCGGGTTCTTCCGCGCCACGCTCGGCGGTTCGGGGTGGTGGACCACGGCGGGCTCCTCGGCGGCCGTCGGTTGCGGCGGGAAGGGCTCGAAAGCGTTCATGGTGTTCTCCTTCTACGGTTCGCGGGATGATTCTCAAGGGGGGAAGCCGGCAGGAGCCTGCCGGCGATCTGGGAAACTCGGGTTTCGAGGCCCTCGACAGAGGCGTCGACGCCGCCGCGGACCTCGGTGTAGCGTGAGACGGCGTTGGAACGGAGAGACTGGAGCTCCGCCGAACCGGTCGCGCGCACCTCGGCAAGAGGCGAGGCGACCTCGCGCCTCACCTCCCGACCGACGAAGCCCAGGGCCCGGGCGCCGAGCTCCCCAGGATTGCCGAGGAGCGCGGCGGTGACGACCGTGAGCAGGAGGCTCGCGGCGACGGCATAGCGCGGGCTCACGATCCACATCGGCGGCCGCGGCCGCTCCGCCTCGCGGGCGATCCCCTGGAGGCGCGAACGGAGCGCCGGCGGCAGGGGGAGCGGCGGCACGGGGAGCCGGCCGGGCGCGAGTCCCAGGGCGCGGTTCGCGGGCTGGAGCGCCAGAGCCGAAAGATCCGCCCGCAGCCGCTCGGGAAGCGGCAGCCGGGCCGACGCCATCCGCTCGAGCGCCGCGGCATAGGCCGCGCACTCGGCGCAGCGCCGGCGGTGGGCCGTGCCGGCCCCCGGCTCGGCGGGAGAGAACCGGGCCCGGAAGCGGCGGCAGCGCCAGCTCAACATGCCCCCTCCACCATGCGGAGTCGCGGCCGCTCCGCCACCTTCTCGGCCAGGAGCAGCCGGGCGCGGTGGAGGCGCGACTTGATGGTCCCCAGGGGGACGTCCAGGTAGGTCGCGGCCTCCTCCAAAGTCCAGCCCTGGAGATCGCGCAGCACCACCGCCTCCGCCAGATCCTCGGGCATCTCCTCGAGCGCCCGGTAAATCGCGCGCAACTGCTGGCGGTGCTCGGCCTCGGCCCCCTGGTCGTCGGTGGCGGGGACCTGCTCCAGCACCTCGTCCGGAACGGCCACCGAACGGCGATCGCGCCGCAGCTTCCGATACCTGTCGATACAGAGATTGCGCGAAAGTCGCATGGTCCAGGCCGCGAGCGGCGAATCGCCGCGGTAGAGACGCAGGTTCTGATAGAGCCGCAGGAAGATCTCCTGGGTCAGGTCCTCGGCCTCGGGGAGCGAGCCGGTGAAGTGGAAGGCCAGGTTGTAGAGCTTCTGCCCGTACCGGCCGATGATCTCGTCCCAGGCCGCCGGCTGCCCGGCGGCGGCGCGCCGGGCGAGGAGCAGGTCGGGGGTGGGGAGCGGGGTGAGCATGGCCTCTTAGGATAGGACGAAGGCTGGGAGGAAAAGGTTCGCGGGAGCCCGCCAGCGGTGAAGGGCCCATCTGGCGCGGTGAAGAACCCACCTGGGCCGGTGAAGAGCTGTTCTGCGGCGGTGAAGAACCATTCTGGAGTGGTGAAGAGCTATTCCGCCGCGGTGAAGAACCATTCTGGAGCGGTGAAGAGCTGTTCCGCGGCGGTGAAGAACCATTCTGGAGCAGTGAAGAGCTGTTTCGCTGCTGTGAAGAACCCATCTGGACCGGTGAAGAGCTGTTCCGCCGCTGCCAAGAACCTATCTGGACCGGTGAAGAGCTGTTCCGCGGCTACTAAGAGCCACTTTGGGCCGGTGAACAGCTGGGCCACTCCGAAGGAGAGCTTGGCCGGAGCAGTGGAGCCGCACAACCAACCCCAGGCTCACCAGAATATGACGTCGTCGTCGACCAGGTGGCGGAAGCGCTGCGCGAGGGGGGGCACGAGCCCGCCCGGAGGCCATGCGCAGTGCAGATCATTCAGAGATCCTTTCCCGCCAGTAATCGGGGTGGCGCCGATGGTGCTTGACGACCAGAATCCGAACGCCGGAGGGTAAGACCCGGTAGTACACCGCGTAGGGAAACCGGCGCAACGAGCATCTGCGGACATCCGCCTCAACCAGCGGCCAACGCAGGGGTGCCTCGACGATGCGCGCGATGGTGGCTTCCAGATCGCCCAGGAACCGGGAGCCAAGGCCCTTGACCTGTTTCTCGTAATACCCTGCCGCCTGGACGATCTCGGCTTCTGCTTCCGGATGATAGGTCAGTCGCATCCGATGGCGCGGCGTGCGGCTGCCATAACCTGCTCGTGGGTGCGCGGCTCGACGGCCCCGTCCGACAGCTCCTGGTCCCGCCGAAGAGCGTCCTCCAGAGCCTGCCGTTCCTCGTGATCCACCTCTGCCGGGACGTCGATGCTCTCCCAGAGGGCTTCCGCGAGGGCCACACGCTCGGCGAGAGGAAGTGCCATGACCTGCTGGGTCAATACCTTGTTGGCCATGGCACCACGATACTCAGGAGGTGTCCCGGGGTCAACCGCGACGCTACGGCGTACGGCGCGGCCTCTACACAGCCAGGCCCATGCCTTGCATCCCCTCCCCCGCCCGGAGGGGGAACTCCATGCGGGTCACTGTCCTTACCTACCTCGAAAGCGAGGGGGCGAAAGACTACGACGTCGTCGTCGACCAGGTGGCGGACGCGTTGCGTCTGGGGGGGCACGAGCCCTCGATCCTGGGCGTCCATGGCGACCTCAAGAAAATGATCACCGGCCTGGAGAAGCAGAGGCCGGAGCTGGTCTATAACCTCCTGGAGATGTTCGGCGAGGACACCGGCGCCGACCTCCACGTGGCCGGAGTGCTCGACCTCCTGGGTTTGCGCTACACTGGCAGCGGTCCCGGAGAGCTCTACCTGGGTCAGGACAAGGGGTTGGCGAAGAAGGTCTTCGCCTTCGAGAAGATCCTCTACCCCGACTTCGCGATCTTCTCGAACGACGAGGGACTGGAGACCGGCGGCAACCTGCACATGCCGCTCTTCGTCAAACCGTTGCGCGCCGATGCCTCGATCGGCATCAGCGGCGACTCCCTGGTCCGCGACGCGACCGCGCTCATGAAGCGGGTGATCATGATCCACGAGAAACTCGGCGACTCGGCCCTGGTCGAGGAGTACATCGAGGGACGCGAGCTCTACGTCGGCGTCCTGGGGAATGGCGAGCCGATGGCCCTGCCGCCCATGGAGATGGACTTCTCGGGGATGCCCGACGGCATGCCGCACATCGTGGGCTCGAAGGCCAAGTGGTCGAAGCGGAGCGCCGAATACAAGGGGACGAAGTCGGTCCTGCCCGAGCTCCCCGACGAGCTCAAGGCCCGCCTCCAGAAGACGGCCGTCGAGGCCTACCGGGCGCTCCGGGTGCGCGACTACGGGCGCATCGACCTCCGCCTGACCGACACCGGCGAGATCTACGTCATCGAGGCTAACGCCAACTGCTATCTGGAGAAGGAGAGCGAGTTCGCGACTGCCGCGGCGGCGCATGGGCTCGACTTCCCCGCTCTCGTCAACCACATCGCCGAGCTGGCCCTGGCGCGCTACGAAAACAGCCACTCGTGACCTCCCTCCCGCGGCCGATCCTCTTCGTCAAGTATTACGACAAGGGTTCGACCGTCATGGGGGCGGACCAGGTGAGCGAGGCCCTGCGCGCGCTCGGGGTGGATGCCCGCTCGGTCCACGTGGCGGACATCGCCGACGTTTCTGGCGCCATCCTCGTCTTCATCAAGACCTCCGCCTGGCTCGACCTCCGGCGGGCCAAGCGGCGCGGCAACGCCGTGGTCCTGGACGTCCAGGACACCGTCTGCTTCAAGCGCCGGATCAAGCACGCCCGCCTGTGGGACGGGCTCATCTTCAAGAGCCGGCGGGCGCTCCAGGACTTCGCGACGAACCGGGCGGAGCCGGTCGTCCTCTACCACCAGTGGGACCCGCGCTACCGGCCGCACCAGGCGGGGCTCGACGAGCTCAAGGTCGCCTACCTGGGCCACCGCCGCTCCTTGAAACGCTGGAATGAGCTTCCCGGCATCACCTGCATCGACGAGGACGCCCTGCGCGCCGAGGGCCGCTATGGCGACCTGATGACCGCCGCTCTCCCGTTCAACTGCCATTTCTCGATCCGCGAGGAGCGCCGGGAGTTCCTCTACAAGCCGAACGCCAAGGTCTCGACCGCCGCCGCCTGCGACGTCAACCTGATCACCACGCCGGACGAGATCTCGGTCGAGCTGCTGGGCGCCGACTACCCCTACTACACCGACGTCGGCGCGGCGAGCATCGCCAAGGCGATGGAGAAGGCGCGCGAGACGCTGGGCGGCCCGGTCTGGCAACAGGGCCTCGCACGGATGGCCGAAGTGCGCGAGCGGACGAAGATCGAGCGGATCGCAGAGGATTACGTCGAGTATTTCCGGCGGTTCTGCTAGAGCGGAAGGGAGACCGTATGCGGGCCTGCTACTTCGTCCAGACCCATACGAACCCGGAGCAGATCCACCGCCTGGTGCGCACCCTGAAGCAGGGCAGCCCCGGAGCGCGGATCCTGATCGGTCACGATTGCAGCGGCTGCGACCTCGATCTCGCCCCTCTTCCCGACCTTTCGGGGATCGACCTCTTCCGCGTCGAGGGTCCCCTCGACCGCGCCGGCCTCTCCGTCCTGGAGCCCTATCTCACGGCGCTCGACGGGTTGGCCGAGCGGGCGGTCGACTTCGACTGGTTGATCTATCTCTCCGGCCAGGACTACCCGGTCCTTCCTCTCCCGGAGATCGAGGGTTTCCTGGAAACGAGCGGCCGCGACGGCTTCCTCTCCCACTGGGACATTCGCGCCGATTCCGGATTCTGGGGGAAGAGCCGGCGCGGCCTGCGCCGCTACCTCTACCAGTACCGGCCGGCGCCCGCCTGGATCGGCGCGGCGAAACGGCTCAACGGCCTCTCGTCGCGCTACCACGTCTCCACCGCCTACGGGCCGCGGCTGGGGGTCTTGGCGACTCCCTCGCCGTTCACCGACGCCTTCCCCTGCTACGCCGGCGACCAGTGGCACGCCCTTTCCCGCCCCTGCGTCGAGGCGCTGCGCCAGGCCGTCCAGCGGGAGGGCGCCCTGGTCGAGTACTTCCGCCACACCCTCTGTCCCTGCGAGGCCCTGGTCCAGACCCTCCTCGTCAATGACCGCCGGTTCAACCTCGAAAACGACAGCCTGCGCTACGTCGACTGGACCGGCAGCCGCGACGGCCGGGCGCGGGTGCTCACGGCGGGTGACTTGGCAACGATCACCAGCGGCAGGTATCACTTCGCGCGGAAGGTGGACTCGCGGGTGGACGCCCGGCTCCTGGATCTCCTGGACGAGCGGGTCCTCTCCGTCAGGTAATCTCCTCTCCGGCCTTCTCGACCTTCCCGCGCCGCTGGAGGACGAGGGCGGCGAGCCAGCAGAGGATCGCCCAGGCGCCGCCGGCGGTCCAGCCGGCCAGTACGTCGCTCGGCCAGTGCACCCCCAGGTAGACCCGGCTCACTCCCACCAGGAAGGTGAGGAGGATGGCCACACACAGGAGATAGGCCTTGAGCGCCCGCTGCGGCTGCAGCCGGGCGAGGAGCGCCCCGAGGGTCAGGTAGGTCGCCGCCGAGAGCATCGCGTGCCCGCTGGGGAAGCTCGTGGTGTACACATAGGAGCCGTGCGGGACGAGCTCCGGCCGGGGCCGGTTGAAGCCGTGTTTCAGGAGCGTCGCGAGGACGAGGCCGCCGAACACCGCCACCACGACCAGGCCCGCCGCCCGCCGTTTGCCGCCGAGGAGCAGGAAGCCGGCGACCGTCAGCGTGAGGAACGAGAGGACGCTCACCCCTCCCAGGGCGGTGAAGTCGCGCTCGGTCTCCTGGAGCCAAAGGGGACCCCAGGGCAGGGCGCGGTCCGTAGGGTTGCGCAGGGCGAGGAGGACCCGCTGGTCGAAGCGGTGGGTGCCTCCCTCGCTCACCTCGTCGGCGAGCGCGGCGAAGAGCCAGATCCCCCCCGCGAGGAGGACGAGGAGGAGGAGCGGGACGATCTCGGCGCGCGCCAGGCGCCGGATCTGGGCGGGCGGCGGCAGGCTCACGGCAGGTAGCTTCCCCGGTGCACGTAATTCGCCGCCAGCGTCGTGACCAGGGTGGTGAGCGCCACGATCGCCGGGGTCTCCCGGTCCTCCGGGTAGACCTGCTGCAGGACTAGGGCGCGCTCGGCCAGATGGTCGAGGAGGGCGCGGGTGCGCTCCGGAAAGTGGCCGGTCCAGCGGTAGACGCAGGCCGGCAGGTCGCGCCCGAGGCGGCGGATGAGCTCGGCGGCGGGGCGGCGCTCGCCGCCCGCCGCGTCCGGCCGGCCCTGCTCGCCAATCTCCTCGAAGATCGAGCGCAGGGCGCCGTCCAGGCCGGGGGGATACTCGTCGCGCGGCCCGGCGAGGTTGCTGTAGTACTGGTCCAGGGTGGAGGAGATCTCCCCCACGTCCTCGTCGAGGTCGGTGGCGGTGACCGGCGGCTCCCGGTCGGCGAGCGCCGCCAGGGTGCGGTCGCAGTAGCGCAGCTTGGCCAGCGCCTCGGGCCAGTCGGCATAGTCGGCCGGCCAGGTCGAGCCGGGAGTCATCCAGACCGCGAAAGTCTCGGCCCAGTCCTCGTCCGGGTGTTTCTGGGCGTACCAGCCCGGCAGGTGGTGGACGAAGCGGCGGGAAAACGGCTCCGGCCGGTACTCCTCGACATAGGGCTGGGTGATGGCGCCGAAGCAGGCCACCCAGTCCTCCTCGTCGTAGAGGCGGTAGGCGTAGTTGATCACATGCCCCATCTCGTGGCGCAGGTAGCGCAGCAGCTCCTCCCGCCCCACCCCCTCGGTGAAGCCGGTGCGCTCGGCGTGGAGGGCGGTCAGATCGGAGCGGGCGAGATAGAAGGGGATGGCGATCGACACCGTGCCGAACGGCACCCCCCACTCGGTCGAGAGGTAGAAGTGGGGGTGCACCCGGCGGATGCCCGCCTGTTCGAGCTCCCCTTCGAACTCCTGCACCACCGGTTCCAGGGCGGTCCCCTCGATCTGCAGCCCGAGGTCGCGGATGCGCAGGGTCGAGAGATTCGCTTCCTGAAACAAGGGGCTCCGGCGGGGCATGGTGGGAAGAAGAGGAGCAAGAACGGTGCCGTGGAACCTGCGAGCCGCCGATCCCGTAGTGGGAGGCGAGCCCCTCCTGTCCGGGGCTCCAACGGAGGAGATGATGCGCAAGAAGACTCTGTTCCTGGCCGCCGTGGCCGTTTCCGCCAGCCTCACCGGCTGCATTCGCTATTCCGGACATACCGAGCGCACTCTGACCAAGGAGGTGTCCGCTGCCGGCGTCACCGCCATCCGCCTGAGCTTCCCGGTCGGCGAGGTCACCGTCGTCGCCGCGGACCAGCCCCAGGTCAGCCTCGAAGTACAGATCCAATGCAAGTACAGCCACCGCTGCGCCGAGGCAGCCCGCAACGTGGAGATCGAGGCCAGCGGCCAGGACCCGCTGCGGGTGGCCCTGACCGGCTGGCCGCACTCGAGCAACCGGGGGATGAAGGTGCGGGCGACGGTCCGGGTGCCGCGGAACACTCCGCTCACCGCCGAGTTGGGGGTCGGCCGGATGACCGTCTCCGGGGTGGGAGCGAACCTCTCCGCCCACCTGGGGGTCGGCGACGTCGACGCCACCCTGCCCGAGGCGAGCATCGCCTCGGTCCACCTGGCCTCCGGGGTCGGCTACGCCTCCCTGCGGACGAGCCAGGGCGCGCAGGAGGGGAGCCGCGGCCTCCTCAGCCGTTCGATCAACTGGCAGAAGGGGACCGGCAAGGCCGCCGTCCAGATCGACTGCGGGGTGGGGCACGCCAAGGTCGTTCTCCGGTAAGCTCCCGGGGTGTCCGACCCCGCCCACAGTGCCGAGCGCCAGGAGGGCCACGATCTCCACGTGATCCTGGTCGAGCCGGAGATCCACTGGAACACCGGCAACGCCGGCCGCACCTGCCTTGCGGCCGGCGCCCGGCTCCACCTCGTGGAGCCGCTCGGCTTTTCGCTCGACGACCGCGAGGTGCGCCGCGCCGGCCTCGACTACTGGCCAAGGGTGGCGCCGCGGATCTGGCCCAACTGGCCGGCCCTCGAAGCCGCCCTGCCGGAGCTCGGCGAGCCCTACCTGTGGAGCGCCGAGGCGGAGCGGTCCTTCTGGGAGGTCCGTTTCCCGCCCCGGGTCGCCCTCCTCTTCGGCCGCGAGAGCGTCGGCCTGCCGCGAGAGCTCCGGGAACGCTACCGCGACCGCCTGGTCGGCATCCCCATGGCCGACCGGACGCTGCGTTCGCTCAACCTCTCCACGTCGGTTGCCGTGGCGCTCTATGAAGTGCTGCGGCAGCGCCGGGAGGGGGGGCTGGGGCATAGGCGCTAACTTTGCCACCGAGGTGGATGTTCGTAGAGACGCCCAGCATCTACCACCTACCTTTCCGGAACCACCGCCGCCAGGGCGTCTCCGCAGGCCGGGAACGCCTGAGTCCTGCCAGCGTTGGAGACGCCCTGGCGTTCGGGGTCAAGGAAGAGCCTGTGGTAACGGCTGGGCGTCTCTACGAACACCCCTTGCGGTCGCAAAGTTAGCGCCTATGGGGGCGCTGGGGACGGAACCGAGCCCTTCGGCGGGCTGTTGAGCCGTATCCGCAGCTCGTGGCTGGTGACGTCGATCGTGGCGCTTTTGAGCTTCGCCGTGAAGCCCGGGACGTCGATCCGCGCCCAGCCGCCCCGCTCGTGCACCTCGGGCTTTTCCGGCAAGCCGGTGACGACGAGGCGCCGCACTCCCTGCAGGATGGGGTGGGGGCCGACCGCCTCGGTCAGCGCCTCGCGGTCCAGCACTTCGAGCTCGGCATTGGCGTTGCCGACCTTCAGCCAGCGGCGGTGGAGCACCTCGCCGGGGCGGACGAGGAGGACGTTCAAGGGGTCGAACCTCTGGGGAAAGAGCGGCTCTTCCCCCGCGGTCACCACCACCGACCAGCCCGCTTTGCCGAGGAAGGCGGCGCGGGCGGACTCCCGCTCCCGCCGCAGGCGTTCGAGGTCTTCCCCGGCCCGCTGGGCCGCCGCCGCCCGCTCCCGCGGCGAAAGCTCGCAGGGGCGCGGCCCGGCGCGGCCGGCCAGGAGCGCCGCGAGCATCGCATCGAGCGAGCCGGGCTGCCCTTCCGACCCCAGGCGTTCCTTCCAGGGGGAGCCCAGCCGGTCGAGGAGCACCGCCTCGGCCCGGCCGACGGCGTAGGCGCGGTCGCGCACCATCTCGGCGGGGAAGTCGTCGGCCGGCAGATCCATCCCCCGCTCACCCCGCGCCAACCCCTCTACGTAGGTGGCGAGCCCCTCGTTGAGCTCGGTCCCCCGTTCGTAGGCGACAGCCTCGGCCGGCAGGAGGGCGAAGCGCCCCTGGCGCAGGCGCATGGCGAGGTCCGCCCAGCAGAGGGTCCCCGCCGCGTCGCTCGCCGCCAGCGCCCGGCGCAGGGCCTGGGTCTCCTCCCGCCGCAGGGTGAGCGGCTCGCGCGCCTCCACGGGATAGACGAAGAGCTCCAACTCGTCGCCCGCCCAGCCGGAGTAGCGCTCCCGGACGAAGACGTGGAAGGCCTCGTGCGCCGCCACCGCCGCCCACTCCCGGATGGAGCGGGACGGCGCCCCGGTGAGCAGCACGGTGGCGGTCGGCACTCCGGCGATCTCCACCCCGGTGTTGGCGCGCAGCGCCGCCGTCCGGCCGTCGGCGATCCGCCCTCCCCCCTGACCGGGGCCGAACTCGGGGGGCGGATGGGGATGGCGGAAAAGCCAGGTATCCCGGCCGTCGTAGAGGGCGAGCGGGATGGCGAGCAGGTCGAAGCCGGGCCAGACGCTGCGGCCGTCGACGATCCGCTCCAGCTCCTGCTCGATCGCTACGGGCAGGGGCGGCGCACCGCGGGAGGCCGGGGGATCGCCGGAGACCCCGGACCTCCCCACCGCCGGGGACCGCGCCGGGGGCGGGGTCCCGCAGGCGGCAGCCCAGAAGGCAGCCGAGACCACGGCGAGCGTGAGAACCCGCGCCCCTCTCCTCAAGGCCGTCCCCACCCGCCGCCGCCCGGGGTCTCCAGAAGCAGCCGGTCGCCGGGGCCGACCTCGCGGCCGTCGACCGACTCCAGCTCCTCGATCTCGCCCCCCGCCCGGAGGAGGCGCTGGCGCCCGGGGAGCCCCGGCTCGCCGCCGGCGCGGCCGTAGGGGACCTCGACCCGGTGCTGGGTGACGAGCGAGAGCGACATGGGGGCGAGGAAGGTGATCTCCCGCACCGCGCCGTCGCCGCCGCGGAAGGCGCCGGCGCCGCCCGAGCCGGGGCGGATGGCGAAACGCTCCAGGCGGACCGGGTAGCGGTGCTCGAGGAGCTCGGGGTCGGTGATCCGGGTATTGGTCATGTGGGTATGGACGGCCGAGGCGCCCGTCCAGCCCGGCCCGGCCCCGGCGCCGCCGCAGACCGTCTCGTAGTAGCCGAAGCGCTCGCTGCCGAAGAGGACGTTGTTCATCGTCCCCTGGCTGCAGGCGGCGAGCCCCAGCGCCGAGAGCAGGGTGTCGACCACCCGCTGGCTGGTCTCGACGTTCCCCCCCACGACCGCCGGGCAGTCGGCGGGGTCCTCCGGGAAGGGCGGATTCAGGAACCCCGGGGGGAGGCGGATCTCGACCGGCCGCAGGAACCCCTCGTTCAGGGGCAGCGGCTCGTCGATGAGCAGGCGCAGGCAGTAGAGGACGGCGCTCCGCGCCACCGCCGGCGGGGCGTTCAGGTTCCCCGGGTGGACCGGCCCACTGCCGGTGAAGTCGATCACCGCCTCGCCGCCTGCGATGTCCAGGGTGACGCGGAGGGGGGTGCCGTCGTCCAACCGTTCCACCGCCCGGCGGCGACCCTCGGGGAGGTCCAAAAGGGCGGCGCTCACCCGTTCGGCGGCGCGGTCCTCCAGGGCCTGCATGGCGCGGCGGACGTCCGCGGCGCCGTGCTCGGCGGCGAGGGCACGGAGGGCCGAGGCACCCCGGTGGTTGGCGGCGGCGGCGGCGCGCAGGTCGGCGAGGTTCTCCTCGACCGCGCGGCTGGGGTAGGGAGCGGTCTTCAGAAGCTGCTCGATCTCGTCCAGACACGGGCGGCCGCCGCGCACCAGGTAGGTCGGCGCGATCACCACCCCCTCCTCGATCAACCGGGTCGCCCGGGGGGGCATGGAGCCCGGGCGGCTGCCGCCGATCTCGGCATGGTGGGCGCGGTTGGCGACGTAGCCCAGGAGGGTGCCATCGAGAGTGAAGACCGGCGCCACCACGGTGACGTCGGGCAGGTGAGAGCCGCCGAAACCGGGATGGTTGGTGACCACCACGTCCCCCGGTCCCATGGGGATCGTCTCCCGCAGCCGGCGCACGCAGAGCCCCAGCGCCCCCAGGTGGACGGGGATGTGCGGCGCGTTGGCCACCAGCCCTCCGACCGGGTCCAGGAGGCCGCAGGAGAAGTCGAGCCGTTCCTTGACGTTGGTCGAAACGGCGGTGCGCTTCAACATCTCCCCCATCTCCGCCGCGATGCCGGCGAAGCGGTTGGTGAAGAGCTCCAGGACGACGGCCTCGGGGCGGTTCGGGGTCACCGGGAGGATTATAGAGGGTGCGCGATGGCCTTGCTGTGACGGAGACGCGTTTCGCCCCGAAGGGGCGCAGGTGGGTAGCCTGGGGTGCAAACCCCAGGTAGGCGGTGGAATAATTCCAGCCCCGAAGGGGCGGCGGTAATTCCGGCCGGAACCGTCGCCCCTTCGGGGCTTTTGTTTTCTTGTAGTTACACCGACCTGGGGCTCTCGCCCCAGGCTACCAACCCAAGCCCCTTCGGGGCAGCCCCTCGACGCTGGATTTCATTTCCTGTCACCGATAAGGTGACCAACTGAACATACTGTATGCTTTCCTCTAGCCATGGTCAGCATCGCCAAGTCCAGGGTAGACCCACGCGATGACCTCGACCGTATGGTCGTGGCGGCCCTCTTCAGGCATGTCCTCTTGTCTGGCCCGATCGACGCGTCCCTGCCGGCTGTCGTCTTCCAGCACCGCCGCCTCCGCGCCCGGGGGCGGCTCCTCGACGCTCTGCTCTCCCGCGGCTCCGACGAGGTGCCGGACAAACTACGGAAGGAGATGCAGAAGCTGGTGAGGGACTGGGCTACCGCGGACTTCGACGATGCTTTCAAGCCCGCAGCAGCCTTCGAGATCCGCTGCGCCCGCGAGCACGATTTGGTGGAGGCCCGAGAGTCGGGTGATTCGGAGAAGCTGCTCGCTGTCCTCGAGCGGGATTACCGGCGACGGGTGATCGAGGAGTTCGGGAAGATCGAGCTGCGCGGCATCCAGACGAGCCACTGGGACCCACCGGATCTGGATACGGTCTATGTACCGCTGCACCTGGAGGCGCCGCCAGAGGTGACGGCGGACAAAGACGGAAAACAGACAGTTATCCTGTTCCGCCAGCGACTCACGGTTCCGGAGGTGCTGACCGATCACCGACACGTCCTGATCGTCGGAGCGCCCGGCAGTGGCAAATCGACCCTCGTCTCTTACATGGCGACTCGGGCGGCAGCGCAGAAGCTCGGCCCGGAGTGGAACGATCTGCTTCCCCTAATTCTCACGGTCCGCTCTTTCAAAGGCCATTCCCTCACCGTGGAGAACATCTCCATCCATACCGGGTGCGACAGCGGTCTTGTTCGGCAGGCGCTCGAGCGGCAGCGAGCTCTGGTCTTCCTCGACGGCCTGGACGAAGCTCCGGAAGATTTGCGCGGGCAACTGATCGAGTCTCTCCATAGCCTGGTCAAGCGCTACCCCGAAGTCTACCTCCTTGCAACCAGCCGGCCGGCAGGGGCGCCTGGCGAGATCGAACGGCGCGTCCATGGTCTCAAGCCCTTCCGGCTGGCCGAGCTCCAACGCCAGGAGGTGGACGAATTCATTTCGAAGTGGTGCCTGGCCGCGGAGAGGTCTGTCCGCAAGGACTTGGCACAGGATGATAGGGAAGCAATCAGGGCTGCCGATGACCTCAGGCAGCGCCTTTCCCGAAGCTATTCCGTCCAGAGGATCGCCGTCAACCCTCTCCTCGTCACGATCCTCTGCGTCGTCCACCGCTTCCTCGGCAGCTCGATTCCTGAGCACCGCGTCACACTATACGATAAGTGTACAGACGCCCTTCTTTATGAATGGGATCGCGCGAAATTTCCCGAGGGATCCGCCGTCGGATACCTCGACGCCTCAGCAAAGCGACAGTTATTGAAGGGAGTGGCGCGGAAAATCCATTCGGCCCATGCCGCTGAAATCGCCGAGGAGGACGCGGTCCAGCACTTCGAGCAAATTCTCCCCGAACTCGGCCGCCCTGTGGAAGACTCCAAGAGGATCATGGCGGAGATCCGGGACCGCAGTGGGCTTCTGGTCGAGCGCCGGCCAGGTTTTTTCTCCTTCTCTCATTTGACATTCCAGGAGTACCTCTGCGCGTTGGATTTTGTGGATACGAAGGACTTAGATGAGCTGACTAGACACTATGCGGAGACCTGGTGGCATGAAGTCATCGTGCTTGCTGCGGGAGGGCCAGGGGCGTCCGGAGAACGCATTGCTCGCCGGCTGCTTTCGAAGAAACAAGCAGCAGCCGTATTTCTCGCCGCGCAATGCCTGGAGACCGCGCCCTCCATGCCTCTCGAGGTGCGCGAAAGAATCGAAGCGGAGATTCAAAAACTAGTGCCGCCCCAAGATTATCTCGAAGTAGAAAGCCTAATAGCCCTAGGGGTCGTATCCGCACCTGCACTGGCCAAATTACTGCAGACTGAAGACGACTCGAAGAGCATGTTCTACTGTCTCTGGGCGCTAAAAGACATTGACTACGAGCCTGCTGTTCCAGCCATTGCGAAATGCGTAGGCGATTCTCGTTCGACTAATCATGCCATGAGTTTTGTGAACGATGAAGCGATCATTGACTGGGCTCCATCCATAGGGGGCTTCTCATGTTACATTTTAGCACTCAAGGCCATAGAATCCGACACAGCGAGAACCGCGCTTAGGCAGACATTTCCAAGACTTGCAGCGCATGAACGTGAGGTCATGAGACAGATTTTGGCAACAATATATAGGGACGAAATCCGCTTTAGAAAAATTCTCGAAGAGGTCGATCCGGGAACTTCTCGACCCAAGCGCGCTCGAAGCACTGCGTAAGCGCCGTTGAATATGCAAGGTTCGGGTCACGCAGCCGTGCGCTCGCATCCCTTACCATCTCGGCCTGAAGTTGCTGGATCTGATTGGCCTCCTTCCCCAATCTGACGGCAAGTTCTCCGAGGCGCGAGATCGTGTGAAGTTCGTTCAGACTGTATGTGATCGCGCGCTTACGCTGCTCGCACAGCCAGTCCCGGTTCAAATCCAAGTCGCGGATCGTCTCCTCGGCCGCTCCACCGGGCAGGGCCGCCTCCATCCTGCCATTTTCATGAAAGCGGAATAGTGATGACGGATCGCCCTCGTCCGGTCGGACGTAAGAACCTCCGCCAAGAGGCCACTTATCGGACTTGGCGCCGTTGCAACCGGCACAGCACAGGAAGTAGTTCCCGCAGTCGTAGACGAGTAATGGGAAAAGCGACTTAGGCTTGAAGTGCTCCACAGCTGCGGATCGCTCGGCATTGATCGACCACTCGCAATAGGCGCACTTTTGGTGAGACATTACAGCGAGCGCCCTCTTGAGCCGACCCCATATCGCCTTAAAGTCGCAGACCCCCTTCTTGCCCTTCCTGGGCAGCACCTCCGCCGCGTAGCTCTTGAACCCGGCCCGCCGCACCGGATCGTCAATCCCGAGCGCCTCGAAGGCAGCTGCCTTCGCCGCGAACGAATCGTAGTCTGGAAAGGCTTTCCTGGCGCTCACCTGCCATGTGGGAGGGATCTTGACCCCACCGCGATCGAGCCGCCTCACGGCTTGACCTTCTCGATCGCGGCGGCGAGATCTTCGAGGAACGCCTTACGCAACCCCGACATCTGAGACATGAACGAGCCGTCCGCACGACGGATCTCGTCCTCGGCAACCAGCCTCTGCAGAGTGCCGAGATCCTCGAAGAGCTGCTTGCGCTGTTCCTCGGTTGCACGCCCCTTGCTGATCGCTTTCCGAATGACGTTCACTCGCTCCTCAACCTCGGAAAATTTGGTGGAGTAACGGGAGTCGAGACTGAAGAGCTTCTCCTCCAGGAGCACCGAGCCAATCTCGGCGCCATCCAAGTCCTCCGTCTCTTTGGCGGTGAGCGAGGTCGCCGTGACCTGCCCGGTCTCCTCGCGCAGGGAGACGACCTGGTGCCGAGAGTCGATGGCGCCCTGGACGACCGCGGGAGAGTGCGTCGTCAATATGAATTGCGTGTTGGGAAAGAGCGTTGTCAGCTGCGCAGCGACCGTCCGCTGCCAGCGTGGGTGGAGGTGGAGGTCCACCTCGTCGATCGCCACCGTCGCCCTCCCGAGGAGTGGATCCTCCAAGGTGGGGAACAGGTAGAGGTAGCGCAGCACGAGGTCGAAGACGATGACCAGGACCGCTTGATAGCCATCCGACAACTCCTTGAGCTCCAGGGGAAAACCGTTGCGCACCACCTGGGGAATCCATTCGGTCTTTCCCTCGTCGAAGGTGATGCCGGTAAGCCCCTGACCGAGTTGAGAGAGGGAGGAGTCGAGACGCTTCCAAGTCGCGTCGATCCGCGGGTCCGACTTACGGGCTTCGTGAAGCACCACGAGGTACCGGGCAAGGTCGCGCAGGAGATGAGTGTCCGGCCGAAAGACGGTCGCCGTGCAGCCCTGGTAGGCTCTCGCGGCGAGCTCAGCGAGGGTTGGATTGGGTGCCGGATAGCTTCCATCCTCGTCCGGAAAGTAGACCCGCCGGTACCGCCCATAGGCGAGGAATGGGCGGTCGATGGGCAGTCGTTGCCGAGTTCCGGCGCCCCCAGCCTTCCAACGGGCGACGGGACGCTTCACTGCCGCCACATAGACGGCGATCTCCCCGCTCTTCGCCCCGTGGGTCAGCGGGAAGGCAGGCAGCCCCTCCTCCTCCGCATGGGTGAGAGAGGCCAGAGCCTCGATGACCGTCGTCTTTCCCGCGCCGTTCTCCCCCAGGAGGACGGTCAGCTGCGGGTGAAGCTCGATCGTCGCCTCGCGGAAACAGCGGACGTTGCGTAACACCAGGCGGTCGAAGTGTCCGCCAGCGGCATCGGATCCCATGCACGGCCTCCCAGGAAGTACCCGGTCCCAGCTCTCGGTTCAGCAAACCTCGTCGAGGAACGGTATCAGCAGATCGGCCAGTTCGCACGGATGGCTCCACTGGAGGGCATGGGCCGCTCGCGGCAGGACCGCCAGGCGCCCCTGGGGCAGGAGCCGGCAGACCTTCTCCGTCCAGGGCTCGGAAACCACCGGATCGCGTTCCCCCCGCACCACCAGGGTGGGGATGGCGAGGGCCGGGAGCTTGTCCTCGATGCGGTCGGCGAGGGCGTGGCGGAGGGTGCGGAGCACCCGCCCCAGCCCGGCTTTCAGGTAGTCGACGGCGACGATCGGGGCCAGGGTGAGCGGTTCCCGCGGGACGTCGCAGAGCAGCCGCCCCAGCTCCTGCGGCACGCTCCGCTCGGTGTCGTCGATGGTGGGGGCGGCGAGGACCAGCCGCTCGACCACCCCCGGATGGCGGTAGGCCAGGTCCGCCACCACCTGGCAGCCCAGGGAGTGGCCGAGGAACGCCGCCCGGTCGAACCCCATCGCCGGCAGCCAGGCGGCGAGGAACTCCGCCTGTCCGTGGACGTCGAGCGGCTTCCGAGGTTTGGCGCTCCGCCCGAAGCCCGGGACGTCGGGCGCGTAGACCGGCCGCGTGAGGGCGAGGATCTCGGCCAGGCGGACCATGTAGCGGGAGGAGATCCCCAGGCCATGGACGAGCACGAGGGGTGTGCCCCCCGCGGAAGGACCAGTCGCGCCCCGGACGTGCACCCGGAGGTCGCCCACCCGCAGGAAACGGCTCTCGATCCTGCTCTGCGACGGCGTCACCGGAGGGGATTATAGGGAGGCAGGCCCTGGGTCGTGGAATCCGGTCGCCTAGCGTCCCATCGTCGAGCACCTCGGCCCACGTTGAGACACAAAGAACGCTCACGATGGGACACTACGGGCAGCCATGGGACACAAAACCCGATGTCGGGACACTACAAGCGATCCTTGGGACACTAGAAACCCGCTTTGAGACACTACGATGCCACGTCGAGACACTACGATTGGCACTTGGGACACAAGCAATCGATCTTGGGACACTACGAAACGGTGAGGGGACGCTACAGAACAAGCTGGAGACACTACAAACTCCGGCCTAGTGTCTCCAAGCCCTTCCCTAGTGTCCCAACGGCTTACCGTAGTGTCCCAAGGCGGATTTCTAGTGTCCCAAACTCCGGTCGTAGCGTCCCAAGGCTCCGTCGTAGTGTCTCAAGACGGGGCCTTTGTGTCCCAACAGCTCCACCGCGAGCCGGGACGGCGGGCTGTTATGTCTCTTCGGCCGGCTCGGGGGCCTCGGGAGGCGCGTCTGGAGTCTTCCGGTAGAGGTTGGAGAACCGTCCCGTCCCCCGCTCCTCTTTCTCAAGCCAGCCGTTGCGCTGGAGAGTCGAGAGCGCACGGTGGAGGCTCGAGCGGCTGGGCTCGTAGCCGAGCGCGGCGCACACGTCGCCCCGGGTGAACGTCTCGGGGAGCTGGTCCAGGATCGCCAGCATCGCGTCGTAGAGCTCATACCCGCCGCTCCGCCGCCGCGGCGCGGGGGTGGGCTCCGGAGGCACGGGCGCCGGAACCGCAGGAGTCGCCGGAGCCGGTACGGTCTCCTCGGAGGGGAGGGCGGGCAGGCTCAAGGGGGGGGTGGCCAAAAACGGGAAGCGTGGGTCGAGATCGCCGAGACCTCCGAGACCTCCCGGCAGCCGGTACATCATCTCGTAGGCACGGAGCTTGGCGCAGTAGGCGCTGTAGAGCACCTCGACGTCGGCACGGAACTGCTTCTCCAACTCGCGCCGGACACGCTCGAAGTCGCGGGGGGGCATGGGGAGGAGAGCCTAGCGCGCCGGGCGGCGGGGAGGCAAGCAAATCTCTCCCCCATACTCCCCCATAGCCCCCTACGGCTTCGCCGCCCACACCCGGACGGCCGTTCTCGTCGCGCAGGATGAGGACCGTGTCGCCCTTCCGAACCTGGCGGGAGAGCGGATCGCGGGGCGCGCCCCTCTCGGGCAGGCCCGTCCTCATCGGCAAGGGCTGGGGCTCGATTCGCTCAAGCGGCTGGCCCGCAGCTCCTCCCGGCACCGGGGATATCCGTTCATCGGGCGCCTCAGCAGCTCCGCCGGAGCGATCAGCGCCAGGGCTTTGTAAAGGTCGATCGAACGGACGCCGAAATCCAACAGGCCCCGCTGCGACGCCTGGACTTCGACCTCTTCGCAGGCCCAGAGGCGCACCGCCAGGGAGCGCAGCTGCCGGCGGCGGATGACCCTTCCCTCGGCCCAGTCCTCGAACCGGCGCCGTACCTCGCAGGCCGCCTGAGCCGTCGCCAGGGCCGCGGGGAAGGCGGGAGAGAAGAGGAAGGCCCGCGCCATCCACCAGACGGGCAGGTAGCCGGCTCGCCCCTCCAGCGCCTCGAAGAGCCTCCGGCGTTCCCCGCCCGGCGGCAGCCCCAGGCGGTCCGCCAGGGCCCGGAGCGCCGGGCCGGCACCGCCCCAGTGGCTCTCGGCCACCGCGCTCAAGGCCCGAGACCGGGCCTCTTCGAGGACCTCGCACCGCGGCAGCGCCGCCGTGCCGCCCCACTGGCGAAGCCGCTCCTCCAGGCTCTCGCCGATCTCCGACTCCAGGGCAGGAGACGGGGGAAGACCCGCGGCCAGGGCAGCTGCCCCGAGCAGGTACCGCAGACGCATCGCCGCCACCAGCTCCGGGGCCTCCGCGTGGAGCACCTGCGCCAGGGCCCAGACTTCGACCAGCGTGGGCGCCGCGCCGCGCGCCGGCGTCTCGGGAGGCGCGGTGAGAAAGGCCTCGCGATCGAAGCTGAAGTATTCCACCGCCCGGCGCGGGCGTAGAGGAGGGCCGGACGCCAGCGCCGTCGGCGCCCGGCGCGCCAGGGCGAGGGCGGCCGCCGCGTCCGCGCGCTTCACACTATGGCTGGCGAGGCGGTCGCGCAGCCGGTCTCTGCCCCGCTCTCCCAGCAGATCCGCCGCGAAACGCCGGACGGTCGCGGGGAACCGCTCGGTGAACGGGAGGTCCTTGATCGCATCGATCAATCGGCCGGCGGCTCCCCTCTCGATCTCGCCGCTCCGGATCCAGTGCTCGAGGGCGGCGCGGATCTCGACCAGGCCGACGGTGAGCGGCCGGTACCCCATCTCCTGAGGCGCGTGCAGGACCGCCACCTCGTCGTCGCCGTCGAGGACCCCATCGCGGAACCATGCGAAGACCTGGCCGACTCCGATCATGCCGAAGGGCGCCATTTCCACGGCGCGCAAGGCTCCCATGCTGGCGGCACCGAAGACCCGGATACCGGCCTCGAGCGCATAGAGCAGCTCCTTGTGGGTGACCGCTCCAACCGTGTAATAGTAGCCGTCGAGCAGGACGAGAGTGTGGGGCCGCCGCGCAACCGCTGCGAGGACGTCGCCGCGTTGTGCCGGCGGCCGGAGCTCGAACCCCTCCAGCCATTCACGCCGGCGCCGGTCGTCGAGGCCGGCCAGACAGGGGCCGGCAAAGACGATCACCCCGGGCGACGCTTCAGTCATGGGGCGGTTCCAGGAGCCCGGGGACGTAGACGAAGAAGACCGGCAGGCCGATCCCCCGGCGGGTGAGGTCCACGGCACAGGCCGTGAGCCCGAGCGACCCGAGGCGCGACAGGACCTGGGCCAGATCGTCGTCGACGCTCTCCGTGGCGAGGCTGACGACTTCGGTGAACCGCCGTCCCTCCGGGTGCTCGACGAAGCCCTGCCAGACGCGATCCGCCTCTTCATCGGCCTCATTGGCCTCGAAGATCAGGTCGTCGCGGGCGCCCGAGATGTAGGTGAGGCGGCTCTGGGCGGCTTCCGTCAGGGCACGGGAGAGCGCCACTTCCGGCGCCGGATGGCACCCCGCGCCGCGCCAGGAGGAGGGGAGGTCCGGCAGGACGAATTCGGCGATCAACGTCGGCACCCCGGCTTCCCAGGTGGCGTCCCAGAGCGCCAGGCGGGCTCCGGTCGCGCGGCAGCGGCCGATCAGCTCGCGGCACGATTCGTCGGTGACCGACTCCGGAGCGATGGGGACCGCGGTCGAGCGATCGCGCAGGAACCGCGCCAGGCCGTGCCGCTCGACGAGCTCGCAAAGGCCGTGCAGCACGGCCTCCTCGCGGCAGTTGCCGGACGCCAGGCCGCTCGACGTCTTGACGAACATGAGGACCTCGAAGGCATCCGGCAGGCGGAAATCGAGCTCCAGCATCTGGCGGGGAAGCCAGAGGGGCTCCCCGCCCCCCAGCGGCTCCGCCTCGATCCAGCGGATGGGCACCGCGTCGAGCGGGCGCACGCCGGGGTGCCAGCGCAGGTCCCGCAGGGGAAGGGCGTTGGCGGAGCGCATCTCGCGCAGCGAGACAGCGGTCTGAGGAAGATCGTCCAGACACTCGGCATGCCAGAGCTCGAGCGCCTCCATCGCCGCGCTGACCCGGGCCGCGGCGGGGGTGGCGCCCTTGCCCTGCGCGACCGCGAGGTTCCGGCTCGCCGGCCGCACCGCCTGGAAGACCGGAATGCCGACGCGATCGAGCCGGGTCAGGTCGGCCACCCGCGTCACGCCGGCCAGGGGCAACAGCTCTGCGATCCGCTCCCAGGTCGCTTCCGGCGTACAGGTGCGGTGGGTTCCCAGACGGAACCGTTTCGCGGTCGCCGCCAGGGCGGGCGCCGTCGCGTCCATGGCCTCCGGCACCCTTAGGTGCCGACGCTGCCGGTCTTGGTGTACGCCGCGATCCGCCAGCCTTTCGCGAGATGCACCAGGATCACCGCCGCATTGCCAGAGTACGTCTGCGGGCTGCCCTCGTAACGCTCCACCACATGATAGGTGGCGACAGCCTTGTCGTTTCCGATGTACACGATCCGCAGCTGCTGCACCTTGATGCGCCGGGTCTCCAGCCGCGGCCGCTCTGCCAGAGCGCGGGCCAGATACTCGCCGTCGACCCAGGCGTTGATCCGGTTGCGGTCGATCGGCACCACCCATTCACCGACAGCGATATAGGGCTCGAGCGCGAACTCGGCATGGCGTTGGGCGAACTCGGTAGGGGTCAGGCTCTCCCAGCCGGTGACCAGCTCGCGGAGCGTGGAATCGCTTGCGGGGGGATCGAAAGGCTTGAGATCGGTCTCGACGATGGGGCTGGGCGCCCCCTGGATCGCCAGGAAGCCGATCGAACGGCTCGGCGCCGTTGGAGTCTTCTCCTCGAGATCGAATCCGGCCTCGGCGAAGACGTCGTGAAGCTCCTCTCTGCGCACTTTTGGCTCGCTCATCTCATCCTCCTGGAGAAAGTCAGGGAATTCAAAAATAGGGAACGTGCAGACACTAGCACAGGGACCGGCGGGAGGAAACCTCGGAGACCTCTTGCAGCTCACCGGCCGTGAGCTCGGCGAGGAGCGCCCGGCCAGCGACGAGATCCGGCGTGGCGAAACCCTCGTCGAGACCGCGCAACGCCCGGGTCAGCAGGCGCCGCGCTACCGTCTCCCGACCGGTCTCCCGCCAGAGGCGGGCCAGGGCCGTGGCGGCACGCAGGAAGAACAGCCTCGCTCCCTGCGCGTGGGAGATCCGGCAGGCGCTGCGCAGCCAGGACTCCGCGCCCGCGGGGTCGCCGGTCGCCAGGGCCAGCTCGCCCCGCAACCGGTGCAGCTCGGCGAGACTGAATCGCTCGCCCGTGCTCTCGCTCAGCTTCTCGGCGCGCGCGATGGCGGCGAACGCTTCCTCCCGCTTGCCGAGCCGGCCGTAGAGCTCGGCGAGCAGGCCCAGATAGGCGGTTTGCGCCACTTTGGAGCCGGTCGCGTCCCAATCGAGGATGCCCTGATGGACCTCCTCCACCGCCGCCGGATCGGGCGTGCCGCCGTGGTAGGCGAGCCCCCAGCCGTGGAGCGTGCGAGCCATGGCGAGGAGCAGCGGGACTCCCGCCGCGCTGGCCAATTCCATGCAGGACGCCGCCACCCGTTGCGCCTCCGGCGCCTCGCGCCGGAACTGCCGGACGAGGGCGAGACCGTTTAAGGCGATCGCGAGGCTCAGCGGATCGCCGGCCTTGCGGGCTCTCTCCACGCCATCTTCGACCCAGCGGAGGGCCTGATCGGCAAAGCCAAGGTGCCACAGCACGAAGCCCAGATAGGCCCGGCCATGCAGCTCGGGAAGCGTGCCGTAGCGGAGCTCCTGCGGTACCGGACCGTTCTCCTCCATGAGATCGACGGCCCGGCTCAGATGGCCACGAGCCCGCTGATGCTCGGCCAGATGGTGCAGGGTGATGCCGACGTTCAGGTGGGCCACGATCCGGTGAGCGGGCTCACCCTCCGCCTCCGCCATCGCGACCAGGTCCTCGCCACGCTGGCGGGCGACGGTCAGCTCCGCCCGCACCCCGTGGATCCGGGTGAGCCCGAGCAGGACCGAGAACTTCTGGGGAGTGGGTGGCAGCCGCGAGCTGAGATCGAAGGCGCGTCGGTAGACGGCCTCCACCTCGGGGGCGGCGAACCCTTTGAGCGCCATCAGGGTGGAGCCGAGGGCGGTCTGCAGCGACAGCTCCAGGACGTCCCTCTCACCGTCCTCGGCGAGCCGCGCGAGCAGGGACAGGCCCTCGGCGAGGTGCCGGCTGGCCTCGAGGTTCGCCGACCGGTTGGCCGCGTTCTGGCCGGCCCGGTGCCAGTAGCGAATCGCCGGCGCGACGAGATCTCCCGCCGCGCAGTGCTGCGCCAGCAGCTCGGGGCGCGCCGCGGCGATCTCGGGGAAGCGGGACTCCAGAGTCCGGACGACCGCCTGGTGACGCAAGGGCCGCGTTTTGTGCAGCAGCGATTCGTAGACGGCGTCACGGATCAGGGCGTGCCGGAATCGGCAGCTCGAACGCCCGGTCCAGCCGACCATCTCGGCCTCCACCAGGCGGTCCAGGTGAAGCCGCACCCTCTTCTCCTCTCCCGGGTGCAGCGCGAGCAGCAGATCGAGGTCGATCTCCTGGCCCAGGACGGCGGCGATCTGGGCGGTGGCCTTGGCCTCTCCCAGCCGGTCCAGGCGGGCCTCGATGGAGCTCTGCAGGGTGGTGGGCACGCTGCGCGCCGCCGGCCGCCAGCCGGCGGGTTGATCCACCTCGAGGACCATCTTGGTCAGCTCTTCGGCAAACAGCGGCACGCCCTCGGCCCGCTCGACGAGCCGCTCCAGGAGGCCGGTGGGCAGCTCCGCCTCCCCCACCGTATGGCGGATCAAGGCCGCGATCTCGGCCGGAGCCAGCCGGTCGAGGTCGATTTGCGTGGCGTGTGCGCTTTCCGGCAAGGGGGGGAGGAAGCCCGAACGTGCGGTCAGCAGCAACAGGATGGGCTCCCGCGCGGAGCGCCCGGCGAGGCGGGTCAGCACCTCGAGGGACGAGGGATCGACCCAATGGAGATCCTCGAACACCAGGAGGAGCGGCTGCTGGCGGGCGATGGCGACAAAGCCGTCGACGAGAGAAGCCAGGAGCTGGCTGCGGAGCTGGGCGGGGGCCAGGACGGCCGGCGCGGGCGCGCCTGGCTCGATCGACAGCAGCCCCGCCCAGAGCGGGAGGTGCGACGACCGCTCGAGGCCCCACTCCGCCAGCGCCTCCTCCAGGCGGACCAGGGCGGCGTCACCCGATCCACCGAAGTCCAGGCCCAGGAGCTTGCGGATCAGCTCGACGATCGGATAGAAGGCCGTATTCTGGTAGTACGGCGAGCAACCCCCGGCGAGGAACGTGTGCTTCTCTCCCGCCAGAGGAAGAGCGAGCCGCTGGACCAGGCACGACTTGCCGATGCCCGCCTCGCCCTGAATCAACGCCACCTGTCCGCTCCCCCCCCGCGCCAGACGCCAGAGCTCGGACAGCCGGTCGAGGTCGCGCTGGCGCCCCACCAGCGGAAAAGCCTTCTCGCGGACCATTCCTTTCTCGCTCTCGCGCGTGCCGGAAGCTTCCTCGCGCACCACCCGGAAGACCTGCGTCGGCCGGTCGAACCCCTTCACCTGGAGCACCCCGAGGTCCTGGCAGGCGAACCGGCCACGAACCAGCCGCAGGGTGGTGGCGCTGATGTAGACCGTACCCGTCTCGGCGAGGGCCTGCAGGCGGGCTGCCAGGTTGGGGGTATTGCCGAGCGCCAGGTTCTCGCGCCGGGCGCCGTTACCGATCTCGCCCACCACCACCGGGCCGGTGTGGATGCCCAGCCGCACCTGGAGCTTCAGCTCCGGCGGAAAGGGGACCGGGGGAACCGCCGCCTGCATCGTGCTGGCGATGCGCAGGCCGGCCCGCACGGCGCGTAGAGCGTCGTCCTCGCGGCTCTGGGGATAGCCGAAGTAGGCGAGCAACCCGTCGCCGAGGAACTGAGCGACATGCCCTCCATGCTCTTCGACCAGGGCCTTCCAGGTCGCCTGGCACTGTTGCAGGACGGCGTGGAAATCCTCCGGGTCGAGCTTCACCGAGAGCGCGGTGGAGCCGACGAGGTCGCAGAACATGACGGTCAGGACGCGGCGCTCCGTCTGAGCGCCGGCTGCAGGAGCGCTTGCCGGCGTAGTGGAGAGGGGGGCGCCGCACTGCCCACAGAACCGCATTCCCGCCGCGTTGTCGAAGGCGCAGCTCAGGCACCTCATCGCTACGTCACATCTCCCGGCACGATGGGATATCCTACAACAAATTGCTGTTCCATAACGAGGAGGCAAAATATATGCTTGGAGGTATTGTCGAATCTTTAGAAGAGATCGCGAGAACCGCAGTCACACCGCCACCACCCGCGGCAAATTTTCAGGGGCTCGAGTTCCTCGTCGGGGGTGTTTGGGTCAACACCGCGTCCGGCAGCACGACCTGCGAGGCGCTCCAGTTCACTCTCTCCGCCCAGTTCATCTCCTCTGTCCAGACGTCCTGCCGCAACAACAAGGCCGTGCTCACCACGGGCCTGCTCGGCCTCGATCCGAGCGGGAAGCATCTCGTCATGTGGGCCTTCACGAGCTCGGGCAGTTACGTCAGCCTGACGCAGGTGCCGCCGACGCCCGGTCCCGGTCCCGCTGCGACCTGGACTCTGGAAGGGATGGTCCAGCAAACGAAAATCCGCCAGACGCTCCACAAAGTGAGCGCCGATGCGATGCAGACGGTCACCTCGAAATTCGTGCAGGGAGGGGGCTGGCAGGCGCTGCCACCGGTTCCCTACCAGCGGTCGTAGTCTCGGCCCGAGCCTCCTCCCTACTCCTTCTTCGCCGCCCACACCGGACGGCCGTTCTCGTCGCGCAGGATGAGGACCGTGTCGCCCTTCCGGACCTGGCGGGCGAGGAGGGCGGAGGTGCCGTTGACCGTCACCCGGGAACCGGTCACCTCGACCGCGTCCCCCTTGGCGAGGGGGAATTTCTGGGCCTCGAGGAAGACCGTCGGCCCGGTGAAGACCTCGATCACCTGCTTGCCGTCCTTGAGCATCAGGTGGGTCCCCCGGATCCCGCTCGGGGTGGTGACCACCTTGACCTCCTGGATCGGACCCTTCAAGGTGGTCTCGGTCGCCTTGTCGTAGCGGGGAGGCGGGACGCCGGCGCCGGGGGGTGGGGTGGTATCTGCGGGCGCGGACGCGGGTGGGGCCGGAGCCGGAGCTCCACCCTGGGCCGAGACGAGGCCCGCGGTGAGCCACGCGGCGACCGAGGCGATAAGAACGAGCCGGGTGGCGTGCAGGATGTGCATGTTCAATCCTCCTAGGGGAGCGATCTTCTCACAGGGAACCGGTATCCGATCTCTGGCTCACCTCTTGCAGCCTTCCCCGGCGCGATGCCACGACGCACCGTCCCCAGCTTCCAGGACCTCTACGGCCGCCCCTCCGAGATCGCGGCCTCGGCCCCCGGCCGGGTCAACCTGATCGGCGAGCACACCGACTACAACGGCGGCTACGTGCTCCCCCTCGCCATCCCCCAGCGGACCCGGGCCGAGCTCGCCCGCCGCACCGACCGCACGGTCGCCGCCTGGAGCGCCGAGGCGACACCGCCCCATCCCGCGGCCACGGAGCCGGAGAGCTATGTCCTCGGCGAGGAGGAGCGCCGCGGCGACTGGCGGGACTACCTCCAGGGGGTGACGAAGATCCTTTTTGAGGAGGGCTTCGCGCTCGGCGGCTGCAATCTCCGGATCACCTCGGAGGTGCCGGTCGGCAGCGGCCTGTCGTCGAGCGCGGCGCTCACCGTGACGCTCCTGCGCGCCCTCGTCCAGGCCTTCTCGCTCGCCCTGGACGACGTCCGCCTCGCCCGCCTCGCGCAGAGAGTGGAGACCGATTTCGTCGGCGCCCCGGTGGGGGTGATGGACCCCATGGCGGCGAGCCTCGCCGACACTGCGCACGCCCTCTTCCTCGACACCCGGAGCCTCGCCTTCGAGCGCGTCCCCCTGCCCCGGGGGGCCGGTCTCGTCGTCGTCGATTCCGCCATCCCCCACCGTCACGCGGCCGGCGCGGCCGGCGAATACCGTACCCGGCGGCAGGAGTGCGAAGAGGCGGCCCAGCTCCTGGGCGTCGCCCAGCTGCGCGACCTGACCGCCGCCGACCTGCCGCGGGTCGCCCGGCTCCCCAGCCCCCTCGACCGGCGGGCCCGCCACGTACTGACCGAGGACGAACGGGTCCTCGCCGCCGTGGCGGCGCTCCGCGCCGGCGACCTCCCCGCCCTGGGCCAGCTCTTGGACGCCTCCCACGCCTCCCTGCGCGACGACTACGAGGTCTCGGTCGAGGACGTCGATCGCCTGGTCGAGCTCGCCCGGGACGAGACGGCGGTCTACGGCGCCCGCTTGACCGGCGGCGGCTTCGGCGGCTCGATCGTCGCTCTCGCCCGGGCGGACGCGGCGCGGGAGGCGGGAGAGCGGATCGCGGGGCGCTACCGCGAGTGGACGGGGCGGGAGGGGCGGCTGCTGGTGCCGGAGTGACTTCCGCTATGATCCCCCGGTCCGCAGAGGAGACGAGAACGATGGCGAGCACGATGGATCGGCAGGCGGCCTGGCAGCTGATGACGGAGAACGTGGCGGCCCAGGGGTTGCGCCGTCACATGCTGGCGGTCGAGGCGGCGATGCGCTGGTACGCCGCCAAGTTGGGGGCGGACCCCGACAGCTGGGGGCTCGCCGGCCTGCTCCACGACTGGGACTGGGAGATCCACCCCACCCTCGACCAGCACCCGGCGGCCGGCATCCCCACCCTGCGCGAGAAGGGGACGGACGAGACCGTCGTCCAGGCCATCCTCTCCCACAACACCGAGGGAACCGGGGTCGAGCGCAAGCAGCCGATCGATTTCGCTCTCCTCGCCTGCGACGAGGTGACCGGCCTGATCCTCGCCGCCGCCCTGGTCCGCCCGAGCAAGGACGTGCGGGAGGTGGAGGTCAAGTCGATCAAGAAGCGCTGGAAGGAGCGCTCCTTCGCCGCCGGGGTCGACCGCGAGCACGTCGAGGCGGCGACCGCCGACTTCTCCCGCGTCTGTTTCGACGGCAAGCTGGAGATCTGGGAGCACGTCGGCAACGTCCTCGAAGCGATGAAGGGCGTGGCGGCGGAGCTCGACCTGGATGGCCGCCTGGCGCAGGGCGGCTGAGCTTCGCGTCTCCCGAACACGAGTTAGTTGCATCTGCCAACCAGTTGTGCCATACTGCCGGGCATGGACGCCCGCCTGCCCCTCCTGACCGCCGATCCCACCCTGGAGCGGGACGCCCATCAGTTCTACGACACGCTCTCGGACCTGATCCGGGTCTACCAGTTCCGTGACCGCGACCGCATCTGCTGCTACGACGTCTCGGTCAGCCAGTGCTACGGCCTGGAGGCCCTGGTCCGCAAGGGACCGATGACCCTGAACGACCTCGCGGCCTATCTCTATCTCGACAAAAGCACGGCGAGCCGGGTGGTGGACGCCCTGGAGCGCAAGGGCTACGTGGCCCGCGCGCCGCATCCGGACGACGGCCGCGCTCTGCTGCTCGCGTCGACCGCGGCCGGGCGCGAGCTCTACGGGCGGATCGAGAGCGACGTCGTGGGCGAGGAGCGCGGGCTCCTCGCCGATTTCGACCCTGAGACGCGCACCGCCATGATCCAGCTCCTCGGCCGCATCGCGAGAGCCGCCAGCGCACGCGTCGAAGCGACCGGAGGGAGCTGCTGCCGCATCCCCGAGAAGGGGTGAGCCCGGCGCCCTTTTTTTCTTCCAACTGTTGCAACTGACAACCAAAACAGGAGAGACGATCATGAACACGACCGCTGACGATCTCGGAACCACCCCCACTCCCGCCCTGGAGGGTCCGGCCCTGCGCGAGGTCATCCAGGAGAAGTACGGCGCCGCGGCGCGCCAGGCGCGCCTGCCGGGGAGCGCGCGCTCGTCCTGCTGCGGCGGCAGCTGCGGCACCGGGGCGAGCGCCGATCCCATCAGCTCCAACCTCTACGCCGAGTCGGAAACGGCGGGGCTGCCCTCCGCGGCGGTCAACGCCTCGCTCGGCTGCGGCAACCCCACGGCGCTGGCCGCGCTCTCCCCCGGCGAGGTGGTGCTCGACCTCGGCTCGGGCGGCGGCATCGACGTCCTCCTCTCCGCCCGCCGGGTCGGCCCCTCGGGCCGGGCCTACGGTCTCGACATGACCGACGACATGCTCGCCCTGGCGCGCGAGAACCAGCGCCAGGCGGGGGTCGACAACGTCGAGTTCCTGAAAGGCGAGATCGAGTCGATCCCTCTCCCCGAGGCGGCGGTCGACGTGGTGATCTCGAACTGCGTGATCAACCTCTCGACCGACAAGCGGCAGGCCCTCTCCGAGGCCTTCCGGGTGCTCCGGCCGGGCGGCCGCTTCGCGGTATCGGATGTCGTCGTCCGCGGCGGGCTGCCGGAGGCGGCCCGGCGCAGCGTCGAGCTCTGGATCGGCTGCGTCGCCGGAGCGCTCGGCGAATCCGAGTATCGGGATCTCCTCGAAAGCGTCGGCTTCGAAGCGATCGAGATCGAGCCCACCCGCATCTACCATACCGAGGACGCCGAGATCGGCCTCGCCGAGGCCGGCCTCGATCGTGCTGTGGCGGCGGAGGTGGACGAGAAGGTGATGAGCGCCTTCGTACGGGCGAGGAAGCCGGCGGCAATCCGCAAACTGACCGTATAATCAAGAGAGGGGGACCTCCCGATGCAGAGCTACAATTGGCTCGATCCTGACAACCAGCCACCCTTGCAGTCCCGGTTCCCTGGATGGGCGGAAGGAGGAGTCAAAGCCTGGCAAGATTATGTAGCAAAAGTCTTCGCTGAGCCCTCTCCTGACAGTTTCGCGGAGCTGCGGACCTCGCTCGCCTCCGCCCCTATCGGGTCTTCGTTTCGCACCGCCAGGGGGAGGACGAAAAGAAAGCGCTCCGCATCGCCGAGTTAGCGACCGAAAGCGGATTCGACTACTGGCTCGACGCCCTCGATTTCTGGCTGAAAGCACCCTCGGGCGGACCGACACTCACGGAAAAGCAGCGAACCTTCCTGACGGCCGGCATGATCGAGATCGCCCTGGTCAACTGCAGCCACGTGATCGTCGTGCTGACGCCGAACACGCGACACCCTCTGGATCCCCTATGAGTACGGACGGGTGAAGGGTGCACCGGTAGCCTCTTCGCGCGCCGGAGCCTGGATCGAACCCGGAATGCCACTCCAGGATATTCCTGAGTACTTCGTGCTGGGCAAGGTGACCCGCACGAAGCCGGGGATCTGCAGATGGCTCAAAACGGAATTGAAGAAATGGTGTGCGACTTGCCCCAACGGGGCGGGGGAGCGCTGGGACCAAATTCGCCATCCGACCCAAAAGCTTCCGGGCGAGAAATGAAAAGCTCTGTGACCGGGGCCGAGCTCCCGCCTGGCCCTTGCCCTCGTCTCCGCGACATGGCCCTGATGTTCGCGGCGGCGATCGGGATGTTCGTGTACTGACTGCTGGCTCTCCTTTTGCACGTACCTGCGTGTAGGATGCGCCGCTCCCGCCAGCCCCCCCGCCGGACCCGATCCGCCCCCGCCGTCGCAACCCTCGGCGTGATCGCGATCACCCTCCTGGCGCAGGGCTCCGGCCGGGCGGCGGCCCCTGCCAGCCGCTCGCGAGCCGCGGGCGATTCTCCCTGGGCGCGCATCCGCAACGTGAACATGCTCGTCGCTCCGGAGGTGGTCCTCGAGGTGCGCGAGCTCGAGGGCCGGCTCCTGCCGACACGGAAGGGCGGGCTCACGGTCTTCGACGATCCCAAGAGCTTCCGCATCGCGATCGACCGCGCGACGACCGCGATCTCGACCGCGAGCCTGTCGGCCTTGCTCAATCGCTATACCTTCGCCTATCCGGGCGCGCCGCTGCGCAACATCGAGGTCTCCACCCACGACGGCAAGCTGCGTCAGAAGGGGACCCTGCACAAGGGTGTCGACGTCTCCTTCGAGATGGAGGGTGACCTCTCGGCCACCCCGGACGGTCGGATCAGGCTGCATCCCACGACGCTCAAGGCGGCGGGCGTGCCGGCCAAACGGCTGCTGGACGCGCTGGGCATCGAGCTGGTGAAGCTGATCAAGGTGCGCGCCGACCGCGGCGTCGCGATCGAGGGCGACGACCTGCTCCTCGACCCCAACCGCCTGCTGCCGCCGCCGCAGGTTGTCGGCAAGGTGGGCACGGCGCGCCTGGAGGGCGACCGGATCGTCCTCGAATTCGTGGGCCGCACGCCGAAGACCCTCACGCCCTCTCTGCGCGAGGCGAAGAACTACATGTACTTCCGGGGCGGCCGGCTGCGCTTCGGCAAGCTGACCATGCAGGACACCGACCTGATGCTGGTGGACGCCGCGCCCGCCGATCCCTTCCGCTTCAATCTCGCCGAGTATGCCCGCCAGCTGGTCGCCGGCTACTCGAAGACGCTCCCGGACAAGGGGCTCGTCACCTACATGCCGGACGCCGACAAGGTCGACCGGCCGGTGGCACCCGTGAAATCGGCCCTCCGGTAGAACTTCCTCGGGAGAGTCGATACACCGCCCATCGCTGCCCATGAAACGCCCCCGGCACCACCTCGTCCGCCACTTCTTCCGGGCTTTAGGCCCGGGGATCATCACCGGCGCCGCGGACGACGACCCTTCGGGCATTGCCACTTATTCGATCGCCGGCGCCCAGCTGGGGACGAGCCTTCTGTGGACCGCTTTCCTCACCTGGCCCCTGATGGCGGCCGTGCAGATGATGTGCGCCCGGATCGGGATGGTCACCGGCAAGGGCCTCGCCGGCGTGCTGCGCGATCGGTTCCCCCGGCCGGTGGTGATCGTCGTCGCGGTCGCCCTCCTGGCGGCGAACACGATCAACATCGGCGCCGACCTGGCGGGGATGGCCGACGCGGCGGAGATGCTCTCCGGCTGGAGCTCCCACTACTTCGTGGTCCTCCTCGGGGTGGGCATCGCCGTCGCCACCATCCGCCTGCGCTACCGCCAGATCGCCGCCGTCCTCACCTGGCTGGCGCTCACCCTCCTCGCCTACGTGATCACCGCCTTCCTCGTCCACCCGCGGTGGTCGGCCGTGCTCTACGACGCTTTCATCCCCTCGCTCCCCCGGGGCCGGGAGGCCTGGGCGACCCTGGTCGCCATTTTGGGTACCACGATCAGCCCCTATCTCTTCTTCTGGCAGACCTCGCAGGAGGTCGAGGAGGAGAAGGCCAAGGGTCGACGGATGCTGGTCAGCCGCCTAGGGGCGACCGGCGAGGAGGTCGCCGATCGCGACCTGGACATCGGGATCGGCACCTTCGCCTCGAACCTGGTGATGTTCTTCATCATCCTCACCACCGCCTTGACCCTCCACACCCACGGCCTGACCCGGATCGAGACCTCGCGCCAGGCCGCGGAGGCGCTCCGCCCCCTGGCCGGCCATCTCGCGGCCACCTTCTATACCGTCGGCATCCTGGGGGTCGGCCTGCTCGCCATCCCGACCCTCTCCGGCTCGGCCGCCTATGCCCTGGCGGAGACCTTCCGCTGGCCGGAGGGGCTGGACGAGAAATTCAGCGGCGCGCGCCAGTTCTATGCCGTGGTCGTGCTCTCGACCGCGGTGGGGATCCTGATGGACTTCGTCCGGGTCAGCCCGGTGCGCGCCCTCTTCTGGAGCGCCGTCCTGAACGGCCTGCTCGCCCCCTTCCTCCTCCTCGGCATTCTCACCCTCGCCGTGGACCGGAACCTGATGCAGCAGCAGCCGAGCTCCCGGCTGAGCTTCATCCTCGTCGCGATGACGACGGTGCTGATGTTCGGGGCGGCGATCGGGATGTTCGTGTTCTGAACGAAGGGTGTAAGATCCCCAGCCATGAAACTCGCTCTGTTCGTGGGTTTAGGCATCATCACCGTCCTCTACCTGGCCGTCCTGGCGCGCGCCGTGATCGGCGCCCGGCGCGCCCGGCCGGATGGCGGACCGCGCGTCTCCCCCACCCCCTTCGAGGTGGTGCTCGGCTTCGTCACCGCCTTCTTCGACACCCTGGGGATCGGCTCCTACGCGCCGACCACCGCCGTGCTCAAGCTGCGGCGCCTGGTGGCCGACGAGAAGATCCCGGGAACCCTGAACGTGGGGCACACGCTCGCCACCGTCACCCAGGCCTTCATCTTCATCGCCGTCGTGACCGTCGAGCTGAAGACGCTGGTGCTGATGATCGTCGCCGCCTGCCTGGGCTCCTGGCTCGGCGCGGGGATGGTGGCGAAGGCGTCGCGCCGGATGATCCAGATCGCCATGGGCCTCGCCCTCCTGGTCGCGGCGACGCTTTTCCTGATGAAGATCTTCGAGGTGCTGCCGTCGAGCGGCGACACCCAGGGGCTCGCCGGCTGGAAGCTCGGGGCGGGGCTCGCCGGCAACTTCCTCCTCGGTGCGTTGATGGAGGTCGGGGTGGGGCTCTACGGTCCCTGCATGATCCTCTGCAGCCTGCTCGGCATGAATCCCACGACCGCCTTCCCGATCATGATGGGCTCCTGCGCCTTCCTCATGCCGGTGGGAACCTTCAAGTTCGTGAAAAGCGGGCGCTACAGCCTGCGCACCACCCTGGGCCTGGCGCTGGGCGGCGTGCCGGCGGTGTTGATCGCGGCCCTGATCGTCAAGTCGCTGCCGCTCACCGCCATGCGCTGGCTGGTGGTGGTGGTCGTCCTCTATGCCGCGGTCTCGATGCTGCGGTCGGCGATGCGGGAGGCGAAAACCGCGGCGACGACGGAATCGGCGACCGCCCCGGCGCCGAAAGCGGCGCTCGCGGAGTAGGGCGCGGCCGCCAGGACGGGTATGCCGAAAGACCTCACTCCGGGAGGGTGGGTAGGGGGTTGACGAGCGGGCGCTGGCGGTATAGGATGCGCCTACGGATTGGGGATTCCCGGTCGGCAAAGGGCCTCGGTACTGCACCGAGGCCTTTTGTTTTCAGGGGAAGATCTTGAGACCCCACCCCCGGACCTGGCCCGCAGGATTGCGGTCGAGCTTTTTCTGGATGACTTCATAGGCTCGGTTCTCCTGCCTGGGATCGAGGACGTGGCGGCCGATGGGCCGGGCGATGAGATCGGCGAGTTGGAGGCCAGGGATATTGGCCGCCTTGGGCACAAAGCGGGGCTCGAACGGAAAGGTGCGGCCGGTGAAGTTACGGCCCTCGCAGATGCGCCGGAACTCGCGCTCCAACTCTTCATCTTCCCGCGGGCCGCGCCGCTCGAGAATCACCGGGGTCCTCTCGCCGCCACGAGTCCTCTTCTCCAGCCAAATCTGGATGCGTTCGAGCCCGAAGCCGAGCGCCATCTGGTAGGGATTCTCCGGGTTTCGATACAGACCGACCAGCGCGTCTTTGCGGATCGCCGAAGCGATGACGGTCAGCTCATGGCCCGCGATCAGGTCCGTCAACTCGTTGAGGAAGGCCTCTTTCCGCACCCTGTCGCGAAGGAAGGCAAACTCGCCCATGTCCTTCCGGATCTCCCGTTCGTGCAGGATGACCTGATCGTGGGTGAAGTGCCGGAACTTGAACTCGGTCAACGCGGGCAGCAGCTTCCGCGCGTAGTCCGTCTTACGGATGATACAGAACACAAGCACGAAGACCGGGTACCCAGGATCGATGGTCTTGAGCCCGTGATCGCCGCTCTCATCGACGAAAACGAGATAGCCGTCCTGCGCGTCGCTCACGCCACCTCCGCCGCGATTCGCAGAGCGTCCTCGCTGCGAAGCTCGCCGGAGAGGAGCCTGGGGAGCAGAGGAGCAGACTCCGCGAACCGGATTGACCGTCAGGGCGCGGAGTCTAGCATCCCGCCGCCGTCAATCCAGCCCCCCGTTCAGAGCTGGCTGCCCGGAAAGGGTCCTGAAGGCGGGTTACGCCGCGATCTCCAGGACCGGCTTGCCCAGGACCTCCATCCGCGGCTCGACGCCGAGGCCCGGCGCGGTCGAGGCCGCCATCCTGCCGTTCTCGCGTTGGGGCGCTCCCGCCGCGGTGCTCACCGTCACGTAGCTGTTGAAGTCGGTGGCGGAGAAGCGCAGCGCCTCGGGGGTCGAGTGCGCCAGGTGGGCGATGGCGGCGGTCGTGATGTCGCCGCCCCAGCTGTCCTCGATCGTCATCGCGATCCCCAGCGAGACGCAGAGGTCGCGGATCTGCCGCGCCCGGGTGAGGCCGCCGACCTTGGCGATCTTCAGGTTGATGACGTCCATCCCGCCTTCCGCATGGGCGCGCAGGAAGGCCTCGACGGAATCGATCGACTCGTCGAGCACGAAGGGGTGGGAGGTCCGCCGGCGGATGGTCAAGCACTCCTCCAGGCTGAGGCAGGGCTGCTCGATGTAGACGTCGACGTCCTGGACGGCCCGGACGACGCGGGCGGCGTCGTGCGGCAGCCAGCCGGTGTTGGCGTCGGCGACCAGGACGTCCCCGGGTTCGAGCTTCGCCCGCACCGCGCGGATGCGCGCGACGTCCTCCAGCGGATCGGCGCCCACTTTGAGCTGGAACTTCCGGTAGCCCTCCGCCCGGTAGCCGGCGACCCGCGCCGCCATTTGCTCTGGAGCTTCCTGGGAGATCGCCCGATAGAGATCCACCGCCGCGCCGAAGCGGCCGCCCAAAAGGGTGCAGACCGGCAGGCCGGTGGCCTTGCCGAGGAGGTCCCAGCCGGCCATGTCGAGGGCCGACTTGACGTAGGGGTGCCCCTTGAGCGCCGCGTCCATCCGCCGGTTGAGCACAGAGAGCTCGCGCGGGTCAGAGCCCAGGAGATGGGGCGCCAGCTCGGCGATGCCGGTCCGCGCGCCGGGTCCGTAGGCCGGGAGATAGAACGGCCCCAACGGGCAGACCTCCCCCCAGCCGGTCATCCCCGTATCGGTCTCCATCTCCACCACCGTGCAGTCGAAGACCGAGACGGACTTGCCGCCGGACCACTTGTAGCTCCCCTCGTGGAGGGGCAGGGCGACCTGGTAGGCGCGGATGCGGGTGATCTGCACGGAGACTCTCCTTCCTGAGGAAGACCTGCCAGTATATCCGTGCAGCGTAACTTCCGGACCCACACGACGCCATACTAAAGGGAGGCTTCCGAAGCCCCGACCGAGCCCCCCGAGCCCCCCGATGCCCCGCCCGCCTCTCCGCCTGTCCGGTTTCTGGGACCGCCTGCTCGCCGTCCTCTTCGGGCAGGACATTTTCATTTCCTACTCGCGCGGCGACGCGGTGGTGTATGCCGAGGCCCTGGCGAATCGCCTCGCCGCGCTCGACTACGCGGTCTTCCTCGATCAGTGGGGAACGCAGCCGGGCGCGGAGATCCCACCTGTGGTCCATAAGGCCCTGCGCCGCAGCGCCATGCTGGTCTGCATCTGCAGCGACGCGGCGTGCCAGTCGCAGGCCGTGGAGATCGAGATCGCACAGTTCAAAAAGACGAAGCGGCCCATCATTCCGATCGACATGGAAAGGGCCATCGAGTCGGCCCGGTGGTTTCCCCTGCTCGCCGGCCTCGCGCGGACCCCCGAGACGCGATCGGCTCTGGCGCTCGGTACGCCGTCAGATCAGGTGGTGGGGCGGGTGCAGAACGCTTTTCAGTTCACGCGGCGCAATCAACGGGTCCGTGCGGGATTCGCGTTCGCCTTCGCCCTGCTGCTGCTGGCAGTCGTGGCCGCGACGTACCTGGCCTGGCAGGCGCGCCAGAGCGCGCAGCAGGCGGTGAGCGAGCAACGGCGGGCGGAGAAGAATGCCAGGGAGGCGGAGAAACAGCGCACCGCGGCCCTGCAGGCCACCCAAGAAGCGAAGAAGCAGGCAGATCTCGCGGAGAAGCGGACCCGCGAGGCCCAGGAGCAACAGCGGATCGCGGAACGGAGCACAGACATCGCCGGAGCGCGGCAGTTGGCCGCGCAGGCGGAAATGCTGCTGGCGGATCCGATCCGCCTCCGCGAAAGTCTCCAAACCGCGGTCCGGGCGGCGCGGCTGCTCCAACCTTATGCCGCGAGATCCTTCGAAGTGGATGCCGCCCTGCGCCATGCCATCGGCATGAGCCCCTCCCAGGTGCGGCCGCCCCTGCCGATCTCGGGCGAGCCGGTGCGGCTCCTCTTCCCCAGTGCAAAACGGTTGGTGGCGGTCTCACGCCAGCCGGGGGAAGACGAGACGCTGGTGATCGAAAACTGGAGCCTGGAGGGTCCAATCTCTCCCCTCCCGCGCCGCGAGATCGCCGGCACCTGGCAGCCGATCGGGGCCGACGATCGCCTCCTCGTCGTCGCGGCGGAGAGCGGCCACGAGATCTGGGACCTGGAGGTGGGGAAAGTGATCGCGTCAGTCCCCAGCGAACAGAACCTCATCGCGGTGGGCAATGGAGCCCAACAGATCGCCATCGCCGGGAAGGAGGGGGTTGAGATCCGGGACCTCCGCTCCGGGGCGCGAGCGCGGATGATCCCCTACCCGGAAAAGCCGGCGGGCGCCGACTCCGTGGTGGCGGACCATGCGGCCTTCTCGGCCGACGAGACCACGATCGCCATCGGGTACGAGTTCAACACGTGGTCGCACCATAGCCCCTCCAGGGGCGCTGCGGTCTGGCCCTTGCGTGACGATGGCCCGAGTGTCGGACTGTGGAAGACAGAGCGTTCGCCAACCATGAAGTTCAGTCCACGGGGTCGATTGTTCTGGGACGACGGGGGGAACCTCCACGTTGGCAACGACGAGCAGGCGGTCCGCATTCCGAGCCCAGGCCCGGACGGGCACTTCGTCATCAGTCGGGACGAACGGCTGGTGGCGACGTCGACCGGCCAGGGGTTGGTGCGGCTATGGAGCGCCGAGACCGGCAGGGAGCTGTGGCGCCTGTTGGAGCCGGGCGCGCCGGTCACCCTCCAGTTCGGCCCGGAGGATGCCTGGCTCGCTACGGCCGGCGCCGCCAAAACCGTGCGGTTCTGGGGCGGGCTCGCCGAAAGCCCCGAATCCGGGAGCGTGCTGGCAATGCCAGCGGGGGCGGAGCACGGCAGCACCACCCTCGCCATCAGCCCGGATGGGAAACTGTTTGCAACGATCGCTCACCAGCAGGCGCACGATCGACCCAACACGCCGGCGGACCATAAGAAAAGCCCGTATGTCTCCGTATTCCAGGTGTTCGAGGCAAAAACCGGTCGCGCGCGCACTCGACCGATCTCGCTACGGAGCGCCGTGACGCGCGGAGCTTTCAGTCCGGATGGCCGCTTTCTGGTGACGGCGAGTGAGGTCTACGACCCCGCTCTCTCCGTCTGGGACACCGGGAGCGCCAGGAAGCTAGCCGAGCTCACACTGCCGGAAACACTCGTCAGCCGACTGGCTTTCAGTCCGGACGGCCGGACGATCGCGTTCGCGCTCACCAGCGGTTCCCTGTCTGCCTGGCAGTGGAAAGACGAGACCCGCGCCCGTGTGATCGGTCCCGGCGGCGGCCTGGCGTTCGACCCGGTCCAGAACCGCCTCGGTTTCGTCCGGGACCGGGCGGTGTGGTTCTGGGATCTCGCGCGGCGAGCGCAACCGGTGGAAGCCTTCCAATTGGGCGAGACCCTCTCCCGGCTGGCGTTCAGCCCGGATGGAAAATTCCTCGCGGTGGAAACGACGGACGGCCAGATCTGGGTTCGGGAGCTCGCCTCCGGCCAGCAGGTAGGGTTGATCGAGCAGCTGTCCGGGGAGGGGAATCTCGCTTTCGACCGGACCGGAGGGTACCTGACCAAGGAGTTCAACCACCAGCTGCGCCGTGCGCCCTGGGCCATGTCCACCCTCGTCGCCGAGGCCTGCGCCCGCCTCCGCGAGATCGCGGCTCCGTGTCCCGAAGCCGCGAGCCCTGCCTCTACGGACAGGTCGAAAACGCCGCCGTATCGGTGATCGCCGGGGCGGTTTTGCCGGGGGGGTTCGAGTAGTGGGCGACCTGGCCGGTCTTGGTGTCGGTCACCGTCAGGTCGTAACCGACGTCGGTCGTGGCGGCGGAGAAGACCCAGAAATGCTCGTTCAGGGCGCAGCCGTCGATCACCTTGAGCATCAGCTCCCAGTTGTCGGGGGCGAAGAACCAGAAAAGGCCCGAGCCGTCGTTCGAGCAGGTGACGACCTGGCCGGGGCCGCTGCCGCCCTGGTGGTCGTGCCAGATCACCTCGACCCGGAAGCGGCCGCCCTGGAGGCAGAGGGTGGCGGGGCCGGGGAGGCAGCCGGGGGGAGGCGCGGGTGTATAGGTCTTCCCAACGACGAAGAGGAAACCGTCGGTCATCGATTGGACCGGCCAGCTGTTGTGACCGAAGCCGGCCTGAACGTCCTCCTGCCAGGGGATCTGCAGCCGGTCCCACTGCACCTTGAGTGCCGCCTCGCCGCCGCCCGAGTAGTTGGGGTCGGTGGTGCCGTAGTACATGCGGATGGGCGCCCGGTAGGCGGGGTCGGCCACGGTGGCGACCGCGTAGTTGGGGGCGGAGAGGGTGAAGACGGCGCTGTACTGCGAAATCGTGGTGTAGGCGAGGAGGTAGGCGTAGGCGCCCCCCGCCGAATGGCCGGCGATGGCGACCCGGTGGTCGTCGACGGGAAGCTCCTGTTTCACCAGGCGCAGGGCTTCGGCGACGGTCTGGTCGTCCTGCCCGAAGCCCCAGCCCAGGTTGTTCGACGACTTGGGGAGCACGATCACCGCCTTCGCCGTCTCCGCCGGATCGCGCACGAAGCTCTGGTACTGGTCGGGAGTAGTGCCGGAGCCGTGGAGGAAGAGGATGACCGGGAGCGGCGAGGCCGGATCGGCGCTCTGCGGCAGGTAGCGCCAGTAGTAGGAGCCGGTCGCCGGGATGCTTACCTGCAGCCAGCCGGGGATGGGGGTGGCGAGGGCGGGGGCGGCGAGGAGGAGGACGAGGACGACGGTCGCCCTGGCCACCCGGTACCTAGGCCGGGACATCTTCACCACAGGAGGCGCGCAAGACCTCCAGGAACGGCTCGCCCCAGGATTCCAGGCGGGCCTCCAGCTTGTCGGTGCAGTCGCAGTCGCCGCAGGCCCAGGGCTCCTCGCCCGAGAGGTCGCGGCAGCGGCTCCGATGGTGGGCGTCCTGCACCCGGACGAGCTCCAGGTACTCCTCCCAGTAGGGGCGCTCCTCGTCGAGCGGCTCGTAGCAGAAGCAGATCTCGACCCAGCGCAGGGTGCCGTCGCCGGTGCGGCGCGCCTGCGCCATGTTGCGCAGATACTCGTCCCCCGCCACGGAGCCCTGGCCCAGGGTGCCGTCCTCGATCGCCTGGAGCAGGGCCTGTTCCCGGCCGGGGCGTACACGCGCCGTCACCAGATACCGCATACCGTCGAGAACAGCCCGTCGGGAACGGTGATTCCACCGCCCGGGCGCCTTCCGGGGCGGCCGGACCCCTGTGCTAAGCTGGGTTTGGAGGGAAAGCGAGTCACGCCATGCCTGCCCAGGAGTACTCCATCGTCAGCCGCGAAGTGAAGGGGATCGAGATCCCCCAGGGGACCCCTACCCTCCTGATCCCCGGAACTCACGTGCGCATCACCCAGTCGTTGGGCGGCAGCCACACCGTGGTGACCGACCAGGGCCAGCTCGTGCGCATCGAGGCGCGGGACGCGGACGCCATCGGCAAGGAGATCGCCGGAGCCCCAGCCGGGTTCACCGGAGGAGGCGCGGGCTCGATCGAGGACCAGGTCTGGACCCAGCTCAAGACCTGCTTCGACCCCGAGATCCCGGTCAACATCGTCGACCTGGGGCTGGTCTACAGCTGCGAGGTGACCGCCCTCCCCACGGGAGGCAGCCAGGTCGACGTCAAAATGACCCTGACCGCCCCCGGCTGCGGCATGGGACCGGTCCTCGCCCAGGACGTCAAGACCAAAGTGCTGGAGATTCCCGGAGTCGAGCAGGCCGAGATCGAGGTCGTCTGGGACCCGCAGTGGAATCAGAACATGATGACCGAGGCGGCGCGGCTGCAGCTCGGGATGTTTTGAGGAGCCTTCAGGGATCTTCGATCACCTTCGCCACCGGTATCGGCGGCATCGCCGAGATCGGCGGCATCGCCGGCATCGGCTCCTTCCGTCTCCCCAACGCATTCTTCAACGCCAGCCGCACCCCGTCGAGCTCGGCGTAGAGCCAGAGCTTCATCCCCCGAGCGGCCATGTGGAACGGGGCGAGCTTCAGGTCGAAGAGCAGCCGCACCCGCCGGCCGTCGTTGCGCCGCCCCTCCTCGCCGGCCCGGCGCCGCGCCAGGGCGAGCGCCTTGAAGCGGCGATTGGCGATGCGCAGCATGTGGTAGGAGAAGAACGCCGGCTTCGGGCCCATCACCGGCACCCAGTGGAAGCGGCCGAAGAACTTGTAGGCCGGGATCACCAGGAAGATGTAGTACTGGGCGGTGTCCATGAGCATCGAGGCCGACAGCAGGTCGTGCTCGCCCATGTAGAAGTACTTGTCCTTGTAGATCGACCGGAAGAAGCGGTGGTAGGAGCGCAGGAAGACCCGGTTGTGCTCGGCGATGCGCTCCATGATCTCCGGCCGCGCCGGACCACCCTCCCCCGCCGCGTCGGCCTTGACGATCTCGACCGTCGCCTCGACGGAGAAGGCGACGTGGTCGAGCCCCGGCGAGTAGTAGGGGTCGAGGAACGCCGCGGCGTCCCCGAGGAGCGCCCAGCCGTTCCCCATGTACTGCCGGGTGACGTAGGCGAGGTGGGTGTAGCCGCGCAGGTCCTCGCTCCGGTGAGTGGCGCCGACGAGCAACTCGGCCAGGGCCGGTATGCCCTGGAGGAAGGCCAGGTAGGTCGCCTCCCGGTCCTTCGCCTGGTGGAGCGAATGCAGGCGCATGTCGAAGACGATCCCGATGCTGGTCTCGCCGTTGCCCAGGGGGATGACCCACACCCAGTAGCCGAACCCCATGTAGTGGTTGGTCGCCAGGCGGCGGGAGGCGACGTTGCCGCGCGAGAAGGCGAGCGGCCCGCGGGCGGCGACGTCGTCCAGGTGGCGGACGTCCTGCCAGCGGCACCAGATCGCCGCCGTGGGGTGCTCGTCATTTCTGTCGATGAGCTTCAGGTGCCGGCCGAGGAAGGCGGCCCGCCCGGTGGCGTCGAGGAGCCAGCGGCAGGAGACGGTCTCGCTCCCCCCCTCGGTCTCGATCCGCACCCGGTGCTCGCGCTCCCCCAGCTCGCCTAAGGCGACCTCGGCCGCCCGCGCCGGCCGCCGCAGCTCCGCCCCCTCGGCCACGGCGGTCGCCAGGAGGTGCTCGTCCAGGGTGTCGCGGCGGAGTTGGAAGGAGGGGACGGTGCTCCGCTGGTAGGCGCCGGTCTCGCTCGCCTCGGCGTGGCCGTGGACCCGGTCGTTCTCGAACCAGTAGCGCAGCCCCTCCTTGGGGAGGTGCTCGCGCTCCAGGTGCTGCCACTGGGCGAGCCGCCGGGTGAGGAACATCCCCGACATCTCGGTCGTCGCCTCCCCCACCTTCGCGTCGAAGGCGGGGGCGCGCTCGATGACGAGGACGGACAGCCGGGGGAGGTCCCGGCGCAAGAGGATCGCCGCGGCGGCGCCGGCGACGGCTCCCCCTAGGATGACGACGTCGTAGCGCGTCGGTACGTCCTCAAGGATTGACGATGACGTTGCCCGGCCTCCTGGGGGGGTCGTTGCGCGGCCGCTCCTCCACCTTGGGGTTGTTCTCGTACTCGGGCGACAGCTGGGCGTTGATCGCCGCCCACTCCGGATCCTCGGACTCGTTGTCGACGATCGCCCCGATCGGGCACTCGGGCAGGCAGAGCCCGCAATCGATGCACACCTCGGGCAGGATGACCATGAACTCCTGCCCCTGGTAGTCGCCGGGCTTGATGCAGTCGACCGGGCAGACGGAAACGCAGGTCGCGTAGCGCTCCCCGAGGCATTTTTCGGTGATGACGTAAGTCATGTGCTGACTCCCTCCCGCCGGCGTTCGGCGTTAGTGTTGAATTGGCGGCGCAGAGTATAGCAAGGCGGGTCGTGGCAAGGGAGACCCCTGTCCAGGCTCTCACAGCCCTCCCGCAAGCCTTACCTTAGCAGGTAACGGCCCGTCGGCGCCGGATAGGGTCTGGATCTGCGGACAACAGGCCAGCGTCGCCAGAGATGGCCCGTATCTGCGGACAACAGCCCAGAGTCCCCCTTGCTCAGGATGACGATAGGGGTCTTTCATCCTCTTCGGGTGTGGCGGAGCCACATGAGGAACTGCTCTGAAAAAGCCTGTGAGGTAGGCGCTCCCTCGGCGGTGCCACCCCCCTCCTGTCCTCCCCCCATCCCCTGGCGCCCTCCCGCCCAGGGGGGAGGAGCGCGGTAGTCAGCATCGTCGTCGGGTGGTCAGAGCTCGAGTTGAAGCTGCCGGTCGGGTCCCTCCCCCATGGGCGGGCGGGTGGGGATGGGGGAGGGCAGGAGGGGGTGGCACCGGGGTATGTCCTTTCATCCCTCTTCGGGAGAAGCGGTCCGCTCCGGCCAGGCGGGCGATGGCGCGATGGAGGAGCGTGGGCTGATAACCGGCGACGGCCATCCGAGAGAGGCGCCTTCGAGCTGTCGTGCATGGACTTTGAAGCGTAGCACGGGGGAAAAGTGCAGAAGAGCTTCGTACGTGACGACCCACCGGACGCTAGGAACGCGTGAACGGACGCAAATCGGCGAGAAAAAGGCGGAAAGCGGCCGCGACCGGACGCAAAAAGGCCGGTGACCGGACGCAAAAGACCTTCGGCGGGACGCTCGGAGAGCGTTTCCGGGTGCCCGGGGGCAGCGACCGGACACAAAAAGCCTGCGAACGGACGCTGGAGAAGTGCGACCGGACGCTGGGAAGCCTGGACCGGACGCTGGGAGACCGCGAACGGACGCTAATTTCACGGCTCCGGACGCTGGGCAAGGCTCCCGAGCGGCTCGGAGGAGCTTCCCGGAGGGCAGGAACCGCTCCTCAGCGTCCACTCGCGGTCTCCCAGCGTCCGGTCAACAGAATTTTGCGTCCGGTCGCGACCGTTTTGCGTCCGGTTCCGGCTCCCCAGCGTCCGGGAGGGCAATTTCTGCGTCCGGGAACACGATTCCAGCGTCCGGTCCCAGCTTCTCCGTGGCACAGCGTGCCGCCCCGCCGAGCCCCCGGGATACGCTTTTCACCTGACTCGTATACTCTCTCTAAGCTTCCCTCGCACGGAGAGAGACGACCTTGATCCAACTCAACGCCGATCCGACTCGACTGCACGACGAGTATGTCCAGGCCGCGCCGTTCCCCCACATCGCGATCGACGGCCTGTTTGAGGACGAGGAGCTGGCCGCCGTCCTCCGCGAGTTCCCGGGTCCCGACGAGATCCAGTGGCGACGCTTCGACAACGAAAAGGAGAAGAAACTCGGCTATACCTACAAGTCCGAGGTCGGCCCACGGCTGCAGAATTTCCTGTACTTCATGAACTCGGCGCCGGTTTTGGAGTTCCTCCAGGCCCTGACCGGGATCGACGGGCTCATCCCGGACCCCTACTACGGTGGCGCCGGACCGCACCAGATCCTGCCCGGCGGCTTCCTCAACGTGCACGTCGACTTCAACTGGCACCCGCTGCTGCGCCTGGACCGGCGGCTCAACCTGATCGTCTACCTGAACCGGGAATGGCGGGAGGAGTATGGCGGGCACCTGGAGCTCTGGGACCGTGACGTCACGCGCTGCGTGCAGAAAATACTGCCGGTGTTCAACCGGACCGTGATCTTCAACACCACGGACTTCTCCTACCACGGCCACCCCCACCCTCTCCGCTGCCCGCCGCCGATGAGCCGGAAGTCCGTCTCGCTCTACTACTACTCGAATGGCCGGCCGGCGGAAGAGCGCTCGGCGCCGCACGACACCGTTTTTCCCGAGCTGCCCGATCACCACGATCACGAGCACGGCTAGACCCTCGGGGCTCCCATGCCGGACGACCGCCGCCGCCTCCTCCCCGATGCCGGTGCGATCGCGATCCTTGCGGTGCTGCCGCTGGTGCTCTACCGCGGTGTCCTGAGCCTCTGGTGGTCGCACGACGACTTTTACCAGCTGCGCTTCATCACCCAGTATCACGCCTGGCAGTACACGCTGCGGCCGGAGGTCTGGCACCTGCTGCCGAACGGCATGTTCACGCCGCTCCTCTTCGTCTCCCTGGAGCTCGATCGCGCCCTCTTCGGGGTCGCACCGCGGGCGTTCTACCTGCACCACCTACTGGACGTCGACCTCGCCTTCCTCGCCCTCTACGCTCTCCTAAGGCAGTGGCTGCCGGTGGGCTGGGCCGGTTTCGGAACGGCCCTCGCCCTGGTCGGCACGCCGGTCGCGCTGTCGCTCCAGATGTTGATGACCCGGCACTACCTGGAGGGACTGCTGCCGGCCACCCTCTCGGTCCTGCTGTTCGTGCGAGCCGAGGCAAGCCCGCGCTCCCGGGCGCTTTGGGCGTCGTCGGTCCTCTATTTCCTGGCCATGCTCGCCAAGGAGATCTTCGTCCCGCTACCGGGGCTGCTGTTCTTCCTGGCGCCGGGGAGAGCCGCCGAGCGGCTCCGCCGCCTTCTTCCCCATCTGGTGGCCCTCGCGGCCTACCTGGCCTATCGGGGGTATCTCGTCGAACAGCCCTTTCGGACCTACGGCTGGGCCGCCGAGGCCGCAGACCTGCCGCGCCTGGCGCTCGCGCTGCCCGGGAAGATCGGCCGGCTGATCTTCGGGGGGATGTCGCCTGCAGGCCTGCTCCTCGCCCTGGGCCTCGGGGTGAGCCTGGCCGGGATGGCCCGGTTCGGCCGGCGGGGAATCGTCCTCTGCATCGCGGGTGTGGGCGTCGCCCTCCTCCCCATCCTCCCCGTGTCAACCCAACTCGAGCCCCGGTTTGCTCTCGCCTCCTGGCTGCTCCTCGCCGTCGCCGCAGCCTTCGGCGGCTGGGCGCTCAGCCAGGGGTCGGTCTCCCGGTCCCGGCTCGTCCTGGGGCTCGCGGTGCTGATCAGCCTGACGGCTCTGGCGGTCAACCGACAGGTCTGGGCCGCATCGCTGCCCCTCGCCGAGCGCGCCGGGACCGAGGCGCGGTCCCTCCTCGACCTACCGGCCGGCGCCTACCTGCGGCAACCGGCGATGCCGCCGTCGGCCCTCCACGCCCTGCCGCTGTTCCGCACCGCGGTCCTCCACCGGCCGGCGGACATGGGCGGTTGGTTCGCGGACGACCTCTTTCTCTCCCGGCTGCCGCCCGGAGCGCGGCTCTTTCAGTACGCGACGAAAGCGCGCGCGGTCGAGGAGGTCACCGGACGCAGCCAGGCGTTGGGCGAAGCCTTCCGCGCCGCGCTGCGCCCCGGTGCTCCCCTGTACGTCGAGCTGCGCTACGCGCGATCGAGCCTGCGCTGGCGGTTGGGTCCGTATGAGACGGGCCGCTACTGGTTTCTCTTCGACGGCGGGATGGATGCCGTGGAGATACCGCCGACCGGCGGCTATCGCCGGCCGGCCGGCTCCCACTTCGCGGTGTGTGTGCGCTACCAGTCGCCAGAAGGCTGGAACACCTACTCGCCCGAGCTGACGCTCGATCTGGAGGAGGGCCGGCAGGCCGAATTCCGCCGACCCTAAACGGGACGTCAGACGGAGAGTCACGCCGACAGGCGCAGCAGCCGGCGGGCGTTGCCGCCGAGGATCCCCGCTTTGGCGTCCTCCGGGATCGGCAGGCCGCGGAGCGCTTCGAGCATCAGGGGGATGCTGCCGATCTGGTGGGGGTAGTCGCTCCCCGCCAGGACGTGATCGGCGCCGGCGAACCCGATCGCCAGTTGGAGCGCGCCCGGGTCGAAGTTCACGGTGTCGTAGTAGAAATGTTCCTTCAGGTACTCGGTCGGCGGGCGGTCGATGTGCGCGCGGCACTCCTTGAAGGCGCGATAGCCGCGATCGAGCCGCTCCGCGAGGTAGGGGATGGTGCCCCCCAGATGGCCGAGCACCCAGCGGATGCGCGGGAACCGGCGCACGGTGCCGGAGAAGACCAGCTTCGAGGCCGCGAGGGTGGTGTCGAAGAGGAAGCCGTTGAGCGGCATCAGCCAGTACTCGGACATCGCTTCGACCCCCACCGGGTAGGTCGGGTGGATCATCAACACGGCGTCGCGCTCGTCCGCCACCTCGTAAAGCGGCCGGAAGCGCTCGTCGTCCAACCCCACGCCGTTGACGTTGCTGAACAGCATGGCTCCCGGCATGCCGAGCCGATCCATGGCCCGCTCGAGCTCCGCCGCCGCGGCGGGCGGATCGCAGAGCGGCAGGGTCGCCAACGGTACGAAGCGCCCCGGCCGCTCGGCGCACACGCGGGCGAAGGCGTCGTTGGTGATCCGCGCCAGGGTCGCCGCGACGGCCGGCGCCTCGACGTGGGTACCGGGCGTGGTGAGCGAGATCACCTGCGTGTCCACGCCGTGCTCGTCGAGCACCGACTGCCGGTAGGCGATGTCGCGGTGACCGCGCACCATGACGTTGTAATCGCCGGGGTAGTGGACGACCGGGTTGCCCTCGCCGTCGGTGGTGAGCGAAAGCGTGCTGCCGGACGGGCCCAGGGCAGCGAGGTACTCGGGCGGATAATAATGGTTGTGAACGTCGACGATCGGCATTCAGATCTCCTTCAGATCTCCTTCGGGACCGGAGGCTTTCTGGACCACACGAGATAGAGCGGCAGACCCAGGAGGACGAGACCCAGGCCGACGACACCGCTCTGGGGCTCCGCCAGGACCTGCACGACGACGATGACGAGGGACGCGAGGACGAAGAGGGCCGGCACCACCGGGTACCCCCAGAGGCGCCAGGCGGGCCGGTAGCCCGGCCGCCGCCGCAGGCGGAAGAGGCCCGCCGCCATGAAGGCGAAGAAGATCCACTCGGTGTAGATGACGCGGGTGAAGAGCGTGCGGTAGCTGGCGGTCCAGGCGAGGATCGAGGCCCAGACGGCCTGGAGGACCAGCGCGCGATGCGGGGTCTGGAAGCGCGGATGGAGCGTCCCGAGCCAGGAGAAGAGCAGGCCGTCCTCCGCCATCTGGTAGTACACGCGGGGGCCGGTCAGGACGATGCCGTTGACCGCGCCCAGGGTCGAGACCAGGACCAGCGCCGAGAAGAGCGCGGCCCCGCCGCCGCCGAAGAGCGCGTCCGCCGCGTCGGCCGCCACCCGGGTCGAGGCGCGCACGGCGGCGAGCGGCAGCACCCGGAGATAGACGGCGTTCAAGCCCGCGTAACAGGCGGTGACGACGAGCGTGCCGAGGACGAGGGCGCGGGGGAGCGTCTTCGCGGCCTCCCGGGTTTCGCCGGCGGTGTAGGTCACCATGTGCCAGCCGCCATAGGCGAAGAGGCCGGCGGCGAGGGCGAGGACGAAGCCCCGCGCCGTGACCGGATCCCCGGCCGAGATCGGGGCTAGCGATACCGGCGATATCGGCGGCACCGGCGGTGTCCTCCCCGAGAGAAAAACCCCCGCCGCACAGAGCGCCACGATGGCGAGGAGCTTCGCGCCGGTGAACAGAATCTGCACCCGCCCACCGTGCCGGACGCCGACGTAGTTGATCGCCGAGAGCGCCGCGATGAGCGCCACCGCCGTCCCCCGCTGGCCCAGATCGCCGAGCGGCACGAGGGTCGCCGCGTAGCGGGCGAAGACCGTGGCGAGGGCGGCGATGATTCCGGTGTGCATGCTCCAGAACATCGCCCAGCCCCAGAGGAATCCGAGGGCGGGAGACCAGGCTTGCCGCAGGAAAACGTAGACGCCGCCGGTGGCAGGGAAGGCCGAGGCGAGCTCGGCACAGGTCAGGGCGCCGCAGAGGGTCAGGGCTCCAGCCCCCAGCCAAACGAGCAGGACGCCGCCAACCGACGGCATCTGGCGGGTGATCTCCGAGGGCTGGACGAAGATCGAGGCGCCGATGATCGTCCCGACGACCATCGCAGTCGCGTGCAGCGGGCCGAGCGACGGCGCGAGCGCTCCCTTCCGGGCCATGACTGGCGGAGCTTATACCAGACGCCGAGCCCTACTCGTCCTCCCCACCCCGCGCGGCGTCGATCTCCTCGAAGTAGTCCGGCCGCACCAGCACCTCGCGCGCCTTGCTGCCTTGGGAAGGGCCTAAGAGGCCGTCTCGCTCCATCATGTCGATCAGGCGGCCGGCGCGGGAGAAGCCGATCCGCATGCGGCGCTGGAGGAAGCTCGCCGAAGCCTGGCGCTCGGTGACGACGAGGCGCGCCGCCTCCTCGTAGAGGTCGTCGTCCCCCTCGTCGCCGGTGCTGCTGGCGCCCTCGGGCGACTCGTCGCGCAGGACGTCGGGGTCGAGCTGGGGCTTGCCCTGTTTTTTCAGCCAGCGGATGAGCGCCGCGGTCTCCTGCTCCGAGACGTAGGCGCCGTGGAGGCGGATGACCCGCGAGCTGCCCGGCGGCATCATCAGCATGTCGCCCTTGCCGAGGAGCTTCTCCGAGCCCACCTGGTCGAGGATGGTCCGCGAGTCGTGGCGGCTGGCGGTGGCGAAGGAGATGCGGCAGGGGAAGTTCGCCTTGATGGTGCCGGTCAGCACGTCGACCGAGGGGCGCTGGGTGGCGACGATCAGGTGGATGCCCACGGCGCGCGCCATCTGGGCGAGGCGGGCGATGGAGGTCTCGACGTCGGCCGAGGCGACCATCATGAGGTCGGCGAGCTCGTCGATCACCACCACGTAGTAGGGCATCGGCTTCAAATCCGAGGGCGTGACCTCCGCTTCGTCGGAGAGCGACAAGCGCTCCTGCACCTGGGGGTCCTGGATCGCCCGGTTGTAGTAGGCGATCGAGCGCACGTGCACCTCGGCGAGGAGGCGGTAGCGCCGCTCCATCTCCGCCACCGCCCAGCGCAGGGCGTTGGCCGCCTTCTTGGGATCGACCACCACCTCGGCCTTCAGGTGCGGGATGTCGGCGTAGACCCCGAGCTCGATCCGCTTGGGGTCGATGAAGATGAACTGCACCTCCTCGCGGGTCGCCTTGTAGAGGATGGAGGTGATCATCCCCTGGAGCCCGACGCTCTTGCCGGCGCCGGTGGCGCCCGCCACCAGGAGGTGGGGCATGGTGGCAAGGTCGCAGTAGTAGGGCTCGCCGTGGATGTTGGTACCGATGGCGAGCGTCAGGGGCGAGGGGGCCTTCCTGAACCGCTCGTCGGCCAGGAGGTTCCCCAGCCGGATGATCCGGCGCTCGCGGTTGGGGACCTCGATCCCCAGGGTCGAACGGCCGGCCATGCGGTCGATGCGGACCGACTCGGCGCGCAGAGCGAGGGCGAGGTCGTCCTGGAGGTTGACGATCTGGCTGACCTTGACCCCCGGCGCGGGCTGGAACTCGTAGACGGTGATGACCGGCCCCGGGCTCGCCCCCTCGATCGTCCCCTCGACCCCGAACTCGCCGCAGCGGTTGCGGATCATCTCGCCCATCCGCACCAGCTCGGCCTCGTCGAGCGCGGTGCGCTCCTCCGCCATCTGGAGGAGGTTGATGGGGGGGAGCGACCCGGTCGAGATCTCCCCGGCGAAGGGGAGGCCCGGCTGCGGACCCGGGACCCGCATCCCCGGCCGCTCCACCGCGCGCTCGGCGACTCGGGCGGCGATAGGGGCACGGACGACCGCGGGGGGGACCCGGGCGACCGGCAGCTCCAGATCGTCGAACGCCGCCTCGTCGTCCTCCTCAAAGTCCATGGGGTTCGGGTCGACCGGACGCAGCCGGCGGACCGCGAAGTCGTCCTCGCCCAGCCGCTCGCCGGCCCGCGACCGGAGCGGCAGGTCGAGGCGGTGGGAGAACGGATCGGCCTCTTCGACGCTACGAGTCGGGACCTCGGACGAGCGGGCGGTCGGGGCCTCGACCGGACGGGCCGAGGGCGGCTTCACCACCGCGGCGCTCCGCTCCAGGCGCGCCGCGGCGGCCTTCTGCTTCTCCTGCTTCTCCTCGACCACCCGCTGCAGGTGCTTGGTGATGACCCGCCGCCGCGCCCTCTCCTTGGCCCGCCGCTCCCGCCGCCGGTCACGGGCGAAGGAGAGGTCCTGCCAGATCTGTTGAATGCGGAACTTCCAGGCGGCGAGGAGGTCGCCCAGGGTCGACTGGACGGCCAGGGTGCCGCCGATCGCCACCGCCGCCGAGAGGACGAGCAGGCTGCCGGTGAAGTGGAGGCGCGGCTCCAGGAGGTCGGCGAGGATCTTGCCGAACGCCCCTCCGGCGTCGATCGAGCCCTCGCGCCAGGGGAGCCGCCCGGTGGTGAGTTGGAAGAGCCCGGGGAGGGCGGCGAGGATGAGCACCATCCCGAAGCCCCGGCCCACCACCCGCGCCCCGGCCCGCCGGCGCAGCCGCCGAAAGGCGGCGACGAGCAGGAAGAGGGGGACGAGCAGGCAGGAGATGCCCAGAAACTGGAAGGCGAAGGCGGCGGCCTCCGCCCCGGCCGGCCCGATCAGGTTCCGCGGCCGGGCCTCGGACGCGGCCTTGTGGAACAGGCTCGGGTCGAGCGGGTGGTAGGTCCCCAGAGCGCACCCGATGAGGAGGGCCAGGGCGAGCAGAAAGAAGCCGAGGAGCTCGCTCGTCTTCTCAGGCGAGAGGGTCGGCTTCTCCGGCCGCTTCTGGGTCTTGGTGACGGCGAGAGCCACGTCCTACTCGCTTCCTCGGCAGCCGGTTTCAGGCGGAACGGTGGGCACGTGTGGTTGAGGTTCTGGATTAGGGTTTCGATGCTAAGTAGCCATGAAGTCTAGCACAAGGAGGGAGATAGCGGGCGCGGGACGGTACGGCGGCCAGGATCTCGGCAACTCGAAGATGCTGGGATTTCTCCGCCCCGAAGGGGCGCAGGTGGGTAGCCTGGGGGGCCAACCCCAGGAACAAGAGATCTCCAAGGATCAACAGCCCTGAAGGGGCGGCGGTAAGCCCGGGTGTACCGTCGCCCCTTCGGGGCTTTTGTTTTCTTGTGGTTACACCAACCTGGGGCTTTCGCCCCAGGCTACCGACCTGCGCCCCTTCGGGGCGAATCCTTTGGCTGAAATTTCACTTCTCCCCAAAAAAGAAAAGGCAGAGCCGGTTTCCCAGCAAAGCCTCCATTTGAAGACTAGGCTGTATCCGCTCCGCCGTCAACTCTGCCGGCCTCGTCTACTTGTCCCGGCGCCCCTCCGGGGGGATACTGAGCCCATGGATACCTTAGCCGTCGAAGTCGCCGGGCGCGCCAAGAGCGTGGAATTCACGGAGAACGAGCTGGTCGTGCGGCTCGCCGACGGCCGGACCCTCCTCGTGCCGCTCACCTGGTTCCCCAAGCTGCTCCAGGCCACATCCGAAGAGCGCCAGGGCTGGAAACTGGTGGGAGACGGCGACCGCATCCACTGGCCGGCGCTGCACGAGGACCTGGGCGTCCGCGGCCTCCTCCGGGGGACGCCGGCGCCGTCGTTCTATCGCCCGCCTGCCCGGTGAGGATCCTCTTCACCAACACCTCGCTCGCCCACCGTACCGGCTCCGAGCTGTACGTCCTGGAGGTGGCCCGCGCCCTGCTCGCCCGAGGGCACCAGCCGCTGGCCTGGAGTCCGGTCCTGGGCGACCTCGCGGCCGAGCTCCGCACCGCCGGCATCCCGGTCTCCGACGACCTGGCGGCCCTCGCGGCCGCCGGCCCTCCTGATCTGATCCACGGCCAGCACCACCTGGAGACGATGACCGCCCTCCTCCACTTTCCGAAGGTCCCCGGGATCTTCGTCTGCCACGGCGCCCTGCCCTGGGAGGAGAGCCCGCCGCGCTTCCCGCGCCTGCGGCGGTACGTGGCGGTCGACGAGGCGACCCGCGAACGGCTGACCGCCGAGGGAGGCATCCCCCCGGAGCGGATCAGCACCCTCTGGAACTTCGTCGACCTCGCCCGTTTCCACCCCCGGCCGCCCCTGCCCCGGCGCCCCGGGCGGGCGCTGGCCTTCAGCAACAATGCCTCGGAGGCGACGTTCCTCCCCGCGGTCCAGGCGGCCTGCGACCAGGCCGGGCTCGCCCTCGACGTGGCGGGGATCGCCAGCGGCCGGCCCTGCCCCCGTCCCGAGGAGCTGCTCCCCGCCTACGACCTGGTCTTCGCCAAGGCGCGCGCCGCCCTGGAGGCCCTGGCCGTGGGCTGCGCGGTCGTCCTCTGCGACGCCGCCGGCTGCGGGCCGCTGGTGACCGCGGCGGACTTCGATCGCCTGCGGCCGCAGAATTTCGGCTTTCGCACCCTGACCGAGCCCGTCCGGCCGGCGGCGCTCCTCGCCCAGATCGAACGCTACGACCCGGAGGACGCCGCCAGGGTCCGCGACCGGATTCGCGCCGAAGCCGGCCTCGACGCCGCGATCGACCGCCTGGTCGAGGTCTACGCCCAGGCGCTGGCCGCGCCCGCCCCCGAGGAGGCCGACCCCGAGGCCGAAGGCCGGGCGGTCGCGGCCTACCTGCGCTGGCTCAACCCCTATCTAAAAGAACGCGGGGATCTGCTCATCGACCGCAACACCCTCTGGCAGCGGGTCGACCGCCAGACCGCCGAGCTGGCGGCGGCGCAAGAAGAACGGGAGCAGCTCCAGGCCCGGCTGACCGCGGCCCAGGCCGAGGCCGGAGGCAAGGCCAAGGCAGAAGAAGAGGCGGCAGCCCTGCGCGCCGAGCTCGCCGCCCTGCAAGGGACGACCACCTGGCGCCTCTACCAGCGGTTCACCGCCCGCCCCGCCCTGCGGCGGCTCTACCGGTGGTTCTTCCGGCGGGCTGGGGCCGACTCCTGACGACTCGACTACCCTCCTCCAGATCCTTCCTTGCGCTCAGGAGGACGCTCTGAGAAGATGGCGGTGGAGGGGAGGATCTCGTGCCGGCGCAAAGGCGCAGGCGAGCGCATCGACTCCTTCTTGAGGGTTCGCGGCGGCAGCAGCCGATGACGCTGCCCCCGGAGGGTATCCTCCTTCCCCGCCAGGGAGAGCCAAAACCCTCCCAGGGAACCTCCAATCCCTCCCAGGGATCCCTCTTTCCCCCCGAGGGATTCCCCTATCCCCAACAGGGATTTCTCAAGTACATGCAGGGAACCGGCAATCCCCCGGAGGGATCAGGCTTCCCCCTTCGGGGTTTGACCATTCCCTGCCGGGGACTCTCTCTCGAAGCCCTTCGAAATCCATTTTCGCCCCGACTCTCTCCCTTGCAGCCACCGCGAAGACATTTCCGGCCGCTGCAAACCTCTGCAAAGTGAGGGTAAAAGGAATTTGCCCCTCTCCGAGGGCTCTCAAAGCGGGTCCGCGCGGATTCTTTCCGGCTCATGACACATTTTTTCCGACTCGAATTCGTTGGGCGAGCCCTCAAAGGCTTCTCGGAGCGGTTTCACCGGAGATTGGAGGGCGGCGAATCGCCAAGCACCTCTTAATCGATTCCCTCAATGTGATCCCAGAAGATTGAGACGAGCCTGCATCGCTCGCTCAAGGCACAGGCCTGGACCCAGGCCCGACCGATGGCACGATGGAAGTCGCGCATCTTCATGTTCCCGAGGCGGATATGGATGACGCGCGGCGGCGGCGGTTCGAGCATGGCCCGGTTCGAGAAGTCAGCGTCTTTTGTGACGATGGTCCAGTCGCCCTCCCGGGCATAGCTCCAGACGTCCGCGTCCGACATTTCGTCGTCCACGTCCCTGAGATGCAGGTAGCCAGGTGCCCGCCAAAGCAAGAAGTAGTACGGCAGGTTGGCGTCGATGAGGTACTTGGCCACTCAGGCGAGCTTTTGGAACACGAAGCCGTGGCTCATCAGCTTCGTGGCGAAGGCCAGACAGGCGTCGATGTCCGCGGATTCCAGCGAGGGATACTGCCGTAGGATCTCCCGGCGGCTTTCGCCGGCGGTCAGGAACTCGAGGATGGTCTGGACCGTGATCCGCTTCCCGCGCAGGGTCGGCCGGCCATTGCAAACCTCAGGATCGATGGTGATCCTGCGGTTGAGATCCTCAAGCTTTTGCGTCGCGCTTCTCGGCATAACCGGTTCCTCGACAGGGGCCCTGGAGGAGGCCATGGCAAGGATACCACTACCGGTGCGCTGTCAAATGAGATACCCCCGCCCAGCGACCTTCCGGCGAAACCGGTGAGGGGCGGTACCACCCCTCACCGGCGAGCCGGGCGACTAGGGATGCAGGGCGGCGGTCTGGAGTTGCGCCTGGGCCGCGGTATAGACGTGGATGCCGCGGTCGGAGGAGAGGGACACCACCGCGCCCGGGTACTCGGGCGACACGTTCCGGGTGCGGACGAAGAGCTCATAGCCTTGCGGCGAAAGCTGACCGCCTTGCGGCTGCGGGATCAGCGCGTCGCAAGGGACGATCTGGGCGTGGCCGCTGATCCAGATCGTGCAGGCCCAGAGATAGGGGTCCCACGGCCGGCGCGGGTTCAACGGGTCGCCATCGGGCGGCATCCAGCAGCCGTTGTCGGAGCTCAGGGCGGCGACGGCTGCGTAGTTGGACAGGTCCAGCGGGATGGGGGCGTCGGGATTCTTGAGCTCATACTGGCTGAGCGCGCCCTGGATGCAGCGCAGGTCGGAGACGGCCGCGCCGACCCGGGCCGCCTGGAGGTGGCGCTGGAAGTTGGGGACGAGGACCGCGGCGAGCACGCTCACGATGGCGAGGACGATCATCAACTCCATCAACGAGAAGCCGGCTTCTCCCTTGCGGGTTGCAACGTTTTCCTTCGACATACACACTTCCTCCCACGAGTCAAAAACGTAAAGGTTTATGACAAGGACACGACAATGCTGTTACAGCGCGGAATCGATCAATGCCTCCTCTCCGGTCATGATCGTTCGTGCGTTGAAGCAAAGCTCCGCCACGACGAGGAAACTCGCTTTTCACGCGGTCTTTACGAACGACCGTCCGCGTCAGGACAGAGCAGCGTCCGTGCCAAAACTCAGTTCTTTTAATAATCGATACTTACAGCAGAGCGCTCGTGAAAGGCAGACAGAGATCGACAGTCGTAGTGGATAAAAATTGTCGGCGGGGGAGGAAAGGAGAAGCCGGCGAGGACGCCGGCGCTCCCAGGGAAACACACGTGTCGGTCAGTGGAAGGCTAATC
>DASQPA010000104.1:0-21318 GCA_035644215.1 Thermoanaerobaculia bacterium
GGCGATTGCCAAGCTGCCGGCGTAGGGGGCTGCCGCTACCGAGGGTCACGTGACGCGAGCGGTGGCCGGAGGCGGTAGAGACGGGCCAGGTCCTGAACGATATCGCCCCGAAGTCCACGGGGACCGCGGCCCGTCTCAGCCGGGGCAACGCCCCGGCCCGGCCTGCCGAGAGAGGGATGAGGCGTGTAGGGGACGACAACCCTATGCGGAGACGTCCCGCGGTCTCCGTGGACTGCAAAGGATATCGTTCAGGACCTGGGAACGTCTCTACCGCCTTCGCCGATCCGGTCTATACCTTCGAACCGCCCCCCTCCTGGCCTCCCCCCTGATCCAACCGCCCCCCGCCCAGGGGGGAGGGACGCGGTAGCAGGCGGTGGGGGCCTCTCACGACAGGCGCCCGTAGCTCGGAGATCCATCTCCCGCGGAGATCCAGCCGCGGAGAACCCCGCCGACGGTGCTGGAGGAGGAGACCCCATCTCCTCCTCAGGATGGGGAAAGTCAGGCGCCGGCCTGCCGCCAATTCTCGATCTTCAACCCTGCCACTCGCCGGAACTCCCTCTCGTTGTCAGTAATGAGAACGAGCCCCAGGGAAAGGGTGTGCGCCGCGATCATCATGTCGTAGGGTCCGATCGGCAAGCCCCCTGCCTCCAAATCGGATCGGATGCGGCCGTAGACCCGCGCCGCGGCAAGGTCGAAATCCACGCATTGGATCTCGGCCGTGAGGAGATCGAGCCGATCATGGTTCTGCGTTTTCCGTCTGCTGCGGTCCGCTCCGTAGCGTAACTCGGCGACCACGATAGAGCTCAGGCAGAGATCCTCCGGTGAGGAGCTCTGGATACGCTCCACGATACCCTGATGCCGGTTCAGGAAGTCGACACAGACGTTAGTATCCAGGAGGTACTTCACGAGTCGAGATCGGGCCCCAGCTCGGCTGGCGCTGGCTCTTCCGGATAGGGGAAGTCGGCTGCGGACCCTGGGAGCTCGAGGAACTCTCGGCTCCAGGTTCGCTTCACGGGCTCCAGGATCACACGCTCTCCCTGTCGCGAGATGAGAACCTCTTCCTCCCCCTCGAAGCGAAACTCTTTCGGCAGCCGGACTGCCTGACTTCCGCCACTCTTGAACAGTCTGGCATGCTGCGCCATGATCACCTCCGGCCTGAGTATATACCAGTTGTAGCTACATCGGCAGGAAGCGCTGCACGATCCCGCAGCCGAGGGGTGCCTACCTCGCTCGGATCCTCAGCCCTCCAGCGCCTCCAGCTCGGCGATCCGGTCCTCGATCACTTTGTACCCACCGCGCCAGAAATCGATCGACAGCATGTCGATCCCGGCCTCTTCGAGGATCTGCTGCGGCGGCGCCGAGCCGCCGTAGGAGAGGAGCTTCAGGTAGCCTTCCTGGAAGCTCTCGCCCTCCTCCTGGTAGCGCCGGTAGAGCGCCAGGGTGAGGAGCTGCCCGAAACTGTAGGCGTAGCAGTAGAAGGGGCTGTGGAAGATCTGGTGCATCCCCAGCCACTCGTAGCGGAAGTCGTCGGTCAGGACGACGCTCTCCCCGAACTGCTCGGCGAGGTTCGCCTGGTAGAGCCGGCCCAGCTCGTCGAGCGAGGCGCCCTGCCGGATCGCCTCGTGGGCGGCGAGCTCGAAGAGCACCATGTAGGCCTGGCGCTGGACGGTGGCATAGATGCTGTCGAGCGAGATGGCGAGGAGCTCGCGGCGGACCTCGCGGTCGGTCTCCAGGGCGAGCAGGCGGTCGGCGACCAGGGTCTCGCAGAAGACCGACGCCGTCTCCCCCAGGGCGAGGCTGGGCTGTTGGGTGAGCACCGAGTGGCCGGAAGCGAGCAGGTTGTGGATGGCGTGCCCGAGCTCGTGGCCGAGGTTCAGGACGTCGCGCGCCCGGCCGGTGTAGTTGACCAGCACCCAGGGGGTGAGCCGGGGGACGACCGCCGAGCAGAAGTCGCCGCTCCACTTCCCCGGGTTGGGCCGGCTGTCGACGTGGCCCTCGGCGAAGACCCGCTCGGCGTTGCCGGCAAAGACCGGCGAGAAGCGGGCGAAAGTGTCGAGGACCGTCGCCACCGCGTCGCCGTAGGGGATCTGGCGGTCCACGGTGGCGAGCGGGGCGTAGAGGTCGTTCCGGTGCAGTCGCTCGACCCCCAGCCAGCGCGCCTTCAGGCGGAAGTAGCGGTGGAAGAGCGAGACGTTCTCGCGCACCACCTGAAGGAGGACATCGACCGCCGCGTCCGGCAGGTCGTTGGCGACGTTGCGCGCCGCGATCGGCTGGGGATAGCCGCGCAGCTCGACCTTCTCCCAGTGCCAGTCCCGCATCAGGCTGACGTAGATCTGCCCGAGGACGGCCGCCTCCCGCTCGTAGACCCGGCCGAGCTCCCGGTAGGCGGCGGCGCGCAGCTCCGCCTGGGAGGAGAAGACGTAGCTCATCACCTCGGCGCGGGAGAGCGTCTTCCTCTCCCCTTCCGGAGCGCCGGGCAGGGCGAGCTCGAACTGTAAGCGGTTGTTGAGCATCGACCAGAGGGTGACGAGGAACTTGCTGCCGTTCGCGTCCTTCCGGTTGACGATCTGCTCGGACCGCTCGTCCAGGGTGTAGGGGGTGGTCTGGCGCAGCCGTTCGAGGAAATAGCGGTAGTCGCCCCAGGGGGGGGCGGCGGGGAGGAGAGCCGCGGCCTCGGCCGCGGGGAGCGACTTCCACCAGAGCTCGACGAAGAGGATGCGGTTGTAAAGGCCGGTCAGGGTCTGCTGGATGCGGCCGCGGTGGCTCTGGGCCTCCCGCAGACGGGTGTCCGCCGAAACCCAGAGGGTGCCGTGCGACGAGAGGATGCGGATCTCCTCGACCAGCGCCGCATAGCGGTCGAGGACGTCGACCAGCTCGGCCGGGGACAGGCGGGGAGAGAGCCGCTCCCGGCACCCCTCGAACGCGGCGACGGCTTCGGCGAGCGCCGCGAGACGGTGGGAGGCGACCTCGCCGCAGGGCTCGGCGAGCAGGTCCGTCAAGTCCCACACGGAGAGTTCGTAGTGATTCTTGATCAGAGTCCAACCATTAAAATTAAGTTACTGAATAAAGGTGGCAACCCGAAGCCATTCTAGTTGCTGGGAATCGCCCTTGTCGATGGCGCCGCAGGCATTTTCCCGGCCCCGGCCGGAATGTGACAACGGCCGTCGACAGTTCCTCCACCGCAGGGACAAGGCGCGCAATTGCAACACTTCTGCGCAAATGAGCCACCCGATGAATCTGCGAAAATCGGTTGACTCCACGATAGAGAGGTGCTACCTTGACCAAATAGTAAGAACGGTGTGGGGTATGGATCGACATCAACCATGAACCGCCTGCTGACCGTCTCGCCCCGTTCTCTCGTTGCACTCCCTCCGCAATCAATTTGTGTCCTGGCTCTCTCTCTATCGTGGGGAGGGGGTAGCAGGCCATATCACAACCCTTTCCGATAGGAGGAAAGCTCATGGAGCCGATCGTCAATGAGAACGCTCTGCCGGTAGGTGTTGGGTACTAGACGTTTTTGTGGTGTGGAGCCCTCGGGCTCCACACCACCCTCCCTCATCGCCGTCACCGAATCCACGGACTGAACGTCTTTTGGAGAGTGATATGAGCCTCGACGTCCTGCTGATCATGCCGCCCTACCGGCTCACGGCCCCATTCAAATACCAGATGCTCGATCCGCCCCGCAGCCTGGCGATTCTGGCGACGATCCTTCGGCAGGACGGCTTCTCGGTCCAGATCCTCGACGCCTCCGTCACCGAGATGAGCTACGAGGAGATGCTCGACGAGATCGCCGTGCGCCAGCCGCGGACGATCGGCATCTGCAATCGCTCGACCTACAGCTATCCGATGGTGTGCAAGAGCGCCAAGATGATCAAGGAGCGCTGGCCGGACATCACGGTCTTCGTCGGCGGGACCTACGTGTCGCAGGATCCCGAGGGCGCCCTGAAACGGAGCAAGGACATCGACTTCATCGCCGTTGGCGAGTCCGAATATCACATCAGCGCAATGGTCGACATGATGCTCAACGACCGTGATCCCAATGCGGTCGACGGCATCGCCTTCACCGACAGGAACGGCAAGTACGTACAGACGACGGCTTTCCGGGCCGCCGACCTCAACGAGAAGATCCTGCCGGCGCTCGACCTCCTGCCGCTCGACCGCTACGTGGCGCGCAACGAGCGCTACATCACCGAGCTCATTCGTGGGTGCGTCCACAAGTGCCCCTACTGCACCACCTCGCTGACGCACGGCAACGGCGTCCGCAAGCGGCCGGTGGAGCACGTCATCGAGGAGCTCAAGCAGGCGAAGTCGTACGGCTTCAACTACATGTACTTCGTCGACGACATCTTCACCGTCGACCGCCACCTGGTGCGCGACCTCTGCGACGCGATGGTCGCCGAGAAGCTGAACTTCCTCTGGCCGTGCATGACGACGGTGGGAGCGATCGACCGGCCGACGCTCGAATCGATGCGCCGCGCGGGTTGCGACCTCGTCGCCTACGGCGTCGAGACGTTCGCCGAGGAGGCGTTGAAGGCGGTCAACCGCGCCCACTCGCTGCGCCACATCCAGCGGGCCTTCGAGATGACGAAGGAGGTCGGCATCCGGACCCTGGCCTTCGTGATCTTCGGCATGCCGAAGTGCACCTTCAACGACGAGATGCGCACCATCCAGTCGCTCGCCGAGATCCAGCCGCACGCTATCCGGGCCTTCTCGTTCAAACCCTACCCCGGAACGATCTACTACAAAGAGCCCGAGAAGATGGGCCTGCGGATTCTGAACGACGATTACTATCGCTACTCCCAGCTCGACGAGCCGACGCACGAGACCGAGTACCTGACGAAGGACGAGATCACCGAGGGTCTCACCATCTGCCGCTATCTCTATCGTTCCGGCGGCACGGTCTCCCCCGGGGTGAAGTACCGCCGGCGCAAGGGCGTTCAGGTCTGGAAGACGGGAGAGGGCGGGTTGCTCTACAACCCGAACGTCCCCGAGGAGCAGCGCAAGACCGACTCCTTCTTGAACGCCATGAAGCTCGATGCCCAGTACTTCGAGATCATGTACCGTTTCGACGGCTACCACAACGAAAAGGACATCGTCCACGTCATGACGAAGCTCTTCGACCTCTCCCGGCAGGACGCGGAGAAGAAGGTCGCGGAGGTGACGCAGAAGGCGCTCGACCTGGAGCTGATCCAGGAGGTCCCGGACATCATGGAAGGACGCCGGACCTTCAACCGCGGCACGGAGGAGGAGATCTTCCGGCAGACCCGGCACCAGAACAACGCTCCGACGTTCCGCGACGACGACGAGTACGAGGAGCGGATGCCGGTCTATGCGGCAACGCCGGTCTAGGCTCCGCGAGCCGTAAGCGGTCGTCCAGTTTGATTGGGGGAAAGGGCCAGTCTAGACTGGCCCTTTCCGTGCGTATGGAGAGCAAGCGATGAACCGAACGAAAGTGGGCATTCTCGCCCTTCTGGTCCTCACACTCCCCCTGGCGTCGCGCACGGTCCACGCGGAGGGCGCCGCTCCCTTCGACGAGAAAGCGGCATTGGAGCGTCTGCGGTCCTTGAGCACCTGGCAGGGGGCGCCGGAAAGCCCGGATACGGCGGTGCGCTACGAGCGGACCGGCAACGCCGTCATGGAGATCCAGCACCCGGGGACACCGCGCCAGATGATCTCGGTCTTCTACCTCGACCAGGGACATCTCGTGGCGACCCACTACTGCGTGGCCAACCAGCCGCACCTGCGCCTCGACACCGCGGCGAGCACCCCGGATCGCCTGGTCTTCGCCTTCGCCGGCGGGAGCAATCTCGACCCGGCCCAGGACGGCCACCTCCATGCGGGCACGGTGCAGTTCAAGCCCGACCGCGTGGAGAGCGACTGGGCGGTCTACTACAAGGGCAAAGAGCTGCGGGTCGACCATTTCCGGCTGGCGCCCAAGTAGGCATGATCCGACACGATCTCCGCCAGGCCTGGCGAGCCCTGTTAAGGAGGCCCGGCCTCTCCTTCTCCATCCTGATCATTCTGGCCCTGGGCATCGGTTCGACGACGACGATCCTGAGCATCGCGAGCTCCGTGCTGCTCGGCGAGCTCCCCTACAAGGACTGGAATCGTCTCGTGGTGATCAAGATGCGACTGGAGACGGACGGCTCCGCCTCCCCCATCTCCTACCTGGACGTCCTGTCCTGGCGGGAGCAGAGCCGGACCCTGCAGCAGATCTCGATCAACGCCAACAACCAGGAGCTCAATCTGACCGGCGGCGATCGCGCCGAGCGCGTCGAGGCGGGCTTCGTTTCCGCCTCCTACTTCGACCTTCTGGGAATCCGTCCGGCTCGCGGAAGGAGCTTCCGGCCGGAGGAGGACGACCGGCTCCACCCTAAGGCCGTCGCGGTGCTCAGCCACGGCGTGTGGCAACGCCGCTTCGGCGGCGATCCCGCGATCCTCGGCAAGGGCGTCCAGATCCAGGGTCTGCCGTTCCAGGTCATCGGAATCCTGCCCAAGGGTTTCCGCGACGTCTACCAGAACCTGGACGTCTACATTCCGGTGACCCTGTCCAGGTTGACGCAACGGGAGGGTTATGTCGAGGACCGGAGGGTGCGCTGGCTGGCGGCGTTCGCGCGCCTGCGGCCGGGGGTCGGCGTCGAGCAGGCCTCGCAGGAATTGCGTTCGATCTCAGCCCGGTTGGAGACCACCTTCCCGAACACCAACCAGGGGTATCGGGCGAGCGTCCAACCGTTGCGGACCTACCAGTTCGACTTCGACCGCATGCGTCTGTCCATGCTGATTCTGCTCGTCGGGGCGGCTCTCGTCCTGCTCATCGGCTGCACCAACGTCGTCAACCTCCTCCTGGTCAGGGCGGTGGAACGACGGAAGGAGGTCGCTCTGCGGCTGGCCCTGGGGGTCACCCGATTCCGCCTCATCCGCCAGTTCGTCCTCGAAGGTGCGATCCTCTGTCTGGGGGGCGCTCTGCTCGGGGTCGGCACGGCGTTTTTCGCCGTCCGTCTGCTCGACGACATCGGGAACCATGCCTTCAACCTGCCGGACTTCCTCCGCTTCTCGGTCGACCTGCGCGCCCTGGGAGCCGTGGTGGCGCTCTCGATCCTGATCAGCTTCCTGAGCGGTCTGATTCCAGCGAGGGCCAGCTTGAAGGTGAACCTCCAGGAAGAGCTGCAGGCCGAAAACAAGGGGCAGAGCCACTCGTCGGGGATGGCTTTCACCCGCAGCGCTCTCGTCGTCTCGGCCGTCTTCTTCGCGGTCGTCCTCCTGATCGGGGCGGGCCTCGTGAGCAAGAGCCTCTATGCGCTGGCGAGGAGCGATCCGGGGTTCCGGGTCGATCACGTCCTCTCCGCCCGCTTCGAGCTGCCGGTCAACGAGTACCGAACGGAGGAGCCGGTCTACCGGTTGTACCGGCAGATCCTCGCACGGGCGCACGCCATTCCCGGCGTGGAGGACGCGGGTCTCTGGGCTCCCGGGATGATCGGTGCCGCGATCTTCGCCCAGTTCCTGGTGCCGGAAGGACACTCTCTCGAGGCGCCGGAGGACAAGGTTCGGGTCTACGAGCACCGGATGTCCCCCCATCTCCTGGGGAAATTGCGGTTCACCTTTCTCGCGGGGCGTGATTTCACCGAAGAGGACCAGGTGGGACGTCCCCGGGTCGCCATCCTCAGCCACTCCCTGGCGGAGGCGATGTGGCCGTCCCAGAGTCCCCTCGGCAAGCGTTTCTGGGTGGGAGCCCCCCACAACGTCTGGTTCGAGGTCGTCGGCGTCGTCGCCGACGTCGATCAGCGTGGGCGTCTCATGGCGGAGTTCAGCTTTCGCCACGACGTCTACTTCCCCCTCTTCCAGATGCGGGCGCGGACCACGTCGATTCTCCTCACCTTCCGTGGGGACGGCGGCAAGGCCCGCGAGCAGTTGAGCGACGTCCTGCGGACGATCGCGCCAAACATCCCGATCTACGACGTCCAGACCTTGCAGGAACGGCGACGCGACGAGGAAGCCGGCGGCAGGCTCAACGCCCTGCTGCTGATCTTCTTCGCCTCCTCGGCGCTCGGCCTGGCGATCATCGGGATCTACTCGGTCCTGGTGTACTCGGTGCGCCGGCAGAGCTTCGAAATCGGCGTCCGCATGGCCCTGGGGGCCCATCCGTCCGACCTCCTGCGGCTTCTCACGTGGAGAGGAATGGCGCTCCTCGGCCTCGGCTTGCTCGCGGGGCTCGCCTGCGCTTTCGGTCTGGCGAAGGGCCTGTCGAGCCTCCTCTTCGACGTGAACCCGCACGATCCCCTCGTCTTCCTCGTCGTGCCCGGCATCATCGCGCTCGTCTCCCTCCCCGCCATTCTCGGGCCGGCCTACAAGGCGACGAGAGGGGAGCCCTCTTCCCTGTTCCGGCTCCATTGAGGCGTGCGCTCCGCTGAGGCGAGGCGCACCGTGAGCTCCCGCGCCAGCAGCTCGACCTGAGGCCGGCGGAGCAGGCCGTAGTGGTCGCCCGGGAGCGTCCGCGTCTCGATCCCGCCCTGCGCCAGGCGGCTCCAGCCGGCGAGCAGCTCCGGACCGTAGGCGGCGAAGGTCTGCGCCGAGAAGTACAGGGTCACCTTCCCGGAGTAGGGTCCGGAGACGTAGGACCGGCTCGCCTGGAGGTTCACTGCGAAGGTCTCGAAGAGCGGCACCACCTGGGCGAGGCCGAAACCCTCGGGCAACAGGCCCGTGGCGCGGCCGAGCTCGGTGACGTGGGCCAGCTTCTCGCGCCCCGGTAAAGACCGCAGCTCCTCGGGGTCGATCCCCACCTCGTACCCCAGCAGGCGGGCGAGATCCTGGGCGAACCAGGCCACCAGCTCGTCTTCCGTCGCCGCCTCGGGCGTCACCGCCGGGGGCAGGGTGTCGATCAGGGCGACGAGCTCCAGCTCCTCCCCGGCGCTCGCGAGCTGCCGGGCCATCTCGAAGGCGACCGCGCCGCCCATGGACCAGCCGCCGAGCCGGTAGGGGCCGTGCGGCTGGATCCGGCGCAGCTCGCGCAGATAGCGCGCGGCCATCGCCTCGACGCTCGTCGGAGGTCCGCCGTTGTCTCCGGCCGCAGGGGTCTGCAGGGCATAGAACGGCTGGTCCGGCGCCAGGTGGCGGGCGAGGTCCAGATAACAGAGGACGTTGCCGCCGACCGGATGAATGCAGAAAAAGGGCGCCTTCTCCCCCTGCGGTTGGATGGCGACCAGAGGGGAGCGTCCGGCCGGGCCGGCGGACTGGTGGAGGAGAGCGGCCAACGACTCCAGGGTGGGGGCCGAGAACAGGGTGGCGAGCGGCAGGCTCCTGCCGAAACGCTGCTCGATGCGGGACATCAGGAGGACGGCCAAAAGCGAGTGGCCGCCCCGCTCGAAGAAGTTGTCGTGGACCCCGACGCGCTCCAGCCCGAGCAGCTCCTCCCAGATCTGCGCCAGGACCTCTTCGGCCGGAGTCCGCGGCGCCACGAAGCCCGAGGCGGAGCTGCGGTCCGGCGCCGGCAGGGCCCGCCGGTCCACCTTGCCGCCGGGGTTGAGCGGCAGCGCCGCAAGCGGCACGAAGGCCGCGGGGACCATGAACTCCGGCAACCGGTCGCGCAGCTTCCGGCGCAGCGTCTCGACCGGGAGCTCCACCTCGCCGGTCCCGGTGGTACGGGTGAAATAGGCCACCAGCTGGCGATCTCCGGGCGCGCCCCGCGCCTCCTCCCGCGCCACCACCACCGCCTCGCGCACGCCGGGAAGGGCGGCGAGCGCCGCCTCGATCTCTCCCAGCTCGATGCGGAAACCGCGTACCTTGACCTGGTGGTCCAGGCGCCCCAGGTAGACGATCTCTCCCCCGGCAAGGCGGCGGACCTGATCGCCCGTCCGGTAGAGGCGCGCTCCGCGGTCCTCCGGATCGGCGAACGGATCGGGGATGAACTTCTCCGCCGTCAGCTCCGGCCGGTCGAGGTAGCCGCGGGCGAGCTGCACGCCGCCGAGATAGAGCTCGCCCGGAATGCCGATGGGTACCGGTCCCAGGTGCGCGTCGAGAACCAGCGTCCTGGTGTTGGCGACCGGACGCCCGATGGGGACTGCGGCGAGCGAGCCGCCCGGCGCGCACCGCCAGGCCGTGACCTCGACCGCCGCCTCGGTCGGGCCGTAGAGGTTGTAGAGCACCGGCGCCGCCCCGGCCGGGAAGCGCGCGGCGAAGCGGCGTTCGAGCGCGGTGGTCATCGCCTCGCCGCTGCAGATCACCCGGCGGAGCCCGGTCAGCGACTCGACCCCCGGCGCCTCCAGGAACACCTGGAGCATCGAGGGGACGAAATGCGCCGTGGTGATCCCGGCCTGGCCGAGGAGCCGCACCAGGTAGTCGGGGTCCTGATGGCCACCAGGGCGGGCCAGCACCAGGCGGGCGCCGGTGACGAGCGGCCAGAAGAGCTCCCAGACCGAGACGTCGAAGGAGACCGGGGTCTTCTGGAGCACCCGATCGTCGCCGGTCAGGCCGTCGACCTCCTGCAGCCAGAGCAGCCGGTTGCAGATGCCGCGGTGGCTGTTCATGGCGCCCTTTGGGCGGCCCGTCGAGCCGGAGGTGTAGATCACGTAGGCCAGCTCGTCGACGCTGCCCGGGACGGTCGGGCTCTCGGCGCTCGCCGTGCTCTCCCGGGTGATCTCCTCCCACTGCGCGTCGAGGCACAGGACGCGCAGTGCAGGAGTGCCCGCCTCAGCTCCCGCGTCCGGCTGGATGGCCGCCAGCAGACGTTCCTGGGTGAGGAGGACCGGGACTCGCGCGTCGGCCAGCATGAAGGACAGGCGCTCCTGCGGGTACGAGGGATCGAGCGGGACGTAGGCGGCGCCCGCCTTCAGGATTCCCAGGAGACCGACCACCAGCTCGAGCGACCGCTCGGCGCAGACGCCCACCCGCACGCCCGGCCCCACTCCCCATCGCCTGAGGAGGTGCGCCAGCTGGTTGGCCCGCGCGTCGAGCTCGCCGTAGAGGAGCTCTTCCCCCTCGAACGCCAGGGCGACGGCCTCGGGCCGGCGCCGCACCTGGAGCTCGAACAGCTCGTGCAGCCGCCGGTCCGCCGGCAGGGCTGCGCGGGTGTCGTTCCACTCCCCCACCACCTGGCCGCGCTCGGCGGAGGTCAGGAGCGGCAGCTCGGAGAGCCGGCTCCCGGGGCTCGCGAGGGCGCCTTCCACCAGCTGGTCGAGGTGAGCCAGCAGGCGCTCGATGGTGGTGCCGTCGAAGAGGTCGGCGTCGTAGTCGAGCGGCCCGCGGAGCTGCTCCTCCCCCTCGAGCAGCGCGAGGTCGAGATCGAACTTCGCCGAACGGGCCGCGGAGGAGAAGGGCACGAGGGTGAGCCCCGGGAGGTCGAGCGGCGTGGCGGGCACGTTGAGCAGCTGGAAGCTGACCTGGAACAGCGGAGTGCGCCGCAGGTCCCGGTCGGGCCGCAGCTCCTCGACCAGCTTCTCGAAAGGGAGGCTCTGGTGGGCGTAGGCGCCGAGCGCGACCTGCCGCACCCGGTCCAGCAGCTCCCCGAAGGTCGGGTCGCCGGAGAGGTCGGTGCGCAGGACCAGCATGTTGACGAAGAACCCGATCAGGCTCTCCACCTCGCCGCGATCACGGTTGGCGATGGGGGAGCCGACGGCGACGTCGTCCTGCCCCGAATAGCGGTGCAGGAGCGCCTGGAAGGCCGCGAGGAGAGTCATGAACGGGGTGGCGCCGCGCTCCCGGCTGAACGCGCGCAGCCGCCGCGTCAAGGCGGGCGGGACGACGGCGAGCCGCTGGCCGCTGGGCGCCGCGGGGAGGATCGGCCGGGGGCGGTCGGTCGCCAGGCCGAGCACGGCGATGCCGGCGAGCCGCTCCCGCCAGTAGGCGAGCTGCCGTTCGAGGACCTCGCCCTGGAGCCACGCCCGCTGCCAGGCGGCGAAGTCGGCGTACTGGAGGGACAGGGGCGGCAGCGGCGACGGCCGGCCCGCGATCCGGGCACCGTAGAGAGCCGACAGCTCGCGCACGAAGACCGCCGTCGACCAACCGTCGAAGACGATGTGATGGAAGGAGAAGAGGAGGGCGTGCTGGCGCTCGTCGAGGCGCGTCAAGAGGCCGCGCACCAGCGGCCCCCGGGCGAGGTCGAAGGGGCGAAGGGCCCGGGCGAGCGCCTGCCGCCGGGCCTCGCCATCGCGGACGGCCGCGGGGAGCCGGGTGAGATCGACCGTCGGGATCTCGAACGGCGCCGGAGCTTCGATCCTCTGCACCGGCTGGCCCGCCACCTCGGGGAAGGTGGTGCGGAGGCTCTCGTGACGGCGCAGGATTTCGTCCAGGCTGAAGCGGAGGGCGGCCTCGTCCAGCCGGCCCTCCAGGCGGAAGGCGGCCGCCTCGTTGTAGGCCAGTGTCCGGGTATCGAGCCGGCGGAGGAACCAGAGCCGTTCCTGGGCGAAGGAGAGCGGGAGCCGCCCGTCCCGCGGCACCGGGACGATCGGCGGCACGTCCGCCGCCTCCCCCGCCAGGCGCCGGCCCGCCACCTCGCCCGCCACCGCGGCCACCGTCGGCCCCTCGAAGAAGGTGCGCAGGGGCAGGTCGACGCCGAACACCTGCCGCACCCGTGACACGGCCTGGGTGGCGAGGAGGGAATGGCCGCCGAGCGCGAAGAAGTCGTCGTCGACGCCGATCCGCTCGATCCCCAGGAGCTCCCGCCAGATCTCCACCAGCCCCGCCTCGGTGGGGTTGCGCGGCGCCACCAGCGACTCCCCGGTCTCGGGGCGCATGACTGCGGGCGCCGGCAGACGCCGCCGGTCCACCTTGCCATTGGGAGAGAGCGGCAGGGCGTCGAGCAGCACGAAGAACGAGGGCAGCATGTACTCGGGCAGCCGCTCCTCCAGGAAGGCGCGCAGCTCGGGTGCGATCCAGCGGGCGAATCGCCCCTCCAGCGGGTTGTTGGTGGAACGGCCGAGCGGCCCCCTCCCCTCGGGCTCCGGCGCCGGGAGGAGGGCGGAGAGCGGGTGCGGGCGAGCGGAAGGAAGGTCGCGCCGGCAAAGCACCGCCTCGAAGCAGCCGGCCGCGCCGGGAGAGGACCAGCCGAGCTCGACCTCGAAAGAAAGTGTGCGGGCGAGGTCCCAGAGCTCCTGGGGATCGACGGCGCCGGCCGCGGCTTCCGCCGCCCGGCGGCGCAGGTCGCCGGCGGTCGTAAGCCCCGTCTCCTCGGCATCGAGCAGCCGGGTGGCGGCCGCGGCCGCGGCCACCCGCGCGTTGGGCACGTTGCGGAGGCCCAGGACCGCCACCCCGCTCTCCGCGAGGCGCCGCTCCAGGGCGGCCAGGGTCAGGCTCTCCGCCTGCCAATCAATCCAGGAGATCGGCCAGGAGATCGCCCCCGGTGCCGCGACCTCCGGCTCGCCGAGCCGCAGCACGACCTGGTAGCGGAAGCCGGTCAGCTCGTTCTGGGCATGGCCCCGCTTCGGGTGGACCTCCACGCGGCCGATCTTCGGCAGGCGCTCTCGCAACGCGGCGAAGAAGGACGGGGAGACGACCAGCTCGTTGTCGTGCCGGCGGCGGGCTTCCACCTTCTGGCGCAGCTGCGGCAGCGGCAGCTCCGGCGCAGCCTGGAACAGCTCGACCGAGGTGTGGAAGGCGGCGAGGAGCGGCAGGCTGCGCAGGTCGCCCAGGAAGATCGAGCCGCCGGGCCGGACCACCTCGACGGCTCGCGCCACGACCGCGGCCAGGTAGTCGGCGCTCGGGAAGTACTGCACCACCGAGTTGACGATGACGGTGTCGAAGGAGTCGGCGGCAATGCCGTCGAGCCGCTCCGCCGAGCCGTGGAGGAGCTGGACGCGGGAACGCTCCAATCCCAGCCGGTCGAGCTGGCTGTCGACGTAGCGGAGGGCCTGGCTGGACACGTCGGTTCCCACGTAGCGCTCGGCGCCGGGAGCGAACCGGAAGAGCAGCATGCCGGTGCCGCAGCCGATCTCCAGGATGCGCCGTGGCGCGAGCGCGGCGATCCGCTCGACCGTGTCGTCCAGCCATTCTTCCATCGCGCTCCGCGGGAGCGGCAGATCGGTGTACGAGCTGTTCCACCCGATGACGTTGAAGGTGGGATCGGCGTCGGCAGCTTCCTGCCCGTAGAGGTCGTCGAAGAGCTCGCTCCATTGCGCCACCTGCTCGGTCTCGGCCCCGCTCTCCCGGACCTCGTAGGCCGGGTTCTGCACCACGTAGGCGACCAGGGCGCGGTCGCCCGGGACGTCCTCGCGGACGAGCACGGCGCTCTCGAGCACCGCCGGGTGCTCGCCCAGGCGGGACTCGATCTCGCCGAGCTCGATACGGAACCCGCGCACCTTCACCTGTTGATCGATGCGGCCGAGGAACTCGATCCTGCCATCGGGGAGGTGGCGTGCCAGGTCCCCCGTCCGGTAGAGGCGGCTCCCCGGCGCCTCCCCGTGGCTGCCGCTCCTCGGGTTGGGGATGAACCGCTCGGCGGTCAGCTCGGGCCTGCCGAGATAGCCGCGCGCCAGGCCGTCTCCCCCGGTGCAGAGCTCGCCGGCGACGCCGATCGGGACCGGTTCGCCATGGCGGTCCAGCAGGTGGACCCCGGTGTTGGCGATCGCCCGTCCGAGCGGCACCGAGGCACCGATGCGCTGCGGCCCCTGCATGGGGTGGCAGCAGGTAAAGGTGGTGTTCTCCGTCGGGCCGTAGCCGTTGATCAACCGGGTGCCCGGGAGCTCGGCGAGCACCCGGCGGACGTGGGGCGCCGAGAGGGCGTCGCCGCCGGCGAGGAGCTGCCGCAGCGGCCGCAGGAGCTCCAGGCGGTGCTCGACGAACTGGTGGAACAGCCCCGCGGTCAGCCAGAGGGTCGTCGCCCGGTAGCGCTCGAAGGCCCGCCCCAGCTCGTCGAGCGACAGGGCGTGCGGCGGCAGTAGTACCAGCCGCGCGCCGTTCAAGAGAGCGCCCCAGATCTCCAGGGTCGAGGCGTCGAACGAGATCGGCGCGAACTGCACGAAGACCTCGCCGGGTCCGAAATCGGCGTAGCCGGTCCCGCGCACCAGCCGGGCCACGGCCCGGTGGGGCACGCCCACCCCCTTCGGCCGGCCGGTCGAGCCCGAGGTGTAGATCACGTAGGCCAGGCTATCGCCGCCGATCCCGCCGATCCCGACCGGCGGATCGTCAGCGCGAGAGCCGGCAGGGAGATCCGTAACCCGTACCCACTCCGTCCGCGCCACCAGGTGTGCGGGCAGCTGCGTCACCGTCGCCGCCTCGCCCACCAGCCAGCGCAACCCGGAGTCTTCCAGCATGAAAGCCAGCCGCTCGCCCGGATAGTCCACGTCGAGCGGCACGTAGGCCCCCCCGGCCTTGAGGATCCCCAGGAGACCGACCACCATCTCGAACGACCGCTCGAGGCAGAGACCGACGCGGCTCTCCGGCCCGACCCCCAGGCCGCGCAGGCGGTGCGCCAGACGGTTGGCCCGCCGGTTGAGCTCGCCGTAGGACAGCGCGCCCTCGCCGAACAGCAGGGCGACAGCATGGGGAGCGCTCGCGGCCTGGGCTGCGAACAGCTCCGGGAGGCTCGCCGCGGCCGGATAGGCTGCGCCGGTGTCGTTCCACTCCAGGAGCAGCTGCTGCCTCTCCCCCGCGGTGAGGAGCGGCAGGAGCGCAACCGGTGTCTCCGGTTGCTCCACGGCCGCGGCCAGCAGGCTCTCGAAGCGGCCGAGGAGACGCCGCATGGTGGTCGCCGCGAAGATCTCGCGGTTGAACTCGAGGGCGACCCGGAGCCGGTCGCCGTCCTCGGCCAGGAAGAGAGAGAGGTCGAACTTGGCGGAGGTCGCGGTCACCCGGCCCTCCTCGGGCTGGGAGAGGACGACCCCCCGCACGTCGGCTTCTGCCCGCGGGAAGTTCTGGTAGGCGAACATCACCTGGATCAACGGATTGCGGCCCGCATCCCGCTCGGGGGCCAGCTCCTCGACCAGGCGCTCGAACGGCAGGTCCTGGTGGGCGTAGGCGGCCAGGGCCGAATTCCGTACGCGGGCCAGCAGCTGCCCGAACCCGGGCGCGCCCGAGAGGTCGCCGCGCAGGACCAGGGTATTGACGAAGAAGCCGATCAGGCCCTCGACCTCGCGCCGGTTGCGGTTGGCGATGGCGACGCCGACGCCGAGGTCCTCCTGCCCGGAGGCGCGGCTCAAGAGCGCCTGCCAGCCGGCGAGGACCGTCATCGACAGGGTCGTGCCGCTCCGGCGGGTGAGAGCGGACAGCTGGCGCACGAGCCCCGCCTCAAGCACCGACGACTGCTCGGCGCCACGGAAAGACCCGATCGCCGGCCGCGGATGGTCGTACGGCAGCGCCAGCGTCTCCGGCATGCCGTCGAGCCGTCGCCGCCAGTAGTCGAGCTCGGCTTCGAGCCGTTCTCCCGCCAGCCACTGCCGCTGCCAGACGGCGAAGTCGGCATACTGGATCGCCAGCTCCGGCAGCGGCGAATGCTCGCCGGCGGCGAAGGCGCCGTAGAGCGCCGTGAGCTCGTTGAAGAGGATACCCACCGACCACCCGTCCGAGACGATGTGATGGAGGCTCACCAGCAGCGCATGCTCGCCGGCGCGCAGGCGGACCAGCGTGGTCCGCAGCAGCGGGCCCTCTGCGAGGTCGAACGGGCGCACCGCCTCGGTGCGCGAAAGCCGCCCCAGCTCCGCGCTCCAGGCCGCCGCGGCAAGGGCCGTGAGGTCGACGGCCGGCACCGCGACCCGCGGTGGCGGGGCGATCACCTGGACGGGCCGTCCGTCCGCCAGGCGGAACGTCGTGCGCAGGGCCTCGTGGCGGCGGACGATCTCCTGGAAGGCCTGCTGCAGGGCGGGGACCGCGAGCCGGCCGGTCAGTCGGACCGTTCCGTAGACGTTGTAGAACGGGTTCCCCGGTGCCAGGCGATCGAGGAACCAGAGGCGTTGCTGGGCAAAGGAGAGCGGCGGATCGCCCGCGCGCGGCAGCGGCAGGATGCGGGGCGCCGGCTCTCCCGCGGAGAGCGTCGCGATCTTCTCCGCCAGCGCCGCCACCGTCGGCGATTCGAAGATCAGCCCGAGAGGCAGCTCCAGGCCGAAGACCTCACGCAGGCGTGACACCAGGCGCGTGGCGAGCAGGGAGTGACCGCCGAGGCCGAAGAAGTCGTCCTCGATCCCCACTCTCTCGAGGCCCAGAACCTCGGCGAAGATCCCCGCCAGCAGCTCTTCGACCGGCGTGCGCGGCATCGCCTGGGAGACCGGCGCCGATGGCTCCGGCGCCGGCAGCGCCTGCCGGTCCACCTTGCCGTTGGGGGTGAGCGGCAGGCCGGTGAGCACCACGAACGCCGCCGGCACCATGGGCTCGGGCAGGCGCTCGGCGAGGAACGACCGCAGCTCAGAGGCCTCCGGACGGCGGTCCCCCGACGCCACCACGTAGGCCACCAGGCGCCCGTCCCCGGGGCGGTCCTCGCGCGCCAGGACCACCGCCTCCTGCAGCTCCGGGTGCCGGCCCAGCACCGTCTCGATCTCGCCCAGCTCGATGCGGAAGCCGCGCAGCTTGACCTGCCGGTCGATCCGGCCCAGGAACTCCAACCGGCCGTCCGCCAGGTGGCGCGTGCGGTCGCCGGTGCGGTACAGCCGGCCGCCCGGCTCCCCGCTCCAAGGGTCGGGGACGAAGCGCGCGGCGGTCTCCTCGGGGCGGCCGAGATAGCCGCGCGCCACGCCGCGGCCGGCGATACAGAGCTCTCCCGCCACCCCCGGCGGCAGCGGCCGCAGCGCGCCGTCGAGGACGTGGACACAGAGGCCGTCGATGGGCCGGCCGATCGGCGGCAACAGCGCCGCCGCAGCCTCGCCGGCGACCGCGAGCGCCGCCGCCGTGGCCACCACCGTGCTCTCGGTCGGACCGTAGAGGTTCACCAGCGCGAACGGCAGCGGGCGCTCCGGCAGGTGTCGCAGGCGGTCGCCGCCGGTCGCCAGGGTGCGCAAGGCAAGGCCGGCCGGCGGCGTCCAAGTGGCGGTCCAGCTGGCGAGCAGCGCCTCGGCGAGCGGCGTCGGCAGGAAGCAGAGGGTGACCCCCGCGGCCGCCAGACGCGCGCCTAAAGCCGCCGGTTGCAGGCGGGTCTCGTCGTCGATCACCTCGATCGAAGCACCGGCCGCCAGGTAGGGCCAGATCTCGAGCACCGTGGCGTCGAAGGCCGGCCCGGCCAGGTGAGTGGTCCGGTCGCGCGGCGTGATGGCGAGGAGCCGGCGCTGCCAGGCGACCAGGTTGGAGAGGCCGCCGTGGGTCACCGCGACGCCTTTCGGCTCGCCGGTCGAGCCGGAGGTGTAGATGACGTAGGCGAGGCTCTCCGGCAGCGCCCGGCCGCGGGGCCGCTCGTCGACTTCGCCGGCGGTCCGGTCGATCCGCTCACCGCCGTCGAGCAGGACGACCTGCTCCCTGCCCGACGGCAGCCGGTCCGCCAGGCGCCGCTGGGTGAGCAGCACCCGGACGCCCGAATCCGCGAGGAGGAAGGCGAGGCGCTCCTGGGGATAGGCCGGATCGATCGGCACGTAGGCGCCGCCGGCCTTGAGGACGCCCAGCATGCCGACCACCATCTCCAGCGAACGCTCGGCACAGAGGCCGACGGGGACGTCCGTGCCGACCCCGAGCGCGCGCAGGCGACGGGCCAGGTGGTCGGCGCGACGATCCAACTCGCCGTAGGTCAGGTGGACCTCCCCGGCGATACCGCCGACACTGGCGACGATGGCCAGGGCGTCCGGAGAGCGGTCGGCCTGGGCCTCGACCAATTCATGCAGGCCTTCCGGGAAGAGGGCAGAGCGCGTGTCGTTCCACTCGACCAGCGCCTGCTGCCGCTCCCTGGGCAGGAGGATCGGCAGGTCGGCCACGGGCAGCGCGGGATCTTCGACCGCCGCCCCGAGGACAGCCACGAAACGGGCCAGCAGGCGCTCCACGGTGCTGCCGTCGAACAGGTCCGCGTTGTGCTCCAGCGTCCCTCTGAAGCCCGCCGGACCCTCCAGCAGGATCAGGGAGAGATCGAATTTCGCCAGGCCGGTGTACAGGTCGAGCGGCGAGAACACCAACCCCGGCGCCGCGAGGTCCGCCTGCGGGGCGTTCTGGAGAGCGAAGAGCACCTGGAAGAGCGGCGAGACCGCCCGGCTCCGCTCGACCACCACCTCCTCGACGATGCGCTCGAACGGCAGATCCTGATAGGTGAAGGCATCGAGGGCCGTCCGGCGCACCCGGTCCAGCAGCTCGCCGAAGCCCGGGTTGCCGGTGAGGTCCGAGCGCAGCACCAGGGTGTTGACGAAGAATCCGATCAGGTTTTCGATCTCTCGCCGGGCGCGGCCGGCGACCGGCGCGCCCACCAGCACGTCGTCCTGTCCCGCATGACGTCCCAGGAGGACCGCCCAGGCGGCCAGCAGGGCCATGAACGGGGTCACCCCTTCCTTGCGGCACCGCTCGCGCACCGCGTCCGACAGGCCGGGATGCAGCTGGAGCGGCCGGAGGACGCCGCGGGTGGTCTGCACCGCCGGGCGCGGCCGGTCGAGGGGGAGATCCAGCACCACCGGCGCCCCGGCCAGCCGCTCTTTCCAGTGGTCGAGCTGCGCCTCCAGGACCTCGCCCGAGAGCCAGGAACGCTGCCACACCGCAAAGTCGGCGTACTGCACCGGCAGCTCCGGCAGGGGCGAGGGTCGGCCTTCGGCAAACGCTGCGTAGAGGGCCGTCAGCTCCTGAACCAGGACACCCATCGACCAGCCGTCGCTCGCGATGTGGTGCAGGGTGAGCACGACGACATGGTCGTCCGCAGCCAGCCGCAGCAGCACGGCGCGCAGCAGCGGACCACCGCGCGAACCGGTGAGATCGAAAGGCTGGACGGCCTCCTCGCCGGCCAGGGAGAGGGCGAGCGCCGCGCGGTCACTTTCCAGCAGTCCCGACAGATCGACGGTGGGCAGTGCGACGGGGGTCGCCGGCTGGATCACCTGGACCGGCGAGCCTTCCAGTACAGCGAAGATCGTGCGCAGCGCCTCGTGCCGACGTACGATCTCGCTCAAGGCGAGCGCCAGAACCGGAGAGTCGAGCGGTCCTGAGACGCGCAGCGCCGCCGGGACGTTGTAGAGCGGGCTGCCCGGTTCCAGCTGATCGATGAACCAGAGGCGCTGCTGCGCGAACGACAGGGGCAGAGGACCCTGCCGCAGGCTGGGAGCCAGGGGGACCAGCGGCGGAGCGAGCCGGCCGGCGCCGGCCCGGAGCGCCGCCTCGACCCGCGCCGCGAGGTCCGCGAGCGTCGGGGCCTCGAAGAGCTCGCGCAGCGGCAGCTCGACCCCGAAGGCGCCGCGCAGGCGCGACATCACCCGGGTCGCCAGCAGCGAGTGGCCGCCGAGGTCGAAGAAGTGACCGTTCGCCCCGATCGGGGAGACGCCGAGGACCTCGGCCCAGATGTCGGCGAGGACCTCTTCGACCGGCGTCCGTGGCGCCAGATACTCTTCTGCGGCGGGCTGCCAGTCCGGAGCCGGCAGGGCTTGGCGGTCCACTTTGCCGTTGCGGGTCAGGGGCAACGCCACGAGAGGCACGAAGGCGGCCGGCACCATATAGTCCGGCAGCCGCTGGCGCAACGACTGGCGCAGGTCCTCGGCCGCGATATCGCCGACATCGCCGATATCGCCGACGACGTAGGCGACCAGCCGCTGGTCGCCGGGCATATCTTCACGCGCCACGACGACCGCCTCGCGAACTCCGGAGAGCGCCACCAGGGCCGTCTCGATCTCTCCCAACTCGACGCGGAAGCCGCGCAGCTTCACCTGGGTGTCGAGCCGGCCGAAGAATTCGAGGATACCGTCGGGCCGAAAGCGAACCAGGTCCCCCGTCCTGTAGAGGCGGCCCCCCTCTTCTCCCCAGGCATCCGGGATGAAGCTCTCCGCCGTCAGGGCCGGCCGGCCCAGGTAGCCGCGCGCCAGGCCCAGTCCCCCGGCGTACAGCTCGCCCCACGCCCCCACCGGCACGGGAGCAAGGCTCCGGTCCAGCACATAGGCCTGGGCGTTGGCGATCGGCCGGCCGATCGGCACGCTCTCCCCCACCTGGCGGGGATCGGTCAGGACATGGCAACAGGTGAAGGTCGTGCCCTCGGTCGGGCCGTAGCCGTCGATCAGGGTGAGGCCGGGATGGGCGGCGAGAGCCCGGCGAGCGTGCTCGGGCGAGACCACGTCGCCGCCGGCGAGGAGCTGGGTGAGCGGCCGCAAGCCCGCGAGCTGGCGGTCCACCATCTCGTGGAACAGCCCCGCGGTGAGCCAGGCCGCGGTCACGCCATGGGTCAGGACGACCCGCGCCAGGTCGTCCAGCGACTCCATCCGCCCCGGGAACAGCACCAGCCGGCCGCCGTTCAGGAGCGGCGCC
>DASQPA010000105.1:0-14132 GCA_035644215.1 Thermoanaerobaculia bacterium
GCCCCTGTGCCTGCCCTGCGCGGGCTCTAAGGTAGCGTCCCGGCAGCCGCGAGCCGTGTCCCTGACTTCCAGCTCCCTGCTTTCGTCCCGGATGGCACGGCTTCTGTCCCCATTTGCCCCGTTCAGTCCTGGGTGGCCCTACTTCGGTCCCCGGTTGCCCTACTTCTGTCCTGAATTACCCAATCCCCGTCCTCGGTTACCCTACATCGGTCTTCGGATACCCGATCTCTGTCTTCGATGGCCCGACTTCTGTCCCGGGTTGCCCTACTTCTGTCCTCGGTTGCTCGACTTTTCCTCTCGATGGCCCCACTTCGGCTCCCGATCTCCCTACTTTTCCTCTGAAGTCCCCTCCTTCGGATGTCCAGCTCCCCATTTCTGGCGCCGGACCCCGACCTACCGGCTCAGCCGGCAGAACTGCCGCTCCCGCAGCACCGTGCGCAGCAGCGTCTCCTCCCCCGGGAGATCGAGGCTCCGCGCATAGACAGCCAGGTCGGCCGGAACCGGCTTCCCCAGCCGCTCCTCGAAATACCAGCGCCAGAGCTCGGGGAGCGGGAGATCGCAGTCGGCCACGGCCGGGTTGTCGAGGCCGCGGGCGGCGAGGGCCGCCTGCTTGTCGCGCGAGCGTGTTTTCAGCGGGCCGTAGTCGCCGCTCGCGCGCAGCCGGTCGTGGAGATGGTGGGGCAGCTCCGCCGCCGCCAGGGAGCGCACCCGGCTCTCCAGCACCTCGTCCCGCATCAGGCGGTAGAAGCCCTCGGGCGAGAGCCCCTGCTCGGCGAGGAAGCGCGCCAGGGCCTCGGGCTCGTGGAGGCCGCGGGCGCGCCTGAAGGCGTCGGCCGTCTCTTCGATCCGGGCGGGCGGAGCGCTCAAGCCCTGGAGCCGCGCCACCTCCAGGGCGAGGGCGCGAGAGAGGGCGCGCTCCCGCTCCGCCGGATAGCGCTCGGGACCGCCGGCGTGCCGCAGCTCGTCGAGCAGGGCGTCGGGGGGCAGGGTGTCGGCGCCGGCCGCGGCGTCGAGCGGCCGCTCGGCGGCCTGGCGGCGCGCCTCCTCCCAGGCGTCGGTATGCTGGAAACGGAAGCGCACCATCTTGGGAGCCGGGTCGACCTCCCGACGCGCGGCGACGTGGGCGAGGAGGGCGCGGGCGTCACGCCCCTTCTGGTCCACCCGGCCGCCGGGGAGCCAGGCGGCGAGGGCGGCGAGATCCGCCTCGGGCACCTTGCCTTGCGCATTCTTGAGGAGCGCCGGCCAGCTCCGCTGTGGGTAGAAGGTCGACTTGGCGAGCGCCAGGAGCGCCTGCCGGGTCTGCTCCGGGGTCTCCGGTGTCTCCGGCAGCACCCCGGCCGCGACCGCCGCCTCCAGGGTGAAGCGGATGTTGACCAGGGCCTCGGAGAGCGCCCGGTAGCCCGAGGTCGCCGGGCCGTGCACCACCGTCACCTCGTCGTCGTCGGTCAGCAGGCCGTCGCGGAAGGCCTCGAACACCGCCCCCACCCCCTCCATGCCGAAGGGAGCAAGCTCCGCGGCGCGCAGCGCTCCCATGCTGGCGGCGCCGAAGACGTGGATCCCCTGGGACATCGCCCACAGGATCTCCTTGTGCCAGACCGCCGGGATCCGGCCGAAGTAGCCGTCGACGATCGCGATCGCCCACGGCCGCTCGCGGGCTGCCCGGTAGACGTCTCCCTGGGAGACCGGCGGCAGATAGACCGCGTCGAGGAGCGCCCGCCCCTCTTCCGCCGGAAGAGTGGGTCCGGTGAAGACGAAGACCGCGGGGGGGCTCATGATGCTGCCGACGCCTCCGATACCGCCGATGCCAGGGCCGCCCGGGCGCGCGTCCCCGGCTGGTAGCCGGGCACGTCGGTGAGCGGCTCCAACCCGGGGACGATCACTTTCGCCACCGGGATGCCCAGCCCCTCCTGGGTGAGGTCGACCGCCACCACCTGCCCGAGCCCCACCGCGGCCAGGCGCTCCAGAAGCCAGAGGAGGTCGTCGTCAAAGGTGTCGCTCTCCCAGCTGGGGGCCTGGCGGAAGCTGCGCCCGCCCTGGCCTTGGCGATCGCCGGCGAGATCGGCGCGCAGCCGCTCGATGACGTCGGCGTTGCGCGACACCGCGTACTGCGCCCGCGGCATGTCGTCGCGCGCGCCGGCGATCGAGGTCAGGCGGCTCTGGGCGGCTTCGGTCAGGGCGCGCAGGAGGGCCACCTCGCGGGTCGGATGGCAACCCATGCCGGCGCTCACCCCCACGGCGTAGAACGGGTCGGGGTCGCGGTCGAGGATGGCGCAGCGGAAGGCCGGGACTCCCGCGTCCGAGGTGATCTCCCAGACCGCGACGGCGATCCCGGCGCGGTCGTAGCGGTCGAGGACGGAGCGGCAGGCGGGGTCGTCGACCGTCCCCAGATCCAGCCGGGTGCGCTCCCGGGCCGCCGGGCCGCCGGCCTCCCAGAGGGTCGAGGCGTCGCGCTCGATCACCTCGCAGAGCCCGTGGCAGAGGGCCTCCAGGAGATGGTTGCCGGAGGCCAGGCCGTTCGAGGTCACCGGGAAGCAGCCGCTCCCCGGCGGCAGGGGGAGGGTGCAGTTCAGGTGAACCGTCTCATAGGGCACCCAGAGGGGCTCATCGGTGGTCAGCTCCCGCCCCTCGATCCAGAGCAGGCGCAGATCGTCCTGGAAGGCGGAGATCGAGAGCTGCGCCAGGCCGGCGACGTCGGCCAGGGCGTGGGTGTAGCGTAGCTCGTTGGCGGTCGCGAACTTGACCGGCAGGGTGATCCGCTCGGCGTGGTAGAGCTCGGTCGCCTCCATGAGCCCGGAGGCGCGCGCCGACGCCAGGTCGAGCCCCTTGCCCTGCGAGACGGAGAGCGAGCGCGCGTTGGGCCGGCAGACCATCACCACCGGAATGCCGATCGAGTCGAGCCCGGTGACGTCGGCCACCCGGGTGATCCCCAGGACCGGCAGCAGCCGGGAGAGGCGGGCGGCCGTGGCCTCGGGCGCGACCGTGCGGTGGGTCCCGGCGCGGAAAGCCTTGGGGACCGGTCCTCCCGGTCCCCAAAGCCGTCCGACGGCGACGCTCTGCGAAACGGCGATGCCTCCGCCCGTCCTACTCTTCGGCCTTGACGGCGTTGGCGTTGAACACGGTGAAGCTGATGTCGGTGCTGATCCCCGTGCAGATCCCGGCGGCCTGGGCCTCGAAATGCTCGGGCGTGATCACCCCTTCCTTGTTCTCCGCCACCAGCTTCTGGGCCTGGGCGTAGACGGGGTGATTGGGGTCCATCTTGTGCGCTTGGAGGTCGTCCTGCGTGAGGTGATAGAGCGTGCCGTCGTCACCGGCGATGATGACGTGGTTCTGCGTCGACTTGGAATCAGCCATGAGTACGAGTCCCTCCCCGGCGGCCTTCTAGCCCGCCTGGATCCATGATGAACAGGTGATGAAAAGACCATAACACAAGCGTGGAGAGGGCTCAAGGAGATTCGTTTCGGGGAATACATCGGTCAGGCGAGGACGGCGAGGAGCGTCCGCACCTCGTCGAGCTCGGCGGCGTCGGCCGGCTCGGGGAAGGTGGCGAAGGTCGGCGCCAGGACCTCGCGCGCCCGGCCGGTCTCGCCGCGCCGCTGCCGCAGGCGGGCGAGCGAGAACGCGGCGCGCAGCTCGAGCGCCCGCGAGCCGGAGGCACGGGCGAGCTCTAAGGCGCGCTCGAAGCTCGCCGCGGCCCGGGCTTCGGCCTGCGGGCTGGTCGGGGTTCCCGCCGTCTCCGCCAGGGCGAGCTCGCCGTCCAGCCGGTGGAGCTCGGGCTGCCAGAAGTAGCGGCCGCCGACCTCGGCGACCAGGGCCTGGGCGCCTTCGAGGGTGCGCCGGCCCTCCTCCAGCTGGCCGCAGCGGGCATAGGCCTCGACCAGCTGCGAGAGGAAGTTCATCTCGGACAGCCGGGAGCCGGAGGCGCGGAAGCCGGCGATGCCGTCGAGCACCCGGGCGAGCCCTGAGGCCTCCCCCTCCTCGACCTCGGCCCAGCCCAGGTGGACGTTGCCGTGCGCCGCGAGATGAAAGCCCTTCTGCTCGGCGAGGAAGAGGAGGTCGGCGGCCAAGGTGCGCACCGCGGCGCTGTCTCTCCGCAGGCCGTGCAGCCAGGCGGCCGAGGAGAGGGCGTCGGCCAGGCTGTAGGCGTGACCGCTCTCGCGCGCCTGGGCGATCGCCCGCACACAGCGCTCCCGCGCCCGCTCCGGATAGCCCAGGTGCCAGAGCGCCACCCCGGAGATGGCGAGCGAGGTCACCGCCACGTCGAGGCCGGTGATGAAGGTCGGCGAGCGGTCGCGGTCCGGAGAGTCGAGGGCGAGGCCGCGCTCGAAGTGCTCCAGAGCGGCCTGGAACTCGCCGAGGAAGAAGAGCGGCAGCCCGACCGCGAAGTGCCCCTCGAAGAGGAGCGCCCGGTCGCCCCGCCCCTCGGCCAGGCGCATCATCCGCTCCCCGAGGTCGAGGGCGGTCTGCAGCGACACCCGCACCAGATAGAAGGACCACAGGCCGCGCAGCATCCAGAAGAGCTGCGGCGCGTCGCCCATCCGCTCGCAGAGCTCCTGCGCCCGGGCGTAGTTGGCCTCGACTTCGGGCACGGCGAAACCGCGGGCGGCGACCAGGGCCGGCCCGAGCACGGTGCGCAGAGCGAGCTCCTGGCGGTCGCGCTCGGCCCCCTCGGGGAGCGCCGGGAGGAGCGCCAGGCCGCGCTCCAGGTGGCCGATCGCCTCCAGGTTGGCGGAACGCTCGCCGGCCCGCCGCCCGGCCTCCCGCCAGTAGGGGACCGCCCGGTCGCAGAGCCCGGCCTCGGTGTAGTGATGGGCGAGGATCTCGGGGCGCGCCTCGCCCGTCCCCAGGCGCCGCTCCAAGGCGGCGGCGATCCGCTGGTGGTACTGCTGCCGGGCGCTTTTCAAGAGCGAGCCGTAGGCGGCGTCCTGGATCAGGGCGTGCTTGAAGACGTAGGCGGCCTGCGGCGGCACGCCGCGCTGGTAGAGCAGCTCGGCGGCGACCAGCTGCCCGAGCTCGCGGTTCAGGGTCTCGGTGTCGAGCGAGCAGACCTCCTGCATGATCTCCCAGGTGAACTCGCGGCCGATGGCGGCCCCCAGCTGCACCACCTCGCGCACCGCCGCCAGGCGATCCAGACGCGCCATCAGCGAGTCCTGGAGCGAGGTCGGGATGGCGAGCGGCGGCAGCGGTCCGGCCAGGGCGTAGCGGTCGCCGCGCTCGACCAGGAGGCCCGAGGAGAGGACCATCTTGGTCAGCTCCTCGATGAAGAGCGGCACCCCGTCGGTCTTGACGACGATCTGGCGCAGCACCTCCAGGGGCAGCCGCTTGCCGCCGGAGACGCCCAGGACCAGGGTCTCGGCCTCGGCGTCGCTCAGGCGGTCGAGGGTGATCTGGGTGAGGTGCGCCCGCGAGCCCCAGGGCGGATCGTAGGCCGGCCGGAAGGTGAAGAGGTTGAACAGGCGGACCGTGGGACCCTGGTGGAGGAGCAGGTCGAGGAGCTCCAGGGTCGAGGGGTCGACCCAGTGCAGGTCCTCGACGATGAAGATCACCGGCTCCTCCCCCGCCATGGCGAGGAGGAGGGCGAGGAGGGTCTCGAGCGTGCGCTCCTTCTGCCGCTGGGGGGTGAGCCCCAGGGAGGCATAGCCCGCGGGCGGAGCGAACCCCAGGAGGAGGGCGAGGAGCGGCAGCGCCTCGTCGAGCGGCAGGCCGTAGCGGGTGAGCAGCTCCTGGACCTTCTCCGCCTTGGCCTCGGCGCTCTCCCCCGCCTCCAGCCGGAAGTGGTACTGGAGAAGCTCGATGATCGGGGCGAGCGCGCTCCCCTGCTGGTAGGGGGAGCAGCGGCAGATCAGCCACTGGTGGGGGTCGACGGCGGCGCGCTCCTTCAGCATCTGCACCAGCCGCGACTTGCCGATGCCGGGCTCGCCGGAGAGGAGGACGGTCTGGCCGCGCCCCGCCTTCACCCGGTCGAAGCAACGCAGGAGGACCGCCAGGTCCTGCTGCCGGCCGACCAGGGGGGTCAAGCCACGGGTCACCGCCAGCTCGAAGAGGGTGCGGACGCCGCTCTCCTGGAGCACCCGGTAGAGCTCCATGGGGCGCGACACCCCTTTCAAGATCTGCGGCCCCAGCGGCTGGCAGAGGAAGAAGCCGTGGACGAGGGGGAAGGTGGCGTCCGAGACCACCACCGTGCCGGGGTCGGCCAGGCTCTGCAGGCGGGAGGCGACGTTGGGGGCCTGCCCCAGGGCCAGCCGCTCGCGGGTGTCGCCCGCCCCCATCTGCCCGGCGACCACCGTGCCGGTATGGATGCCCACCCGCACCGCCAGCCGGAGCCCCCGCTCCGCCTCCAGCCGGCTGGAGAGCTCTTGGACGGCGGCGACGATGCCCAGCCCCGAGTGGACGGCCCGCTGCGGGTCGTCCTCGTGGGCGAGCGGGAAGCCGAAGTAGACCAGGAGGCCGTCGCCCAGGTACTGGGCGGTATGCCCTTCGAAGCGCTCGACCACCGTGGCGGCGACCGTCTGGTACTCGCGCACGACGTCGCGCAGCTCCTCGGGGTCGAGCCGCTCGGCGAGCGCCATCGAGTCGACGAGGTCGCAGAAGAGGACGGTGAGCTGGCGGCGCTCGGCCGCCGGCTCGAAGTCGCGGGTCACCGAGCGCTCGCCGGTGGCCCCCATCCCGCCGGCCAGCTCGCCGGTCGTCGGCTTCTCGACGTAGCGGGAGGTCGAGGTCGTGGGCCGCGCGCCCGTGGGCCGCCGCGGCTCGGGCTCGGGCAATGTCGCCGGTCCTGCCGCCAATCGGGCCGCGGTCTGTCCGCCGAGGGGGCTGCCGCATTCGCCGCAGAACTTGAAGCCGGCCGGGTTCTCGAACTGGCAGCGCGGGCAGGCGTTCTTGAGCGGAATGCCGCACTTGCCGCAGAACTTCATCCCCGGCGGGTTTTCGAACCAGCAGATCGCGCACTGCACGTCAGGGGTGCTCCGGGGCCTTGCTCTGGGGGCTGCTCGGCCGGTCGAGGACCAGCGTGCCGCTGGCGAACTCGCCCAGTCCCAGCCGTTCCATCAGGGCCTGGAAACGCGCCTCGTTGCGGAGGCTGTCGAAGGCCGGGTGGACGCCGATCCAGGCGAGGTCGGCGCTGCGCTCCCCGCAGGCCCGTTCGAGCCCGGCGAGCGCCGCCTCGCGCTCTCCCAGGGCGGCCTGCACGAGGGCGACCAGCGAGGGCGAGACGTAGCCTTTCTCCGCCCGGGCGCCAAGCTCCTGGAGCACCCGCCGCGCTTCTTCCTGCCGCCCGGCCACGGCGTAGGCCTGGCCCAGGGCGGCCTCCATCTCCGCCGTGCCGGGCGAGAGGGCGAGGGCGGCCTTGACCTCGGCCACCGCCTCCTCGCCGCGGCCGAGGGCGGCGTAGGTGCGGCCGAGGAAGAGATGGGCGGCGGCGAAGCGGGGGTCGATCTCCAGGGTCTGCTTGTAGGCGGCGACCGACTCCTCGTAGCAGCGGGCGTAGTACTGGAGGAGCCCGAGGCTGGCATTGATGGCGAGCGACAGCGGGTCGAGCTCGCGGGCCACTTTCAGCTCGCGCGCCGCCTCCTCGAAGCGCCCCATGGGGGTGAGGTAGTTGATGGCGTACCAGTGGTGGGCCGTGGGGTAGCGCGGGTCGAGCTCGATCGCCCGCTTGAAGTCGCGCTCGGCGTTCCCCCAGAACCAGTCGTAGACCGCCTCCAGGCAGCCGAGCGAGGTATAGACCTCGGCCGCCCGGTCGTCGATCGACAGGGCGCGGAGAGCCGCCTGCCGCGCCTTGGGCATCACCTCGGACGGCGGCGCGAAGCCGTAGACCCCGAGCAGGAGGTAGGCGTCGGCCAGGCCGGCGTAACCGCGGGCGTAGCCGGAATCGCGGTCGATCGACTGCTGGAAGTAGGTGACGCTCTTGTTGAGCCCCTCTTCCGTCCGCTTGGCCCAGTGGAAGCGCCCCTGGAGGTAGAGGTTGTAGATCTCGAAGTCGGGGGCGGTGGTGCGCGAGGGGAGGGGACCGAGCTTGTCGACCAGCTCGACCTTCAGGGTCTCGACGATGGTGCCGGCGATCTCGTCCTGGATGGCGAAGACGTCCGAGATCTCCCGGTCGTAGCGCCCGGACCACAGCTGGTAGCCCTCCGCCAGGTCGACCAGCTGGGCGGTGATGCGCAGCCGGTTCCCCGCCTTCCGCACCCCCCCTTCGAGCACGGTCTGGACGTTCAGCCGCTCGCGGATGGCCGCCAGGTCCGGCGCCTTGCCCTTGAACTGGAAGGCGGAGGTGCGCGAGGCGACCCGCAGGCCGGCGACCCGGGTGAGGAGGTGGATGAGCTCCTCGGCCATACCGTCGCAGAAGTACTCCTGGTCCCCCTCCGGGCTCATGTCGACGAACGGCAGCACGGCGATCGAGGGGCCGGGCCGCGCCGGCGGCGGGCGCAGGGAGTGGGTCCGCGACAGCTCGTCCGCCGAACCCTCGTCGAGGTCGGCGACCAGCTCGTCGACCGACCGGTAGCGCTCGTGCAGGTTCTTGGTCAGCGCCTTGCGCACGACGTGCTCGAACTGGGTGGGCAGGTCGGGGACCGCTTCGAGGAGCGGCCGGGGGTTGCCGTTCAGGATCTGATAGAGGACCGCCTGGTCGTTGCCGCCGCGGAACGGCCGCTCGCCGGAGAGCATCTCGTAGAGGACGACGCCGAGCGACCAGACGTCGGTGCGCTGGTCGACCTCCTCACCGCGGGCGTGCTCGGGCGACATGTAGTCGATCGAGCCCACCACCTTGCCGGTGTGGGTGACCCGCGCCGCGCCGGCCAGCCGGGCGATCCCGAAGTCGAGGATCTTGACCAGCCCGTCGGCGGTGAGCATGAGGTTCGACGGCTTGACGTCCCGGTGGACGATGCCGGCCCGGTGGGCGGCGGCGAGGCCGTGGGCGGCCCCCAGGGCGATCTCGACCGCCTCCGCCAGGGGCAGGCGGCCGCGCGCCAGCCGGCGCTCCAGCGTCTCCCCCTGGTAGAGGGTCATGACGATGAACAGCTGGGCGTCCTCGGTCGAGTCGATCTGGTGGATGGTGCAGGTGTTGGGATGATCCAGGGCGGAGGCCGCCTTGGCCTCCTGGAGGAAGCGCTCCCGGGCCTCGGGGTTGGCCGAGAGCTGGGGCGGCAGGAACTTCAAGGCGACCGGCCGGTCGAGCCGCAAGTCCCGTGCCTTGTAGACGATACCCATCCCCCCGCCTCCGAGCCGTTCGAGGATCCGGTAATGAGAGATGGTTTGGCCGATCATATTCTGGGCATGAGAATATACCCTACCCGGGGCCTCGCCCCTCTACCAACCTCTCCCGATCGGACCGGTATCGCCGGAGGCCCCTCACCCCCGGCCCGCAAGGCGCTACCTTTACCGGTGCCCAGATTGGCGGCGTTCTCCTCGGCCGGACCTCCGCCCGGAGATCAATCTCCGGGCGATGAGTTGCGCTGGTTGAAACCAGCTTTGCGAGACGTCAAGGTTGCCGCCTCGATCGCGGGTCCCTCCCCCCCACCGTGACGTTCCCCTGCACGCTCCCGCCCACCGCCACCCCGCCCGCCCCGGCGGCCTCCTCGAAATCAGTCCGGGCTCGCCCGCCCGCGCCAGTAGAGCGGCCGTCGCCTTACGTGCGCAACCGCGAGCACATAGACATGGTCTGGATGGATCTCGAAGGCGATCGCGTAAGGGAAACGAGCGGCTGAGGCTCTCCGGATCGGGTAGGCAGTTCCCCTCACCTGAGGCCAGAGAGCGAAGGTCTTCGGAGCAGCACCGACGCGTGAAAGAGTAGCCGTGACCTCGCCGACAAAGTCGTCCCCGAGGCCCCGTCGCTTCTCTTCGTACCAGAAGGACGCTGACCGTAATTCGGCCAACGCTTCAGGATGAAATTCGACGCGCACGCCGCTGCTCGAGCTCCGCTAGAACCTCTGCGCGCGCCGTTTCCCAATCGAGGGTCTGGACTTTCCCCTCCGCGATCTCGCGCGAACGTCTCTCCAGCTCCGGAGCCCAAGACGCGGCAACCACATCCTCGGATTCCTCAAGGCTGGAGAGCACCTCACCCGCCACGCGAGCTCTTTCCTCACGCGGTAACTCGAGCACCTGTGCAAGTAGCTCCTCGGTCGACATAAGCGAAGTATACCGCCGAAGACCTACACCTCTCCAGCAGAGGTGCCCTTGCCTATACGCTCCGCTCCCCTCTCCCGGGCGGTCGGAAGGGGCGGGCCGGGAGAGGGGCCGGGGGTGAGGGTTCAGAGATCAGAGCGAGACTGGGGCCGGCTCACAACCCGAAAACCGATAAGGTCGGGACGGTGGGCCGGGTCGTCCCAGGCGCGCGCGGCGCACCGCAAGAAGTGAAAGTCGTTCCCGGCGGCAGCCACCGGGAGGCGAACGCGCCAAAGGCCAGCGAGCCCCAGGACCACGACCAGGACGGCCACGGCAGAAGTTTCCTTGCGCATGGGCTGTCGCGATCATAGCGCAACCGGGTCGCACCGCCGTTGAGACACAAGAACCCGCCGTCGAGACCCTGTGGGAGGCGTTGAGACATAAGAACCCTGCGTGGAGACACTACGGAACGCCCTATAGACACAAGAGCCGGGCGTGGAGACACTGCGGGAGGCCGTAGAGACACTAGAAACCCGCGTGGAGACACTAGGGAACGGCGTATAGACACTAGAGTCCAGCCTTGAGACCCTACGAAACGGCCTTGAGACACAAAACTTCTGCGTTGGGACACTAGCAAACGGCGTTGAGACACTAGGAAGTCGGCTGGAGACACTACCGGTACGACTGGAGACCCTAGAAATCGAATTCTAGTGTCTCCAGACGAGTTTCTTGTGTCTCAACGGCTCTCGCTGGTGTCTCTACGCCCTTCGGTAGTGTCTCAACGCCCGCCCGTAGTGTCTCCAGCCGGATCTCTTGTGTCTCAACCGGCCGCCGTAGTGTCTACAGACCCGGCGCTTGTGTCTCCACGGCCCTCCCGAAAGCCTGGAAACCCGGCCTTAGTGTCTCCAGCGGCGAGGGAGAGAGGTCCGGCGGCCAGCTCGGGGCGCACAGGATAAGATGACAGTCTGCGCGAAGAGCCAGGAGCTCGCCATTCTCGCGAGGAGGCGGCCGCCCATGAAAGTCTTCCTTTCGCATGCCTCGGAGCAGGCCGAGGTCGCCCGGAGCATCGAGGTGGCGCTCCAGAGCGAGGGTCACTCCGTCTTCCTCGACCGCCTCGACCTGCCGCCCGGCGAATCCTTCAACGACCGGATCCGCCGGGCCATCGCCGCAAGCGATCTCTTCGTCTTCCTGATCAGTCCCGAAGCGGTGGCTGGCGGTCGCTACACCTTGACCGAGCTCGAGTTCGTCGAGGAGAAGTGGCGACACCCGTCCGGCTACGTCCTCCCGGTCATGGTCCGGGCGACCGAGCTCGGCTCTCTCCCGGCCTACCTCAAGGCGGTCACGGTCCTGGAGCCGCAAGGGAACGTCGCCGCCGACGTCGCGGCCGCGGTCGCCCGCTTTGCGAGGCCGTGGTGGCGGAGGTTCGGCGGGCGGTGGGCCACGGCCCTGGCGATCGCTCTCGTCGGGGCGGGCGCCGCGGGCTGGTGGGGATACCGGCATTGGATCACCGCCCAGGAAGTCTCCGGGTTGCTCAAGGCAGGCGGGATCGAGAGCGGCTCGGGAGACTTTGCCGCGGCGTGGGACACCCTCGGGCGAGCCGCGTCACTGGCCCCGGGAAGCCGCGACGTCGCCCTGGCCCGAGAGCGTCTGGCGATGGGCTGGCTCGACAACATCCATGGCACGTTCACCCCGATCGTGGAGAAGGTCGAGCCGGTGCTTTCGCGTTGCGCGGCCACCAACGAAGCCAGGCGGGCGGCCGACTGCCTGGCCCACCTGGGATGGGGCGACTTCCTGCGCCAGCGCGAGGGGGCCGGCGGGCTGAGCGCGGTCGAGCGCTATCGGCGCGCGATCGAGCTGGACCCGGAGAACCCGTACGCCCACGTCATGTGGGGCTTCGACATCCTCTGGCACGGCGGAGAGATCGCCGAATCCAAGGCCCATTTCGCCAAGGCGTTGGCCTCCGGGCGGGAGCGGGCGTACGTTCGGCAACTCCAGCTCTCCGCTTTCCTCCTATCCCAGGATTTCGAGCCGGAGGGGGAGGCCCTCCGAGTGCTCAACGAAATGCGCGCGCACCAGGAGACGATCGATGGCAACCGCGCAGGGCAATCCGAGACCCTGCGCCGGCACCTGTGGGACGTCTACTACGACGCGCTGATCAACCACGATCACACCGAGCAGATCCTGGCCCCCGTGCCCGCCGCGGAACACGTCGCCATCTTTCGCTGGCTGTTTCCGGACTATGCGACGTCCGAGAACAACCGGGACCTCTACCGCCGTATGCTCGCGAGGCTGGAGGAGCGAGCCGGTCCCGGCAGGAGCGGAGGAGCGAGTGGACTTCAGCCTGCCTGCTAGGGCCAGGGAGATCGCCGCCGCCGCGAGAAGGACCGTCGCCCCTTCGGGGCTACTCGCACGGTTCCCTCGGTAGCGCCAATGCGGCCGCCGACGGCAGGACCGACCGCTCCTTCCCCCGCTTGCGGATCATCAGCCGCACCGGCTTCAGAGGGTCCGGTATCGGATCCGAACCCGATCGCCCGTCCTTTCGGCAACAGCGATAAAGGGCGGAGTCACCTCGGTGAGCTCTTCGAAAAGGACTTCGAGTGTCTCCAGAGTGAAGCCGAATCGGATGTGGCCGGGTCTCAGGTAGACGATCCCCACGATGGCCTCGGCGGTCGTGATCGCCAGCCTACCGAAGTCGCTGTCGTGGGTCAGTACGACTCGATTCTCCGCGAAGGGCTCGCCGGAGGAGGTCGACGTCGCTCGCGCCGACCCACCCAGACTCCTTGACGTCGCGCACGTCGGCGCTCTGCCGACGGAGGCCGGCAACCACCTCATGGTGGATGTTCTCGTCGGCGAGCAAGCCGAGCTCGTCGAGCCTCAACGCTTGATCTCGGCCGTGATCAGGACTTCGTTCTCAAGAAAACGCGCAGCGTAGCGCAGGGCCTGCTCGACGTCCTCGGCCGCGAGGTGCGGGTAAGCCCTCAGGATCTCCTCTCGGCTGGCGCCCTCGGCCACCAACTCCAGGAGGAACTCGACGCTGATTCTGGTCCCCTTGACGCAGGGTTTACCACCCAGGATGGTGGGATCCGAGACGATGCGATCGAACATCACGAGTCCTCTCTCGACGCGGAGTCCAGCCAGGGCGCCCATCAAGGGGTAGCATACCTCTCGGGGCGACAGACCGGGAGACCCTACCGCTCCTTCCCCCGCTTGCGGATCACCAGCCGCACCGGCACCCCCGGCAGGTCCAGCTCCTCGCGCAGCCGGTTCTCCAGGTAGCGCCGGTAGTGGGAGTTCTTGGGCAGGGTGCGGTTGGCGAAGAGCATGAAGGTGGGCGGGGCGGTCGACACCTGGGTGGCGTAGTACATCTTCCAGGGGTGCCCGCCCTCGGAGGGGGGGTGGACGCGGGTGGTGGCGGCCTCGAACAGGCGGTTGACCTCGCCGGTGGTGAGCCGGGTGTGGTAGGCCTGGAGGGCGTGGTCCAGGTGGCCGAAGACTTTCTCCACCCCGCGGCCGGAGAGGGCCGAGAGGTTGACCCGCGGCGGCGAGGCGAGGAGCTGGTCGAGCCGCTCCCAGGAGAGCTCCAGGGCCTCCCGCGTCTCGGCGTCCAGCAGGTCCCACTTGTTGACCGCCACCACCGCCGCCCTCCCGAGCTCCCAGATCGAGCCGGCGATCGCCATGTCGCCGCTGGTCACCCCCGCCGCGGCGTCGACCACCAGGACGGCGACCTCGGCGCGCTCGATCTGGCGCCGCGCCATCATCACCGCCAGGTCCTCGGGCGTCCCCGTGGTCTGGCTCCGCCTCCGTATGCCGGCGGTGTCGATGAGGAGATAGGAGCGGTCGCCGCGGGTGATCAGGGTGTCGACCGGGTCGCGGGTGGTCCCCGCCTGGGGGGAGACGAGGGAGCGCGGCTGGCCGACGATGCGGTTGAGGAGCGACGACTTGCCGACGTTCGGCCGGCCGACGATGGCGATCGGCGGCGCCTCCGGGCGCGGCTCGACCGCCCGCGCCGGCAGGGCGGCGGCGATCGCCTCCCAGAG
>DASQPA010000106.1:0-9594 GCA_035644215.1 Thermoanaerobaculia bacterium
ATCCCAAGTTCCTGAAGCTCCAGGCGGTGATCGACGAGCTCAAGGAGGTGGCGCGCCACGGCGGCATCAAGGCTCGCGCGGTCTGGCGCTTCTTCCCCACCGAGGTTTCCGGCGACCGCGTCACCCTCCTCGATCCCGCGACGGGAAATCCGGCCGCGGTGTGGGATCTGCCGCGCCAGGCCAAGCCGGGCGGCCTCTGCCTGACCGACTACCTCCTCCCCGGCGATCACCTGGCCCTCTTCGTGACCACCTCGGGCGAGGGGGTGCGGGAGCGGGTAGAGGCCTGGAAGCAGCAGGGCGAGTATCTCAAGAGCCACGCCTTCGCCGCCCTCGCCCTGGAGACCGCCGAAGCCGCCGCCGAGTGCCTGCACGCCAGCCTCCGCGCCGCCTGGGGCTTCCCCGACCCCCAGGGCATCGCCCCCGAAGACCGCCTGAGCGCCCGCTACCGCGGCAAGCGCTACAGCTTCGGCTACCCCGCCTGCCCCGACCTCGCCATGCAGCGCCAGCTCTTCGCGGCGCTACAGCCCGAGGAGATCGGCGTCGAGCTCACCGAGGGCGACATGATGGACCCTGAGGCGAGCGTCTCGGCGCTGGTGTTCCAGCACCCGGATGCGCGGTATTTTGCGGTGTAGGATCAGGCCGACTTTACCTTGGCCTCCGCGATGGCTTCGGCGATGACCTGTTCGTCCACGCCGTGCCGTCGCAGGCTCTCCACCACGACCTTCATCTTCACCTGGTCCATCTCGGCCAACCGGGCAAGGTCCTTCCGGAGACCCTGCCCGATGTACGCCCGAATGAGCGGCTGATACCCGGAGAAGCCCAGCTCCGGAGCCAGGAGCTTCAGATCTTCGATGACATCCTCCGGCAGGCGGATGCTGATGGTGGTCATCGGCCGGTCTTTGCGGAGCCGCTTCTCGATACGGTTATCCATGCTCATAGGAAGGGATCGAAGAAAACTTCGCAAGCCTTCTCGAAGGGGACCCAATGCTTGCGGAGGTTCGCCGCCGCTTTCTCGGCATCCCACTCGAATGTCTGGCCGCGCAGCTCATAGATGACATCCACAGCCTATAGTGTATATACACCGTCCATGCATGTCTATCCTGCGCTCGAAACCCTCGAAACCGCCGAGGCGGCGGCCGAGTGCCTCCACGCAACCCGGCCCCCCCGCCCCGCCCCTGGAACTCCCGAAGCGCAGGCGGAGTCCAACCCAATATGACCAAGCTCCCGTCCGTTCTCGCGCTCGTCCTCGGCCTCCTGGCCGCCTCTCATCCCGGGATCGCCCAGTCCGCGGAAACTCCCCCCGAGCCGACCCTGGAGCTCGTGCTGGGGCCGGGCTTCCAGTGGATGGAACCCCATCTGCTCCTCATCTCCTACGAGGTGCAGAACACCGGCGAGGAACCGGTGATCGTCTCCCAGCAACCCGGCGCGCTCCTTGGCGTCTCCTGCCAGACGGAGCATGGCTTCATGGGGAGCATCCCGGGCGGGATCGCCTGCGGTCCGACGGGGATCGGTCGCCACTTCTCTCTGGAGCTGGGGCCCGGGCAGGCCCTCCAGGGGGAGAAGGTCGTCAAGGTCCCCGAAGAATGCGTGCGGGAGATCGCCGTGGAAGGCCTCTTCGAGACCGTGACCGCCAGGGATTGGGATTCTCCGTCGCGCACGGCGAGCCTCCGAGCCCGGACCTTGCGCATCGGCGATCCCGAGTAAGCCCTTCGAGCCAACGGTAGCCCTGGCCGCCCCCTACTTCTCCTCCGCCTTCGCCTTCCCCGCGATCGCCAGGAAGAGCTCCTGGACGACCTCCTTGAGCTCGACGGTGTAGGTGGCGAGGTCGCGCATCGCCTGCTCGAGCTGCTCGGGGTTGGGGCGGGTCATGGCGCCGCCGGGTTTGGGGCGGACCTTGTAGGTGAGCCGGTCGTCCAGCATCTGGAGCTTCTGGTAGGCGTCTTTGAGCCGCTGCGGGTCCATCGGATCACCTCGTCGCGCCGGTGGGGGGAGTCTGGAGCTTCATCGAATAGTCGGCCAGGTGGTTGATCTCGTCCGGGCTCAGGCGTTGGGAGAAGCCGGGCATCGGCCCGTAGCCCTGGGCGATCCGGTTGTAGACGGCGAGGTGCGCCATCCGGCCGGTGAGCTTCGAACGGGTGAGGTCGAGGTTGGGGTAGAGCCCCACCTGGAGCGGATTCCCCCGGCCGTCGGCGCCATGGCACTTGGCGCAGTATTTGGGGTAGAGCTCCTCGGCGCTCCGGTGGCTCGACGGCGGGCCGCAGGCGAGGGCGGCCGCGAGCGCCAGACCGAGGAGGGCGAGACCGGCTCGCCTCAAGGCACGGCCTCCGGCTTCTTCTCGTGCCGCAGCACCCGCAGGTAGTGGATCACCGCCTTGGTCTGGTCGCGGGTGAGCTCGTGGTTCTCCGGCATCTGGGCGAAGACGCCGTCGTGGATCACGGTCTCGATCGAGGCGTCGTCGCCGCTGCAGTCCTTCCACAGGTTGTCGGTCAGGTCGGCGTACTCGTTCCCCATGTAGGCCGGGGTGTTGCCCTGTGCGGTCAGGCCATGGCAGTCGGCGCAGTACTTGCGCCATAGTTTTTCCCCCTCCGAACGGTGGGGGAAAATGAGGTCGCAGGCCGCAAGCGTGAGCAGCACGAGCGACAGACAGACGGCGAAGCCGGCGGATGCGGTCCTTCCGTTCACGGCAAACCTCCTTCGGGTCCCTGATAGTACCTCCACCACCCTCCCCCCTGGACGGACACGGACGAGCAGGGACGCACACGAGGGCCGGAATTTCGTCTTTGTCCGTCCGTGAACAGTCCGTGTCCGTCCAGGGGGAGGGGCCACCCCTCAGCTCGGGCGCCGGAAGGGGGCCGTCGAGCTCGCCTGGGCCTGGGCGAGGGGGCGCAGGACGATCTCGTCGATGTTGACGTGGGCCGGCCGGGTGGCGGCCCAGACGATGCAGTCGGCCACGTCCTCCGGGGTGAGCGGGTCGAGGCCTTGATAGACGGCGCGCGCCCGTTCCGCGTCGCCGCCGAAGCGGACGAGCGAGAACTCGGTCTCGCCGACCAGGCCGGGGGCCACCTCGGTCACCCGCACCGGCCGGCCGAGGAGCTCGACGCGCAGGGTCTGGGTGAGCGCCTTCAGGCCATGCTTGGCGGCGGTGTACCCCGAGCCGCCCGGGTAGGTCTCGCGCCCGGCGGTCGAGCCGAGGTTCACGATGTGCCCCGCCCCGGAGGCGACGAGGGCGGGAAGGAGCGCCCGGGTCACCCGCACCACCCCCAGCACGTTGGTGGCGAACATGGTCTCCCAGGAGTCGTCGCGCGAGTCCTCCAGGCGGTCGAGCCCGATCGCGCCGCCGGCGTTGTTGACCAGGAGATTCAGGCCCTCGGAGTCCTCGCGCACGGCGGCCACGAAGGCTTGGACGCTCGCCGGATCGGTCACGTCCAGGGGGAGCGCCCGGCCGCCGATCTCGCCGGCCAGGGCCTCCAGGCGGTCGAGCCGCCTTGCCCCCACGGTCACCGCGTACCCCGCCTGGGCCAGGGCGCGGGCCGTGGCCGCTCCAATGCCGGACGAGGCGCCGGTCACCACCGCGGTCTTCTTCGTTTCGCTCATCGCAGTCCCCCCTCAAACCTCCGCCGACGGGCAGAGCGCGTTGACCGGGCACCGGCCGCAGGCGGGCTTTTTCGCCAGGCAGATCGCCCGCCCGTGGTCCTGGAGGAGGTGGGCGGCGCGCACCCAGTCCTCCGGCGGCACGAGCTCCATCAGGTCGCGCTCAATTTTCTCCGGATCGGTCTCCGCGGTCCAGCCGAAGCGCCGCGACAGGCGCTGCACGTGGGTGTCGACCGCCACCCCCACGGCTTTGCCGAAAGCGTTGCCGAGCACCACGTTGGCGGTCTTCCGCCCCACACCCGGGAGGCGGACCAGCGCCTCCAGGGTGTCCGGCACCTCTCCCCCGTGCTCGGCGACGAGCGCCTGCCCGAGGGCGTTCAAGGCCTTCGCCTTGTTGCGGTAGAAGCCGGTCTGCTTGACCAGCTCCTCGAGCTCCGCCAGGCTCGCCTCGCCCAGGGCGCGGGCGGTGGGCAGGCGGCGGAAGAGCTCGGGGGTCACCTCGTTCACCTTCTTGTCCGTGCACTGCGCGGCGAGCACGGTGGCGACGAGGAGCTCCAGCGGCGATCGGAAGTCGAGGGCGAGGCGGGTCCCCGGGTAGGTCTCCTTGAGGATACGGAGGATCTCGGCGACCCGGGCTTTCTTCGCCCGCTTCGACTCCCGGCGCGCCTCCCCCGGGGTGATCCCCGGCTTCCCCGGCTTAGTCACGCGCGGCGGTGAAGGCATGGACCAACCAGTTGAGGATGGCGATCACCAGGCCGCCCAGGATCGCCGGTATGCAGCCGTCCACCCGCAGGTGGTGCGGCATGAGGGCGGCGGCGAGCCACAGCATGCAGCCGTTGATGATCAGGAAGAAGAGGCCGAGCGAGAGGATGATCAGGGGGAAGGAGAAGAAGGTGACGATGGGCTTCACCAGGAGGTTGACGATGCCCATCACCAGGCCGACGACGAGCAGGAACCCCCAGGTGCCGGTGTAGTGGATGCCGGGGACGAGCTGACTGGCGACGAAGACCCCGACGCCGTTCAAGACGATCTGCAAAAGCGCACGGCCCATACCTTCCTCCTCTCTTCAGTCTGCCGCCGGCCCCGCGTCGAGCTTCCTCGCCACGCGCAGCACCCGGCGCTCGTTCTCGAAGCTGATGATGGCGATCCCCTCGTCCCAGGAGTACCAGGCGGCCCCCGAGACCTCTTCGGGATCGAAATCGGCGGCGGTGCCGCTGACGTACTGGAGCAGGTAGTAGTCGACCTTCTTGTGGATCCGCCGCACGCCCTTCTCCACGTACCAGTATTCGACTCCCGGTAGCTCGGCCACCACCCGTCCGGTCACCCCGGTCTCCTCCCGCACCTCGCGCACCGCCGTCTGCTCCGGCCGTTCCCCCTCTTCGATGTGCCCCTTGGGCAGCTGCCAGCGGCGGCCGGCCTGGGTCGAGATCAGGAGGATCTCCGCACCGCGCACCACGAGCCCGCCCGCCGAATGGTGGCGCTCGGTTTTGAGGAAGGGTTTGGGCTGGGCCTGGGTCAGTTCGTGGTCTCCTCGCCGCCTCCGCCCGTCGTCCAGGAGGGGAGGGCCGCCGGGTCGACCCCGACGGAATGCAGCGCGTCCTCCCAGACCTTCGCGGGGTCGGAGGCAAAGATCAGATCGTTCGAGACCGGCGCGGTCAGCCAGTCGTTCCGCAGGATCTCCTCCACCAGCTGCCCCTCCCCCCAGCCGGCATAGCCGAGGAAGAGGCGGAAGCGGTCGGGAGGGTTGCCGGCCAGCTGGGCGAGGTCGCCGATGTGCTGGGTGAGGGCGAGACCGGGCGCCACCTCGCTGGCGCCCTCGGCATCCTCCTGGCCGGGATCGCCGCTGGACACCTCGTCGGCCGACCGTGGGGCGAAGAGCACCGTGCCGGTATTGGGCCGCACCGGTCCGCCGAAGTGGGCGACCGCCTCGTCCGGACCCTCCCAGTGCACCTCCATCCCCTTGAGGATCTCGCCCACCTTGATCCCCGTCGGCCGGTTCAGGATGAAGCCGAAGCTCCCCTCCTCCTCGTGGTGGATGAGCAGGACCACACTCTTGTGGAAGAACGGGTCGAGCACCTGCGGCATGGCGAGCAGCAGCACAGGAGGAGAGAGGTCGGAATGGATCTTGGGCATGGAGCCTTCATCTTATCCCGGTCCGGGCCGGTTTGGTGCCCTCCCCCGGCCCGCCCTCACCCCCGGCCCCCCTCCCGTTCCCCATCTTGCGAAGTTTACAAGATCCTTGCCGGCGCCGGGGGTAGGGCATGGTATCGTTTGACCGCTGGCAAAGGAAGGTCCCACCGCCGGATCGGCCTGGCCTCCCCGCGCCACCCTCCATCCATCGATTCGAGGAGATTTCCGATGAAAGATAGCTTCGGCAGCCACGCGACCCTCAACGTGGGGGGGCGCCCGCTGCGCATCGCCCGCCTCGCGGCGCTGGAGACGGCCGGCCACGCGATCTCCCGCCTGCCCTACGCCCTGCGCATCCTGCTCGAGAACCTCCTGCGCCGCGAGGACGGCACCGTCGTCTCGGCCGAGGAGATCCGGGCTCTCGCCGCCTGGGACCCGCAGGCGGCGCCGTCGCGCGAGATCGCCTTCATGCCGGCCCGCGTCCTCCTGCAGGACTTCACCGGCGTCCCCGCGGTGGTCGATCTCGCGGCGATGCGCGACGCCATCGCCGCTATGGGCGGCGACCCGAAGCGGATCAACCCGCTGCAGCCGGTCGAGCTGGTCATCGACCACTCGGTGCAGGTCGACGAGTACGGCAAAGCCGCCGCCTTCCTGCTCAACGCCGAGAAGGAGTTTGAGCGCAACGGCGAGCGCTACGCCTTCCTGCGCTGGGGGCAGACCGCCTTCCGCAATTTCCAGGTGGTGCCGCCCGACACCGGCATCGTCCACCAGGTGAACCTGGAGTACCTGGCGCGGGTGGTGATGGACGAGGAGCATGAGGGCGAGACCTGGGCCTACCCCGACACCCTGGTGGGGACCGACTCGCACACCACCATGATCAATGGCCTGGGGGTCCTCGGCTGGGGCGTCGGCGGCATCGAGGCCGAGGCGGCCATGCTCGGCCAACCGGTGTCGATGCTCATCCCCCAGGTGGTGGGCTTCCGGCTGACCGGCGCCCTCCCCGAGGGGGCGACGGCGACCGACCTCGTCCTCAAGGTGACCGAGATGCTGCGCAAGAAGGGGGTGGTGGGCCAGTTCGTCGAGTTCTACGGCCCCGGCCTCAAGACCCTGCCGCTCGCCGACCGGGCGACGATCGCCAACATGGCCCCCGAGTACGGGGCGACCTGCGGCATCTTCCCTGTCGACCAGGTGGCTCTCGACTACCTCCGCTTCTCCGGCCGGCCGGCCGAGCGCATCGCTCTGGTCGAGGCCTACATGAAGGAGCAGGGGCTCTTCCACACCCCCGACTCGCCCGAGGCGGTCTACTCCTCGACCCTGGAGCTCGACCTCGGCACCGTCGAGCCGGCTCTCGCCGGCCCCCGCCGGCCGCAGGACCGAGTGCGCCTCTCCGAGGTCAAGCCGTCGTTCCTCCGCGAGCTCGATTCGCTCCTCGCCGGAGTGAAGAAGGGGAAGCCCGCGGCGGTGACGCCGGCGGCCAAGGCGATGACCTCCGAGGGCGGCGGGGTCGTCGTCGCCGAGGTGGCCGAGCCGGCGACGACGCTCGCCGGCGTCGAGACCGAGCTCGACGGCGAGCGCTTCCTGCTGCGCAACGGCTCGGTGGTGATCGCCGCCATCACCAGCTGCACCAACACCTCGAACCCGTCGGTCATGGTGGGCGCCGGTCTGCTCGCCAAGAAGGCGGTGGAGAAGGGCCTCACCACGCGGCCCTGGGTGAAGACCAGCCTCGCTCCCGGCTCCAAGGTGGTGACCGACTACCTGGCGGAGGCCGGCCTCACCCCCTATCTCGACCAGCTGCGCTTCAACCTGGTGGGCTACGGCTGCACCACCTGCATCGGCAACAGCGGCCCGCTGCCGGCGACGATCTCGCAGGCGATCGAGGACGGCGGCCTGGTGGCGGTGGCGGTGCTCTCCGGCAACCGCAACTTCGAGGGGCGGATCAATTCGGACGTGCGGGCCAACTATCTCGCCTCGCCGCCGCTGGTCGTCGCCTACGCTCTGGCCGGCCGGGTCGACATCGACTTCGCGCACGAGCCGCTCGGCACCGGGAAGGACGGCCAGCCGGTCTACCTGAAGGACGTCTGGCCGAGCCGGATGGAGATCGAGGAGACGGTGCAGCGGGCGGTGCGCGCCGAGATGTTCAAGCGGCAGTACGGCGACGTCTACGCCGGCGACGAGCGCTGGAACGGCCTCCACGTCCCCGCGGGCGATACCTACGCCTGGGAGCCGGATTCGACCTATGTCAGAAACCCGCCTTATTTCGATTCCATGCCCAAGGAGCCGGCGCCGGTCGAGGACATCGCCGGCGCCCGGGCGCTCTGTGTCTTCGGCGACAGCATCACGACCGATCACATTTCGCCGGCCGGTTCGATCAAGGCCAGCAGCCCGGCGGGAAAATACCTGATCGAGCACGGCGTCGGCCCCAAGGACTTCAACTCCTACGGCTCGCGGCGCGGCAACCACGAGGTGATGATGCGGGGCACCTTCGCCAACATCCGCATCCGCAACAAGATGACCCCGGAGATCGAGGGCGGCTTCACGCTCCACCTCCCCGACGGCGAGCCGCTCGCCATCTACGACGCGGCGATGAAGTACATCGCCGAGGGGATACCGACGGTGGTTCTGGCCGGCAAGGAGTACGGCACCGGCTCCTCCCGCGACTGGGCGGCCAAGGGTCCCCGGCTCTTAGGCGTGCGCGCCGTGATCGCCGAGAGCTTCGAGCGCATCCACCGGAGCAACCTGGTAGGCATGGGCGTCATCCCCCTGGAGTTCGTCGCCGGCCAGAACGCCGACTCGCTGGGCCTGACCGGTCGCGAGGTCTACGCCATCACCGGCCTGGCAAAAGGGATCGCCAACGGTTTCGGAGGCGACCGCAGCGTCCAGGTCCGCGCGACTGGGGAGGATGGGAAGGTGAAGGAGTTTCCAGCGCGGGTGCGGTTGGATACTCCGCAGGAGGTGCTCTACTACAAGCACGGTGGGATTCTGCACTATGTGCTGCGGCAGCTGCTGCGGGGGAAGGGCTGAAGATGAGAGTCATCACGTACGAGGCGACCGTCGAGAACGGCCAGGTCAAGCTAAGCGAGGAGGTTCATCTTCCGGAACATGCGAGAGTGTATGTCGTGGTTCCTGGCGTAGAGACGGCGCCACAATATTACATAGGGAGCCCGCGGCTCGCGCGGCCTGAGGAGGTATCTGATTTCATCAAAGAGGTGATCGAGGAAGGGCACGACGCCAGCCCAGAAGCGCCGGAAGTAGAGGGCCCGATTGCGGAGGCGCTGCAGGAGCTCCGCAATTCCGAATCCTTGCGCACAGTGATTGCTTCTGAAGGGGTACTGCGTCGTGATTGGGAAGACCCAGAAGAGGATCGCGTCTGGGCAGATTTGTAAAAGGTGACGTGTTAGGTTCTCTGGTCATAACTAGCTAGGTCTTCGACCTCAAACCGACGAGGAGTTTCCCTGGGAGCGCTGGCGTCCTCGCCGGCCGGGCGGGGGAAGAAGAAGCCGGCGAGGACGCCAGCGCTCCCAGGGAAAAATCTGTCTCGTTTGTACAGATCTGCCCCAGATCCGACATCTAGTCGTGGAAGGGTTCATACACTCGACACCCGTCCGCTTGGATGAACTCGATTCCCTTCCGCGGCGATAACAGCTGCGCGACGTTAGGCGATGCTAGTAGTGTCATCGAAGTTTGTATCCTTTACGAACGTTCATCAAGTCGAGACGAATCACTGGTATCTCAGACCTGGCCTTGGTCAGTTCTTCCAGCCAGCGTTGCCAGGGGAAGCGCGGTGACCAGTCGTCGGCGTCCGTTGTTTTTTTCACTTGTGCCACCTGTTCGTCGAGCCATCGGAGGCGCCCGACCAGGGTCGCGACGGCTTGACCA
>DASQPA010000107.1:0-7195 GCA_035644215.1 Thermoanaerobaculia bacterium
ACCGAGGTGCCGCCGCTCCTCGCCGCGATCCAGCAGATCGACGCCCGCGACCGCGATGCCGCGCGGGTCGCCCGCGAGATCGCGCTCCTCGCCGGCCGGCCGGCCGAGCTCCAGGAAGGGGACGTCCGCCGGCTGGTGGTGGGGCAGGATCTGGTCTTCAACGTGGCCCGGGAGGAAGCCGAAAACCTGCGGGTGATCGATCCGCTGGGCCGGGCGCGCACGGTCCCGGCGCCGTGGACGGTGGACAACCGGTTCGGCATCGCCCGCCTCGTCTTCGACCGTCTCAGCCGCGAAGCGGTGACGAGCGAGAAGGACCGCGCCGACCTGGTCCGCCACGCCGCGACGCTCGGCGGGCTCCTCTTCGACCTCCTCTTCGACGCCGAGGGGAGGGACCGCTTGCAGGCGGCGATGGTGCCCGGCCGGCCGCGCCCGCTGATCACGATCCGGAGCGCCGACGATTCGCTCCTGTCGCTCCCCTGGGAGCTCCTCTGGCAGGACGGCTCCTTCCTGCTGCGCGATGCCCGGGTGGACCTCGCGCGCTCGACGGCGGGAGAGGTGGGGTCGCTGGCGCTCCTCCGCGAGCCGGAGTGTTCCCTGAAGCTTGTGGTAAGCGTCTCGGCGCCCGAGGGGAGCGGACTCGACTACGAGGGCGAGAGCTACCGCATCATTAAAGCGCTCTCCGAGGAGTGCCTGTACGTGGCCACTGAGCTGGGTACGGCCGACGATTTGGTCGAGACGGCGCGCCGGGAACATCCGACCGCTCTCCACTTCTCCGGCCCCGGCGCTCCTGGCGCGCTGGTCTTCGAGAACGACGAGGGGCGCGCGGATGTCGTCGCGATCGACGACCTCCTGAAGCGGCTGCGGGAGCGGATCGACGGCCCCCTATCACCACTCTTCTACCTTGCGAGCGGCTATGGCAACAATCCAGGGGCGTCACGGCCTGCGGGCTCAGAACGGAACGTTTCCGGCTCGGAAAGCTCGGCCGCGAAGCTGCATCGCGAAGGGGTGCCGCAGGTCGTGGGTTACTACGGTCCGATCGTCGACGAGCTGTCAACGCACGCCGAGGTCGGCTTTTACCGCGCGCTGGCCGAGGGGGAGAACACGCGCTACGCTGTCCGCCAGGCCCGGGTGGCCCTAGCTCGGCCATTTGGCGATCTTGCGGCCCGCCACCTGCCGCGTGCCATCGCCGAGACGGCCGAGCCGGGGGACGCCGAGAGGGCCGAAACCTTGCCAGGAGCCACGTTCGCAGAAGCCACGTACCCCTTCGCCTGGGCCCAGCTCGTCCTCTACCACCGCGGCCCCGACCCCCCGTTGAGCCTACCCGCCCCCGCCGGAGCGGAGCTGGGGCAGTCGGAGGAAGCCCTGAAACGCACCTTCGAGGGTGTCGGCGACCGCAAGATTCTCGCGACCGGCTTCATCGGCCGGCGGAGCGAGCTGCACCGCGTGCGGCGGCGGATCCGGGAGGGGGAGCGGGTCTTCGTCTTCCAGGGGCTGGGCGGGCTGGGGAAGAGTACGCTCGCATTTCACGCCCTTCCTCTGCTCCGCGGCGGCACTGGCGAGGCCATCGCTCTCTGGTGCCAGGAGGCCGGGCCACAGGCAGACCGGGCCGAAGCGCTGATCGGCCAGCTCCTCGACTTCTGCCGCAAGCGGTTCAGGCTCGACTGGGAGCCGGTCGTGCAGCAGGTGGACCGGGTGGCCGGGGACGATCCGGTCCAGCGTTTCCTCGCCTACCTGCAGGTGCTGCTCGCGAACGTGCCGCGGCTGGTCCTCTACCTGGACAACCTCGAATCACTCCTCGTCGGGCCGAAAGAGGCGGAGGCGGGGGACAACGAGGCGGCGTTCGGGGAGTGGTTCTCGGATGACCTGCGCCAGCTCTGGGAAGCCCTGACGACCCTGGCCCGCGACGGCGACCGCCTCTACCTGGTGGCGAGCTGCCGCTATCGCAACGCCAGCTTCGGGACGGACCTGCTGCCCGTCTCACCGCTTCCGCCCGATGCCCTCTTCCGATTGATGGGCTGGTTCCCAGCGCTCCGCCGGCTCCGGGTCGAGAACCGCGTGGAGCTTGTCAAGTGCCTCGCCGGCCACCCGCGGGCGGTCGAGTACGCGAACGCCCTCGTCGGCCACGCGCTGGCCGAGCGGGAGGACCACTACGGCGTGTGGCAGGGGGGGAAGAATTCCGCGGAGGAATGGGCGGCGCTGGTCGAGCCGGTGCTGCCCGAGGTGCGGGAGAAACTCAAGGCGAACCTCCTCCTCGCGGAGATCTGGGACCGGGTGCTGGGAGAGAGCGAGCGCCGCATGCTCTTCCGCATGACCCTGCTGCGCCAGCCCTGGGAGTGGCCGCTCATGGCCGTGCTGGGGGAGGAGGGAGAAACGGACGAGGCCGCCTTCGCCACGGCCGAGCGGCTGCGCAGGACGTCTCTCCTGGAGCAGGTGGAGGTGCTCGCCCAAGCCGGTGAAGGCATGGCCGCCGCGGCGCGCCGCTTCACCCTCCACCCCACGACCGTGCGGTTCGTTCGCGAGCGTTTCGCGGACGCCGAGCCGCTCCGAAAGGCCGCCCATCGCAGGCTCGGCGAGCGCCTGGAGGCGGCGGCGAAGCCGTCTCCCTTTATCGAAGTGGATCTGGAAGCCGGGCATCATCTCTTCGAGGCCGGAGAGTACGACCGGGCCTTGGAGCTGCTGGGCCCGGCATCGCAGTGGCTTCGACAACACGGCCGAGTGCGAGAGGGGCTGCGAGTCCTCGAGTCCTTCCTTGGCAAAGTGGTTCGAGCGGCCATGGCCCAGGAGCGTGTGGGGGACCTGCTGGGGACCGTGGGCCTGGCGCATGCGGATCTGGGCGAGGTGGAGAAGGCGATCGGGTCCTACGAGCAAGCTTTGGTGATCCATCGCGAGATCAGGGACCGCCGTGGAGAGGGCAGCGATCTGGGGAACCTGGGCTCGGCCTACTACCGCTTGGGCGAGGTGGAGAAGGCCATCAGGTACTACGAGCAGAGACTCGTGATCGCTCGCGAGGTCGGGGACCGCTGCGGGGAGGGCAACGCTCTGGGGAACCTGGGCCTGTCCCACCACCACTTGGGCGAACTGGAGAAGGCGCTCGGGTACCACGAGCAGGCTTTGGTGATCGCTAGGGAAATTGGGGATCGTCGAGGGGAGGGCAGCACTCTGGGGAACCTGGGCCTGACGTACGCGCGCTTGGGTGAGATGGAGAAGGCAATCGGGTACTACCAGCAGCAACTGGTCATCACTCGGGATATCGGGAACCGCCACGAGGAGGGCAACGCTCTGGGGAACCTGGGCCGTGCCTACTACCGCTTGGGCGAAGTGGAGAAGGCGATCGGGTACTACGAGCAGGCTTTGGTGATCCATGGCGAGATCGGGGACCGCCGCGGCGAGGGCAGCACTCTGGGGAATCTTGGAGTGGCGTATGCCAGTCTCGGGGAGACCGGAAAGGCAATCGCACTGCTGGAGCAGGCGCTGGCGATCGGGCGGGCGATCAAGGACCCTGAGATCGTGCGATTTGCTTCTGAGGCGCTTGAACGCCTGCGCACGCCGGGGTCCTGAGTTACATATCTGAGCAGCCGTGCCACAATGCACGGCCATGCACCCCATCCTCCTCCAACTCGCCCGGCACGGCGTCTCCATCGTCCTCGGCAACGTTCTCCTGGAGCGCATCGGCCTTCCCATCCCGGCCCTGCCGACCCTGATGGCGGCCGCCGCCCTCACCCATGGGCGCCTGGCGGCCCTCGGTCTTTTCCTGCTTGCCACCTTTGCCGCCCTGGCCGCCGACCTCGGCTGGTTCCTCCTCGGTCGGACCCGCGGCGGGAAGATCCTGAAGACGGTGTGCCGGGTCTCGCTCTCGCCCGACTCCTGCGTCCGCCAGACCGAGCTCCTCTTCGAGCGCTCGGGGATGCGTTCGCTCCTCTTCGCCAAGTTCATCCCCGGCTACTCGATGGTGGCGTCGCCGCTCGCCGGCGCCATGGGGGCGAGCGTCGGCTCCTTCCTCCTCTGGGACGGCGCCGGGAACCTCCTCTGGGCCGGGCTCGGGGTGGGGGCGGGCCTCGTCTTCCACAACGCCATCGACCGGGTCCTCGCGATGCTCTCGACCCTGGGGCTCTGGGCGCTCGCCGTGCTCGGGGTGGCCCTCGGGCTCTTCATCCTCTGGAAGTGGTGGGAGCGGCGGCGATTCCTCCACTCCCTGGTGCTCGCCCGCATCGCTCCGCCCGAGCTCGACGGGCTGATCTCCGGGGGCAAGCAGCCGCTGGTCGTCGACGTGCGGACCGCGACCGCCCTCCAGGTCGATCCGCGCCGCATCCCGGGGGCGCTGCGCATGACCCTGGACGAGCTCGACGCCCGGCTGGACGGCCTGCCGCGCGACCGCGACATCATCCTCTACTGCACGTGACCGAACGAAGCCTCCGCGGCCCGGGTGGCTCGCGCTCTCATGGAAAGGGGTTTCAAGCGGGTCCGCCCGCTCCTGGGCGGGCTCGACGGCTGGGTGGAGGCGGGATATGGGGTGGAGGGGGCATAGGCGCTACGTTGCGGGGGAGGGAGGGGGCTTCTGTCTTCGGTGGCTCCACTTCTGTCTTCGGTGACCCGCTTCTGTCCTGGATTTCCCTACTTCGGTCCCAGGTTGCCCTATTTCTGTCCTCGGTGGCCCGGCTTCGGTCTTCAGTAGCCCTATTCCTGTCCTTGAGAAGCCTACTTCTGCCCTTGGTTGCCCTGCTTCTGTCCTCGATGGCCCTGCACGGTCGTGAACGGGATCTCGGCGGCGCCGGGCTGGCCCGGTGCTGCGAGGAGCAGGCGGTAGGCGCCGGGAGCAGGCGCAGCGACTCGCTCGCTTCGAGCGCGGGCGCCAGGTCCGTCCGCCGGGTATATCCTTCCCTCATGCACCACCAATCGATCTCCTGCGTCCTGAACCTGATCCCGGAGGCCGACCAGCGCCCCGCGAACCTTTCCGCTGAGGAGGCACAGGCTCTCCTCCTGGCGGCGGACCCTTCGGGGGTGCTTGGCATCTCGGGTTCTTTCGCCCTCGTCGCGCAGGAGGGGGTGCGGGTCTGCCTGGCCCGGAGCCTCGACCGGCCGCTCCGCTATTTCCTTGCCAAGCAGGCGGCGGGGCCGCTGCTCGTGGTCGCCGACCGGATCGACGCCATCCGCGACTGCCTGGAGAAAGAAGGAGCGGGCGACCAGTTCCACCCCTCGTACACCCGGATGGTTCCGGCCCATCACGTCACCGAGATCCAACTCGTCGGCTGCCCGGACCCCAACCCGGTCCACCGCCGCTTCTTCGATCCGCCGCGCGCCGTCCTGCCGCCGGATCTGGATGCCATCGGGGCCGCCTACGTCCGCGCCCTCCTGGAGGAGATCTCGCTCTGGCTGGACGGGGTGCGAGGTGAGGAGCCGCTGGGGGTCCTCTTTTCGGGAGGGATCGACAGCGGGGCGGTCCTCCTCGGTCTCTACCACCAGCTTCTCGCCCGCGGCGGGTCGCCGGCGCGCTTGAAAGCCTTCACCCTGGCGGTCGACGGCGGCGGCTCCGACCTCGCCCAGGCGCGGGAGTTTCTGACCCGGACCGGACTCGGCCTGCTGGGGGAAGAGATCGAGGTGGCGAGCGACGACCTCGACCCCTTCGCGGCGGTGGCGGTGATCGAGGACTACAAGCCGCTGGACGTCGAGTGCGCGACCCTCGGCCTCGCCCTTCTGGGAGCCTTGCGGCGGCGCTATCCGGAGTGGAAGCACCTCGTGGATGGCGATGGCGGGGACGAGAACCTGAAGGACTACCCGATCGAGGAGAACCGGGAGCTGACGATCCGGAGCGTGGTCAACAACCGCATGCTCTACCAGGAGGGCTGGGGGGTGGAGGCGATCAAGCAGTCGCTCACCTACAGCGGCGGCCTCTCTCGCGGTTGCGTGCGCGGCTACGCGCCGGCCCGACGGTACGGCTTCTCCCTCGTCTCCCCTTTCACCCGGCCGCGGGTGATCGCGGTCGCCGAGGCCATCCCCTTCGCCGCGCTCACCGCAGGGTCGCACCCGGCGCTCTACAGCCTGAAGGGCGAGGTGATCTCGCGCGGTTTCCGCCAGGTCACCGGGCTCGATCTTCCGGTCTTCCCCAAGCGCCGGTTCCAGAACGGGGCGCTGCCCGAGGAGGCCTTCGCACGCCGCTTCGCGATTCCCCAGGAGCGCTACCGGCGCCATTTCCTCGACCTCTACAGCCCGGCCTAGCCCGTGGTGGCCGCCTCGCCCACAGCCTGGATCCGCTCTCTCCGGCCGCCCAAGCGGGAGGTCGATCCGTATGCCCCCCTCGCCAGCTTCTGGGAGACCGAGCGCACGGCCGAGGGTGAGGCGCTGCCGACCCTGACCCTCCTCCTCGCCGGGGCCGAGTGCCCGTTCACCTGCGTCTTCTGCGACCTCTGGCGGGACACTCTCCCGGGCGCGACCCCTCCCGGCGCTCTCCCGGCGCAGCTCAGGGCCGCGCTCGCCGAGTCCGCTCCGCTCCCTCTCCCTGCCGCCGTCAAGCTCTACAACGCCAGCAACTTCTTCGAGCCCCGGGCGGTGCCACCGGCGGACGAGGCGGAGCTCCTCGCCCTCCTCGCCCCTTTCTCGCGGGTGACCGTCGAGTGCCACCCGCGGCTGGTGGGGGAGCGCTGCCTCGCCTTCGCCGGGCGGCTCGCCGGCCGGCTGGAGGTGGCGATGGGCCTCGAAACCGTGCACGAGGAGGCCCTCGTCCAGTTGAACAAGGGGATGCTCCTGCCGGACTTCGACCGCGCCGCCGCGACCCTCTGCGACGCCGGGATCGCCCTGCGGGCCTTCGTGCTCGTGGCGCCCCCCTTCGTGCCGGCGGCCGAGGCGGTCGAGTGGGCGGTGCGCTCGGCCGCCCACGCCTTCGCCCAGGGGGCGGAGCGGGTGGCGCTCATCCCGGTGCGGGAGGGCAACGGTGCCCTGGAGGCCCTGCGGGAGGCGAGGGAGTGGGAGCCGCCCACCCTGGAGCAACTGGAAGAGGCGCTGGAGCGCTGTCTGGGGCTCCCCGAAGCCGCGACCGGAATCACCACGGTGGACCTCTGGGACGCTCTCCACCTCGCGCGCTGCTTCGAGTGCGGCGAGCGGCGCCTCGATCGGCTGACCCGGATGAACCGCTCCGGGCAGGTCGAGCCGCGGTCGCCCTGCGCCGCCTGCGGCTGGAGTTGAGCTGGATGGCCAGGCGGCG
>DASQPA010000108.1:0-2791 GCA_035644215.1 Thermoanaerobaculia bacterium
CACCTCCCGCCATCAACTTTCCTCGTAGAGGCAGGCACGGCCGGCCGTAACGGCCGTGCCGCTGACCTGCCCTGGAAAGGGTAGGCTCATGCATCGCAAGGCGTTTCGTTGCGGTATTCTGGCTCTCCTCCTGACGGCGACTCTGGTTCCCGCGACTTCGGCGACCCCCGGCTCCCGGTCCCCCCGGCGAGAGGTCGAGAGAGGGTTCCTGGCCAGCGCCTGGGACCTCCTGGCCGGGCTCTTCGGGGGCGGCGGCAGCCTGTCGGGCGGTAGCAACCTGACCCATCTGAGCAGCTCCAACCGTGGCGGGATCGACCCGAACGGCGAGCCCGCTTCGACCAACCCGGGCTCGACGGAGGATCCCACGGGGGCGACCCGGATCGATCCCAACGGCTAGACCCGGGCGGAAGGGTTGTCGGCCGGGCGGCCTCTTTTCCACTTTGGCTCCCGGGCACTGTCACCTTTTCGGCTTCTCCGGTAACTTGCTTCTGTAGAAGGTCGACACATCCTACGCCCCCTCGCGTGAGGCGTCAGGGGGCGTAGACTTCCCCGCGATGTCGCCTTCCAACGGCCCGACGGCACAGGACCTGACCCAACTGCTGGACAGGTTGCGTCCCCGGATCGCTCGTCTCTTCGAGCACTACCGGGTCTCCGAGCCGGAAGCGGAAAAGCTGGTGCGCGACGCGCTGGTCGGCATCGCCTACAGGTGGGGTCGTGTGCAGGAACGCGAGCAGTGGGTGCTCGACCTGCTCGCAAGGCAGGTCGGAAAGCAGGCGGAACGGCCTTCGAAGGAGCCCGAGGATGAATGAGCAGCACCCCGATCCGGAAACCCTTGTCCGCTATCTGCGGGGCGAGCTCCCCGCGGAGCAGGGGCGGGAGGTCGAAAAGCACCTGTCGGGGTGCGCCTCCTGCCAGCGCACTGTGGCCGAGCTGGCCCAGCCGGCAGCGACCGGGCGGGAGAGCGTGGTCAAGTGGCGCAGTCACCTTTTTGGCTACGAGGCTGCCTTCGACCGCGCGGCTCGCCAGGCGAGCGAGCGATTGTCTCGGCTGTTCGAGGAGGTTGGCGAGGCGGCCAGCCTGGCCGAAGAGCTCCTTGCCGAGCCCGAGCACCGGCGCCGGCAGCTCATCCGGAGCGAGGCTCGCTTTCAAGCCCTGAAACTCTGTGAGCTGCTGGAGGATCGCTGCCGCGAGGCCTGGTTCAACAACCCGGCCGAGGCCGTCGAGCTCGCCCGGTTGGCGGTCGCCATCGCCGTCCGCCTGAACCCCGAGCACTACGGCACGCGGATCGTCGAGGACGCCCGGGCGCAGGCCTGGGCCTACCTTGGCAACTCCTACCGCATCGCCTCCGACCTCCGCCGGGCGGAGGAGGCCCTGGGCACCGCCCGCGAGCACCATCGGCGTGGGGACGAGGATGCCTTCACCGAAGCCCAGATCCTGAGCTTCACGGCCTCGTTGCGCAACTCGCAGGGACGCTATGGGGAGGCTGCCGACCTGCTCGATCGCGCGATCGTGATCTACCGTGCCGGCAAGGATCGCCATCAGGAGGGTAAGAACCTCATTCTCAAGGGAATGGCATTCGGGTACGACGGCCGGTTCAAGGAGGCGGTGCGGCTCATCCGCCGCGGCCTGTCGCGGATCGACGCGGTGGAAGAGCCCTGGCTCCTGGTCTCGGCGCGTCACAACCTCATCTGGTATCTCAACGAGAGCGGCAGCCATCAGGAGGCCCTGGAGACGCTGGAGCGGACACGGCGCCTCTACCTGGAGCTCGGACGCCCCATGCACCTGATCCGCCTGCGCTGGGTGGAGGGGAAGATCGCCGGTGACCTCGGTCGTTTCCAGGAGGCGGAAATCGCCCTGCGCGAAGCGCGGGATGCCTTCATCGAGCTGGGGATCGGCTTCGACGCCGCTCTCGTCTCCCTGGACCTCGCAGCGTTTTACGCCCGGGAGGATCGGACAGACGAGGTCAAGCAGCTGGCCGCGGAGATGGTCCCCATCTTCGAATCCCGCGACGTCCACCAGGAGGCGCTCGCCGCCCTGCTCCTGTTCCGGGAGGCCGCCGAGGCCGAGCGGGTGACCCTCGGGCTCGTCGACCAAATCGTGGCCTATCTCCAGCGCTCCCGGCTCGATCCCGAGCTGCGCTTCCGGGAAAGTTAGCCGCCCCCCGGCGGCAGCACCCGCCACTGCCGGACCTCGGTCGAAGCCGGGGTCCGCTGGACGAACGCCTCGACGGTTCGTGTCCGGGTGCCCAGCTGGGCCGTGGCGACGATCCGGAACGAGGTGGCGGAGAGCTTCGTAATCCGGCTGGTGATTTTGCCGCTCCCCAGGGGGTGCTCGGGCACGCTGTTGAAGTTGGCGTCGACCGCCAGGTTGGCCACCGCCTCGGCCAAGGCGGCGTCGGTCAGGGCGGTGAGGATCACCCCCTGCGACTCCTGGCGGACGGCGCGCAGGCGTAGGAGGAGCGCGAGGGAGAGGAGAGACAGGCAGAGGGAGACCAGGAAGAGGACGAGGAGGGCGGTGAGCAGCGCGAAGCCGTTCTCGCCCCGTGGGTGTCGGCGGCTCACCACGATTCCCCCAGCCCGCCGCCGCGCGGGGCGAGGAAGAGGGTCTCGGTCCGCTCCTCGGTCGCCGGGCCGCGCTCCCCCGGGAGGGAGGGGTTGAGCGTCCTCCGGACCTTGTGCAGCTGATACTGGAGGTCCAGCCGGAGGAGGTGGGGGCCGAGCGGCTGGCAGCTCCAGGCGCTCACCCCGCGCCAGGGGACGCCGTCCCCGAGGAGAGTGCCGGCACTGTCGAG
>DASQPA010000109.1:0-3256 GCA_035644215.1 Thermoanaerobaculia bacterium
CCGGGGTGCTGGTTTCTTGGATACCAACTTGGCCGCAGCGGTCTTCTTTGCCGCCGCCGTCTTGGCGACAGGCTTCGGTTCGCCTGCGGCTTTCCCCCTGCCTGAAGTGTAGCCGAGCTCGGCCAGCACTCTGTCGACCACCTTCCGGTCCTCCTCGGTTACGCCAACAGCGCGCCGGATCTCCTCTGCGGTGGCAGGCTTAGCAGTGTGCTTGATGATCGCCATGAAGCAAGAATACCACCCCGGTCGAACCGGGGGCAACGGACTGCGCAGAAGGAATCGTACCCCCGAGACCCCGGGGGAAGACAACGCCGGTGGCAACGGCAAGGTCGGGTGAGGCGCCCTCCCGCCCAGGGGGGAGGGACCCGAGATCGAGGCGTTGGTGGAGTGCACCTCCGTCGGCCGCCCATTCCTACGGAGCATTTTTCAGCGTGTTGTACATCTCGAGCGCCCGCGCCGGCGTCTCGCCGTTGTGGACCACGGCGCGCACGGCCTGGATCATGGCCGCGGGGGCGTCGGACTGGAAGATATTGCGGCCCATGTCGACGCCGTTGGCGCCCCTCTGGATGGCGTTGTAGGCCATGGTCAGCGCTTCCATTTCGGGCAGCTTCTTGCCGCCCGCGATGACGATTGGCACCGGACAGCAGGAGGTCACGGTCTCGAACCCCTCCTCGACGTAATAGGTCTTGACGTACTGCGCTCCGAGCTCGGCGCAGATGCGGGTGGCGAGACGGAAATACTTGGCGTCGCGCACCATGTCCTTGCCCACCGCGGTCACCGCCAGGGTGGCGATGCCGTAGCGCAGGCCCTGGTCGACCAGGCGGGTCAGGTTGTGGATGGACTGGGTCTCGAACTCGCCGCCCACGAAGACCTGCACGGCGAGAGCGGCGGCGTTCAGGCGCACCGCGTCCTCAATGTCCAGCGCGATCTCCTCGTTCGACAGCTCCTTCAGGATGCTGGGACCGCCCGAGGCGCGCAGCACGAGCGACGGCCGGGAGGCCGGCGGGATCAGGCTGCGCAGTACGCCGCGGGTGAGCATCAGGGTGTCCGCGTACGGGATCAGCGGCACGATGGAGAGGTCGATGCGTTCCAGGCCCGTGGTCGGCCCCTGGAAATAGCCGTGATCGAAGGCGAGCATCACGGTGTTGCCCGACTGCGGATCGAAAATCCGCGCCAGCCGGTTCTTCAACCCCCAGTCGTAGTGGCTGGAGCCCTTGAGGAAGAAGCCCGCGGTCTGCTGCGGGACGGCGGTGTGAAATTCCTTGTTCTCTTTGACGCCGTCCAGGTCTGCCATCGCTCAAGCCCGTCCTTTGATCTCGAAAAGGTTGCCGTCTTCGTCGGCAACGAAAGTCACAGAGGAATCGCCGCGCACGAACTGGCGCACCGCGCACCCGGCCGCGGCGCACCGCGCGAGCAGCCCGGGGACGTCGTCGACTTCGAGGCAGACGTGGCTCAAGTGCGCCGGGGCGAAGTCTCCGTGGTCGGAGAGGAAGACCTCGAATTGGAGGTGCTCGTTGCCGTAGTAGACGAGCCGGTGCTCCTCTCCACGGCCGAAGAGCTGGGCGCAGAGCTCGGCCGGAGCGGTCTTCGTCCGCGTCCTGGCAAGACCCAGGACCTCCTCAAAGAAGCGATCGCTCGCCGATTCGGAGCTGCGGACCAACGCCACGTGGAGGAGCTTCATTCGCGCGAAAGTATAGCGGAGGCGGCTCAACGCGGGAACGCTTCCGGCACCCCGGCGTCGACCGGGAGGGTGGCGCCGGTCGTGGGGGTCTGGTTCGAGGCGAAGAAGACGACGGCGTTGCCGACGTGCTCGCCGGTCAGCCGGACCTTCAGGAGGCTTCGATCGCGGTAGAAACCCGCCAGGCCGTTCAAATCCAGACCGCGCGCCTTGGCGCGGTCGGGGCCGACCTCCTGCCAGAGGCCGGAGGGGGTTTCCGCGGTGCCGAAGATGGCGTCGGGGTTGATGCTGTTGACCCGGATGCCGTGGACGGCGAGCTCCAGGGCTGCCACCTTGGCGAGCTGGGCGGCGGCGGCCTTCGAGGCGCTGTAGGCGGCGAACTGGGCGCCCGGGGCATAGACGTTCTTCGACGAGATGAGGACGATGTTGCCGCCCGTGCCCTGGAGCTTCAGGAGCCGCGCCGCCTCGCGCACGGTCAAGAAAACCCCGGTCGAATTGACCTCCTGCACCCGCCGCCAGTCGGCGAGGGCGATCTCGGTGATCGGGGTCGAGAGGGCGATTCCGGCGTTCGGCACCACCACGTCGACCCCGCCGAAGCGCCGGCAGATGCCGGCGAACGCCGCGGCCGTGGAAGCCTCGTCGGTGACGTCGTGGACGAAGGCGGCGACGGCAGCCTTGCCGTAGAGCTTGGCCAGCCGGGCCTCGACCGTCGCGAGGGCGGCCGCGTCGCGGTCCAGGAGGGCGACGTGGGCGCCGGCTTCGAGGAGCTTCCCGGCCACCGCGCTGCCGATCGCTCCGGCGGCCCCGGTGACCGCCGCCACCTGGCGGGCGAGCGGCTTTTTGTTCTCCCGGCCCAGCTTCGCCTGCTGCAGGCTCCAGTATTCCATCTTCCAGAGATCGAGGTCGGGCAGGCCCTCGTACTCGCCGGTCTCCCAGACCCGCCGCTTGGTACGGATCGTGTGCTCGTAGAGGTCGGCCGCGATGCGGGCGTCCTTCGCCGCGGGGCCGGCGGTGAACATCCCCACCCGCGGCACGAGGATCACCCGGGGGAGGGGATCGAGCGGCTTCCTCTCCCCGAACGCCGCCACCCCGGCGGCGAAGTAGGCCTCGTAGTCGCGGACGTAGACGGCGAGGGCCGACTCGATCCGCCCCGCCCAGGCTTCGGGAGAGGAGGTGTCGGGAGGGGCGACCACCAGCGGCTGCCCCTTGGTGCGGAGGAGGTGGTCGAGAGTGAGCGGCGGGGTGCGGGCCAGGGCCTCCATGGCGGCGCCGTCCACCCATTCCAGGATCTCCTCCCCGCCTTTCCATTCGACGATCATCCGCCGGAAGGGCTGGTCGGGATCGCCGGAAGGCTGGGCCAGCCGGCCGCGCAGGAGGGGGGCCACGACCGCGGCCAGGGCCTCGGTCGCGGCCGGATCGGCGGCCGGGGACGCCGCGATCGTCCAGATCCGCCGGGAACCACCGGCGCGGCCGGCGAGCCAGCGCTCCGCGGCGTCGACCAGCTCGACGTGCCGCTCGTAGCTTTCGCGCGCCGTCTCCCCCCAGGTGAAGAGGCCGTGCTTCAGGAGGACGAGCCCG
>DASQPA010000110.1:0-3104 GCA_035644215.1 Thermoanaerobaculia bacterium
ACAATGGTGATACAAACAAAGGCCTTGCGTAAGCCCGCGATCCCCCTCACCGCGCCGGGCGTGTGCGATGGGATCCTCTCCGCGATCGGGGATACACCCCTGGTCCGGCTGCGGAAAGTTCTCCCGAGGGCTCGTTTTCAGCTCTTGGCCAAAGTGGAGTCCCTGAACCCGGGCGGCAGCATCAAGGACCGCCCTGCTCTTGCCATCCTGGACGACGCGCTGCGTTCCGGCGCGGTGGGTCGCGGCACGGTCGTCATCGAGTCGAGCTCCGGAAACATGGGGATCGGGCTGGCACAGGCCTGTCGTTACCATGGGTTGCGGTTCCTCTGCGTGGTCGATCCGAAGACCGCGGAGGCCAACCTCAAGGTGCTACGCGCCTATGGCGCGGAGATCGACCTGGTGGCGGAGCCGGACCCCGCGAGCGGGGAGTTCCTGCCGGCGCGGCTCCACCGCGTCCGCGAGCTGCTGGCGCAGATTGAGGGCTCGTTCTGGCCCAACCAGTACGCCAACGAGCAGAACCCCGGTTCGCACTACAGCACCACCATGCACGAGGTGGCCTCGGCGCTCGGTGGCCGTGTGGATTACCTCTTCGTCGCCACCAGCACCTGCGGCACGGTGCGTGGCTGCGGCGAGTATGTCCGCGACCATGGAATGAACACGCGGGTGATCGCGGTCGACGCGGTTGGCAGCATGATCTTCAGCGACGTCAAGGCAAAGCGGATGATCCCCGGTCTGGGCGCCGGCCTGCGACCGCCGCTCTGCGATCTTTCGCTGGTCGACGAGTGCGTTCATGTCGACGACCTCGACTGCATTGCCGGTTGCCGACGGCTGGTGGCGCGGGAGGCGATCCTGGCCGGCGGCTCCTCGGGCGGCGTGCTGGCGGCGGTTGAGAAGCTCCAGGATCGCATCCCAGACGGAGCGGTCTGTGTCGCCATCCTGCCGGATCGTGGTGAGCGCTACCTCGATACCCTCTTCTGCGACGAGTGGGTGCATGAGCACTTCGGAGCGGTCGAGCACCTCTGGCGGGCCGACCCCGTGGAGCTCCCTTGAAAGACGGCATCCTGATCCTGGGAGGAGAGGACGTCGCGGCGCTGCTCGCCGGGCGCGAGGCCGACGTCATCGACGTCGTGGAGAGGGCCTACGTGGTACACCGGGACGGTCACAGCTCGCTGCCGCACTCGACCTTCTTGCGCTTCCCAGGTGAGAGCACCAACCGGATCATCGCCCTGCCGGCCTACCTGGGCGATGGTTTTGACGTAGCGGGCGTCAAGTGGGTCTCCTCTTTCCCCGGCAACGTCGAGCGGGGACTTGAGCGTGCCTCCGCAGTCTTGATCCTCAACTCCTGCGTCACCGGCCGGCCAGAGGCCATCCTCGAGGCCTCGATCATCAATGCCCGGCGCACCGCCGCGAGTGCGGCGGCGGCGGCGCGGGCCCTGCTTGAGGGCCGGTCGCCAGAACGCGTCGGCATGATCGGCACCGGCGTCATCAACCACGAGATTGCGCGCTTCCTCACCACCGCCCTTCCGGGGGTTCGTCGCTTTCTGCTCTTTGACCTCGACGCCGCGCGCGCGGAGACGTTCGCGGCCGGTCTGCGCGCGAGTTCGGGTGACGTCGAAGTTGCGGTGGCGAGCTCGGTCGACGAGGTCCTCGCCGCCTGTCCACTGGTATCCTTTGCCACCACTGCTATCCGGCCTTATGTCTCCGATCTCTCGGCCTGCCGACCGGGAGCAGTCTTGCTGCATATCTCCTTGCGCGATCTGGCACCCGAGGCGATCCTGACGTGCGACAACGTGGTCGATGACCCCGACCACGTTTGCCGGGCTCAGACGACCCTTCACCTGGCCGAGCAGGCGACCGGCGGGCGTAACTTCATACGCTGCACCCTGGCCGACATTTTCAAGGGAACGGCGCCGCCGCGGCGCGGCGACGGCTCGCTCGCCGTCTTCAGCCCGTTCGGGCTTGGCGTGCTGGACGTCGCGCTCGGCCAAAAGGTTGCTGCGCTAGCCCGCGAGCAGGGCCGTGGCGTCTCCCTCCGCTTCTTTCTCCCGGCGAGCCCCAGTGGGCCGGGCTGAGGGGTGGCGAGGGTAGCGGCCGGACAGCGATGCTTACGGCAGCTACGGCGCAAGGTCGGGCACGAAGCGCAGGCCGGGGTCTTTCTCGGCCCGTTTGAGGAAGGCGGCGACGCGGCGGATCAGCTCGACGGTGGCCCGTTCGGCCTCCAGGGCCTGCTGCAGGTAGGAGAGGGCGGCCAGGGCCTCGCGGTGGATCTTGTGCGAGCCGAAGATGACGACCATCTCCTGGGCCAGCTGGCGGAGCGCCGGGACGGCACCCTGCTCGGCGTAGAGGGAGGCGAGGTCGAGCGAGACCAGGGCCGTGTCGTAGGGGATGCCCTCCGCGATGAAGCCTTCGCGGGCGGAGAGCCAGAGCACCTCGGACTGCCCGATCTGGCCGAGGCCGCGCGCGATCTTCCCCTGCACCCACTTGCGACGGCTGCGGGTGGGCGGATCGGGGAAGCGCTCGTAGAGGTCGCCCGCCTGCCGGAAGAGGTCCCGCGCCTCCATGAAGCGGCCGACCTCCGCCAGGTCGTCCAGCAGGTTGTGGACGATGATCAGCCGCAGCCGCGGCTCCTCGTCGAGGTTGACGAGGGTGAGCGCCTCCTGGAGCAGGGGGATGGCCGCTTCCGGTTTCCCGGCGTCGTGGCAGATGGTCGAGAGGTTGACCAGGACCCGGCCGGCGCGATGGGAGTCGCCGAAGGCGAGGAAGATCTGGTAGGCCCGCCGCAGCAGGCGGTCGGCGTCGGGAAAGCGGCGGCGGTCGCGTAGGAGAGAGGCTTTGAGATCGAGGACGACGGCCCGGTCGAGCGACTCCCGGGTCCCCAGCCGCAGGTGGTGGAAGGCGTGCTCGAAGGCGGCCTCGGCGCCGTCCAGGTCCGAGCGCACCCGCCGGGCGTTGGCGATGTGGGCCCAGGCCCGCGCCCGCTGGTCTTCGATCCGCTCCGCTCCATAGAGCTCCGGGTCGAGCTCTTCGGCCACCCGCAGGGCGAGCTGGGCGAGGTCCTCGGCCCGCGACGCGTCGGCATGGCTCTCCTCCCGGCCGTTTTCGAC
>DASQPA010000111.1:0-15385 GCA_035644215.1 Thermoanaerobaculia bacterium
ATCGAGCCCGAAGCGCTGCCGCACATTTTCGACGCCTTCGACCAGGGGCGGTCCGGGACCACCCGCCGCTTCGGCGGCCTGGGGCTGGGGCTGGCGATCAGCCGGGCGATCGTCGAGCTGCACGGCGGCCGGCTCACCGCGGCGAGCCAGGGGCGGGACCGGGGGGCGACCTTCACCGTCCGGCTGCCGCTCCCCGGGCTGCCCGCCGGGGTGGAGCGGGCCGGCGAGGCGCTCTTCCCGCCGGCGCCGGCGCTTTCCGACGACCGCCGGCTGCACATCCTGTTGGTCGAGGACCATGTCGACACCGCGACGGCCGTGGCGGGCCTGCTGCGGATGCTCGGGCACCAGGTCACCGAGACCGGCACGGTCGCAGAGGCCCTGGCCGCGGCCGAGCGCGGCGGTATCGACCTCGTGCTCTCGGACCTCGGTCTGCCGGACGGCCATGGCCACGACCTCATGCGCGCCCTGGCCGGCCGCCACCGGCTGCCCGGGATCGCCCTCTCCGGCTATGGCATGGAAGAGGAGGTGGCGAAGAGCCGCGCCGCCGGCTTCGGCCTCCATCTCACCAAGCCGGTGAGCCTGGACGCCCTGCTGGTCGCCATTCGGCAGGTGGCCGGCGGCGGCTAGCGGATCCGCCGCCGCCGGTTCCGGATGTAGTCCGCCAGAATGAACTCCCCCAGGTTGTAGGGGGAGGCGAAGTAGGCCCGGCCGCGGTTGATCTGGGTGAGCTTCTCGACGAACTGGGTGAGCATGGGGTCGGTCGCCAGCATGAAGGTGGTGATCACCACCTTCTGGCGCCGGCAGACGTCCGCCTCGTCGAGCGTCAGGTTGACGATCCGCATATCCAGACCGAAGGGGTTTTTGTAGATGCGGCCGTTCTCGGTGATCGCCGAGGGCTTGCCGTCGGTGACCAGGAAGATCTGCTTGTTGGGCTGCTTCTGCCGCGAGAGGAGCCCGCGCGCCAGCTGCAGCGCCTCGCGGGTGTTGGTGTGGAAGGGGCCGGCCTCGATGTAGGGAATATCGCGCAGCTTCACCTGCTCGGCGCGGTCGCCGAAGAGGATCACCCCCAGGTGGTCCTTGGGATACTTGGTGGTGATCAGCTCGGTCAGGGCGAGGGCCACGGTTTTCGCCGGCGTGATGCGATCCTCGCCGTAGAGGATCATCGAGTGGCTGATGTCGATCGCCACGATGGTGGCGCACGAGGTCAGCTGCTCGGTCTCGTAGATCTCCAGGTCCTCTTCGGCCAGGTCGAGCTCGCCCTTGGTCCGCCGCATGGCGTTCTGGAGCGACTTCGCCGGCTCGAGGAGGTGGAGGTCGTCGCCGAACTGGTAGTCCCGGGTCTCGGGCAGCCGCTCCAGGCCGTCGCCGGCGGAGTGGATGGGATGATAACCGGGGCCGGATTTCTGCAGCCCGGAGAAGATCTCCTCGAAGGCGCTCTTGCGGATCTTCCGCTCGCCGCCGGTGGTGAGCGACATCCCGCCCTCGCTGTCCCGGCCGATCAGCTGCTGATCCTCCAGGCTGGCGAAGAAGGCGTCGAGATCCACCTCCTGGGAGATGTAGCCCTCCTGCTGCAGGTAGCGCATCCAGTTCATCGCCTCGTCGACGTCGCCGCCGGAGGCGAGGACGAGCTGGTTGAACAGGCGCAGCAGGTCGAGCCCGGCGAGGATCGCCTGGATCAGGGCGGGGTCGAGATATTGGTAACGGTGGCGCATACGTTCCTACGCACGTCTCTAGTTGATGTCCCCCCGCCGGCTGCCGCTGCTGCCGCCGCCCTTCTTGTTGGGACGCAGGAGCTGGAATTTGACCATCTCCTTGTAGCTCACCTGGCTGTCGAGGTCCTGGCGAGCGAGCTTCAGGTGCTGGTGGAGCCCTTCCAGGATCATCTCGGCGGTGAAGCAGCGCTCCGGACCGCTGCCGTTCGTGTGCCGCGCCGCGAGGTCCCCGAGACCCGGTACCTTGCGCAGCTCGGCCTCGTAGTCGGCGAACGGCTGCTCGTCCGAGACGGTGATCGCGTTGCCCTCGGCGAACCAGCGGACGATCTTGGTGTAGGGTCCCTTGTCCTCTTCGCCACCGGTGCCGAGCTCCTTGCCGACCTCGGGGAAGCGGGCGTCGAAGACCTTCTTGACCGCGAGACCCACGAGCCGCCGCGCCACCACCTCGGCTCCCTGCTGCTCGCCCTCGTAGACCATCTCGACCTTGCCGGTGATCGCCGGCAGGAGCATCTGGAGGTCGCAGAGGCGTGGGGTGACCGGGTTGTCGCCGGTCGCCAGAGCCCGCCGCTCCAGGTTCGAGACCAGGAGCTCCATGGCCGAGATCGAGACGCGGGCGGAGACGCCGGAGGACTGGTCGACGAGGTCGCTCTCGCGCGCCACGAAGCTGATCTCCTCGATCAGCAGCCGCACGTCCTCGGGGATCGAGACCCCCGGCACGTCGCGCTCTGTCCACGCCTCCTGCCGGGTGATGTCGGCCGAGATCTGGGTCTCCGGCGGGTAGTGGGTGAGGATCTGCGACGAGATGCGGTCCTTGAGCGGCGTGATGATGCTGCCGCGGTTGGTGTAGTCCTCCGGGTTGGCGGAGAAGACCATCAGCATGTCGAGCGGGATGCGCACCGGGAAGCCGCGGATCTGGAGGTCGCGCTCCTCCAGCAGGTTGAACAGGCCCACCTGGATGCGCGGCGCCAGGTCAGGGAGCTCGTTGATGGCGAAAATCCCGCGATTGGTGCGCGGCACGATGCCGAAGTGGATGACCTCGGGGTCGGCGAAGGTGAGCTTGCGGGTCGCCGCCTTGATCGGATCGATGTCGCCCAGGAGGTCGGCGATCGAGACGTCCGGGGTCGCGAGCTTCTCGTTGTAGCGCGCGTCGCGGCCGAGCCACTCGACCGGCGCGTCGTCCCCCATCTGCTCGACCAGCCGCTGGCCCTGGGTCGAGATGGGGAGGAGCGGGTCGTCGTTCAATTCGGTGCCGGAGAGGACCGGGATCTCCTCGTCGAGGAGGGTGACGAGCGAGCGCAGGAGGCGGGTCTTCGCCTGGCCGCGCAGGCCTAAGAGGATGAAGTCGTGGCCGGCCAAAAGGGCGTTGACGACGCCGGGGATCACCGTGCGGTCGTAGCCCAGGATGCCGGGGAAGAGCGGCACGCCGGCCGCGATCTTGTCGCGCAGGTTCTGGCGCAGCTCCTGTTTCACCGAACGCGGGCGGTAGCCGCTCTTCTTCAGGGCTCCCAGAGTGTGAGGCTTCGCCATATCAGTCGTGCAGCTCCCCGAGCCAGCGCTCGGCGTCGATGGCCGCCCGGCAGCCGGTGCCGGCGGCGGTGATGGCCTGTCGGTAGATGAAGTCACAGGCGTCGCCCGAAGCGAAGACCCCGGGGACGCTGGTGCGGCTCGTCGGTTCGAAAACCTTGATGTAGCCGACCTCGTTCATGTCGAGCTTTCCCTTGAAGATCTGGGTATTGGGAGTATGGCCGATGGCGTAGAACACCCCTTGGGTCGGGTACTCGCTCTCCAGGCCGGTTTCCAGGTTGTGGAGGCGGACGGCGGAGACCCCGCCCTCGCGGTGGCCGAGGATCTCGGTGACTGCGCTGTTCCAGATCCAGGCGATCTTCGGGTTGGCGAAGGCCCGGTCCTGCATGATCTTCGAGGCCCGCAGCTCGGCGCGGCGGTGGACGACCGTCACCTTGCTCGCGAACTTGGTCAAGAAGGTGGCTTCCTCCATGGCGGAGTCGCCGCCGCCGATGACCACCACCTCCTTGCCGCGGAAGAAGAAGCCGTCGCAGGTGGCGCAGGCGGAGACGCCGTAGCCCATGAGCTCCCGCTCGCCGGGGATGCCGCCGAGCTTCGCCGAGGCGCCGGTCGCGACGATCAGGGCGTCGGCGTGGTAGACGTCCTCGTCGGTGCGCAGGCAGAACGGGCGGCGGTCGAGGTCGACCTCGACGACGGACTGGAACTTCACCTTGGCGCCGAAGCGGCGGGCCTGCTCGCGCATCTTGTCCATCAGCTCGGGGCCCAGGATGCCCGCCGGGAAGCCGGGGAAGTTCTCGACGTCGGTGGTGATCGTGAGCTGCCCGCCCGGCTGGTTGCCCTCGAGCACCAGGGGGGCGAGGTCCGCCCGCGCCGTATACAGCGCCGCGGTCAGCCCGGCCGGTCCGGAGCCCAGGATGATCACGCGGTGATGGTTCTTCCACTCCTGTTCCGTGCTCGCCATTGCCTTGGGTCGATCCTCCAGTGGGGGTTGGGGCTTGCCGTCGAGACCTGCGTTGGATTCGGGGGAGGTCACGTCCTGGCCAGTATAGCAGCGGCCCCGTTGGCTTACAGAGGGGTAACAGCGGGGGATTCCGGGATGTTTCCAGCCCCGGCCGGAGAAGACCGCGCTAGACTACCCGGCTCATGGCGACCGAGCGCAAGGAGGAGGCGGGGGAGCGAGCCGCGCGGCGGGCGGTCCTCGTCGCCACCCTTCTCGTCGCCCTCTCGGCCGGCTGCTTCGGCGCCAATTCGATCCTCACCGTGGTGGCGATCCGGGCCAGGGTCCCCCTCTACGCCGTTCTCTTCTGGCGCTACGGCCTGGCGGCGCCGATGCTCGCCGCGGTGGCCCTTCTCTCGGGACCCGGCCGGCTCGCCCTGCCACGGGGCCGGCTCCTCCCCCTCCTCACCCTGGGCGGCGGCGGCCAGGCGCTGGTCATCTTCCTCGCCATGAGGTCGCTCGACTACATCTCGGCGGCCACCCTGGGCTTCCTCTTCTATACCTATCCCGCCTGGGTCGCCCTCTTCGCCGCCCTGCGCGGCAGTGAGCGGATCGACCGGCAGCGCGCCCTGGCGCTCCTCCTGTCGCTCGCCGGGATCGTGCTCATGGTGGGGGCGCCCGGAGCGGCGGCGCTCCACCCCATCGGGGTGGCCCTGGCGCTCGGCGCCGCCGTCGCCTACGCCCTCTTCATCCCTCTGATCGGCCGGCTCCAGGCGGGGCTCGACCCGGCCGCGGCCTCGACTTACGTGGTCCTCGCCGCCTCGGCCATCTTCGGCCTCCTGGGTCTCGCCACCGGCAACTTCCGCCTCGCCCTGCCGCCGGTCGGCTGGGCGGTGGTCACCGCCCTCGCCCTCATCTCGACCACCCTGGGCTTCATCGCCTTCCTCCTCGGCCTCCAGGTGCTGGGGCCGGTGCGCACCGCCATCGTCTCGACCGTCGAGCCGTTCTGGATCGCGGTCCTGGGCCTTGTCGTTCTCTCTCAGCCGATCCCCCCGGCGGTCCTGGGAGGCGGCGTGCTGATCGCGGCGGCGGTGGTGCTGCTGCAGAAGGGATCGGCGCCGGTGACGAAGGGAGTACAATCGTAACGCCGGAGGTACCAGTCCATGGCTACGCGCCAAGCCGTCATCGACATCCCTGAAGAGATCCTGCTGGCGGAAAAGACCGACGAGTCCGCCTTTGCGCATGAGCTGCTGACCCTCGCGGCGGTCAAGCTGTACGAGCTCGGCCGCCTCTCGTCGGGCAGAGCGGCGGATCTCGCCGGGATGTCCCGTGTCGAATTCCTTCTCTCCCTCGGCCGCTACGACGTGTTCCCCTTCGAGGCCGAGCTTCGCGAGTTTGAAGGCGGTCGTGGCTGAGGCCATCAGCAACACCTCGCCTCTGCTCTATCTCCACCGGGTCCAAGCTCTCCATCTTCTGCCGGCGCTCTTCAGTGAAGTCTGGACCCCGCGGGCAGTCCTGCGGGAGCTGAGCACAGGCCGGGAAAGGGGGCATGATGTCCCCGATCTTTCTTCTCATACCTGGCTTCAGGTCATGGAACCCAGGGTGATGCCGTCCGAATGGCTGGCTACCGATCTGGGGCCAGGGGAGTTGGCTGCGCTGGCGCTGGCGCTCGAAAACCCGGGACGGATCGTCCTGCTCGACGATGCCCTGGCGAGGCGAGTAGCGGAAGCTGCCGGCCTGACGGTCTGGGGAACCTTGCGTGTTTTCCTCGAAGCGAAACCCAAGGGATGGTAGAAGCCATTGCTCCTTTCGTCGACCGGCTGGAGCGAGCGGGCTTGCGGATTTCCGCGTCCATTCGCCGGCGGGTGCTGGCGCTCGCGGAGGAGTCAGATTGAGTGAGGTCGGGGGCGATGCCTGACGCACCGCGACCGAGACTCTTCATTGCCTCCAGTACCGAGGGCCTGGAGGTGGCACGGGCCCTCCAGGAGGCCCTCTCCCGCGATGCCGAAGTCTACCTGTGGAACGACCCGGGCATTTTCGAGATCTCCGAGGTCACGATCGAGAGCCTGGAGAAGGCGCTGGGCCTCTTCTCCTACGCTGTTATTGTGCTCACCCCCGACGACCTCACCACCCGCCGCGGTACTCTCAAGGCCGCCCCACGGGACAACCTGGTCTTCGAGCTGGGACTGTTCGCGGGCCGCCACGGGCGGGACTCGGTCTTCATGGTGGCTCCCCAGGGGCAGGAGCTTCTGCTGCCGAGCGATCTTTATGGGGTCCAGGCGGCCTATTACCAGGGTACCGAGAGCGCGGGAGGGCCGCGGCCCGACGTGGGAACCGCCTGCACCAGCATCCTGCGGGCCGTCCGTACGGTGGAACAACGGCGGTCGAAGAGCCGGCCTTCCGAGGACGAGGAGACCCGCTTCTGGGATGACCTGGCCGAGGTCGTGGTGGTGGTCTTCGGAGTCGAGGTCGCCCCCGACGATCCGCTCGGACGCCATCCGCGGATCTCGCTGCGCGACCTCGAAGCCGCTCAGATGGTCACCGCCTTCCTCCAGCGCCGCAACCCACGTCGCCGGGTCCTGACCTTCCCGGCCTCCGCCCGCGGCTGGCAGAGGCTGCTCCAGGACGATGCCGACCTGGTCCTGATCGGCGGCCCGGTCAGCAACGCCGAGTTCGCCCGTCACCGGCAACAGTTCGGACGCCACCTCCGAGGCAAGAGAGGGCGGCTCTGCCGGATTGCCGACCAAGGCGTCTTCCACATCGGTTTCGGCCGACTGCCGCCGGGTGTCAGCGCTCCTCCTCGCTCCCAACCGTGGGCCGTCGACCGGTTTCCCTCGGAGTACGTCTCTCGCGACTTCGGTTTCGTCTACAGCGGCCGCGAGGAGATCTATGGCGTCGAGCGCCGGGTGGTCGCCATCGCCGGGGTGAAGGGCAACGGCACCCGGGGTGCGGCCTGGTGTCTGACCCAGCCCGCCACCCACCGGCGGGTGCTCAATCCGCTGCTTGCGGAGCAGGTCAGCCCCGGGGAGGTTTTGGAGCTTGTGGTCAAGGTGGAGGTCTTCAACGACGTCCTCGATCAGGCCGAGGTGGTCGAGGTGCTGGTGGGGGGAAGGTCCGTGCTCGACCGCAGCGCCGGTCTTCCCGAGCCCTGCGAGCTGGGGATCTCCTGCGCGGGCTGCCGCTTTGGCGAGGTCGACGAGGAATCTGCCGTCTTTCCCCAGGCCCTGCTTTTCGACCTCGACGACACTCTGGTCGACACCTACGGCATTCTCATCTCTCCGCTCGAGGCCGGCGCTGCCCGCGAGATGCGCGCGCTCGATCCGACGCTCCCTCCCGCCGGGGAGCTGACCGCCCTGCTCCTGGAGCTGCGGCGCCATCACCCGGAGGAGGTGGAAGAGGAGCTCCGCCGCCGTTTCCCGGCCCTCGGCGAGGGGGTCCTGGCCGCCCGGCGGGAGCAGCTGGCCGCGGTCCCCGTCGACCGTCTCGCCCTGCCACCCGCGGTCCGTGACCTCCTGGTCGGCCTACGCCGCCGGTACCAGGTCTGCCTCTTCACGACCGGCAGGAGGGACCTGCAGGAGGCGAAGGTCCAGCGGTTAGGGCTGCGGGAGCTGTGCGACGAGATCGTGATCCTCGACAGCGAGACGGAGGAGAACAAGGAGGCTGCCATCGCCGCCTTTCTGGACCGGTACGGGTACGAGCCGGGGAAGGTATGGGTGATCGGCAATCGCCTCGACAATGAGATCCGTGCCGGTAATCGCCTGGGAATCCCCACGGTCTGGGTACGCCGGGGCGAGGGGGCCGGCCTCGAGCCGGGGGAGGAGACCGGCCGGCCGGATCACGTGATCGCCGATGTTCTGGAGCTCCCGGGTATTCTGGACCAGCTGCGATAAGACGCGCGCGGCGAGGAGGGATCGGAGCCCCTCCTCGCGCCGATCGTCTAGGGGGAGGTGCTACACTATCGCTATGATTCATGCCATCAAGGAGAGGGTCCGGATCAAGCCGGGAGGGGTGATCGAGATCTCGCATCCCGAGTTGCCTCCCGGTGAGGAGGCCGAGGTCATCGTCATGCTCGATTCTCCGGCAGAGACGCTCGTGGCCTCCCCTGCCGCACCTCCTCGGCGCCCGATCTGGGAGGTTCTCGAAGAGCTGGGGGCTACGGTGCCCGACTCGGAGTGGGCCAAGGTGCCCCAGGATCTGGCGAAGAACCTCGACCACTATCTCTACGGCGCGCCGAAGCAAGAGGAATGAGATCCGTCTTCGCCGATACTTCCTACTGGCTCGCGCTCCTCAATCCTCGCGATACCCTGCACGCCCGAGTCAAGTCGCTCTATTCCTCGCTCGACGGAGTGCGTCTCGTCACGAGCGAGATGGTATTGACGGAGCTTTTGAATGACTTCGCTGGGCGTGGTGAGGCCTTACGTACGACTGCCGTACGGGCGGTCGAGCGGCTGCGTGAAGAGACGCAAGTCTTCATTGCGCCGCAGACCAGCCCCCTTTTTCGCGAGGCTTTCGTACTGTACTCGACAAGAGGCGACAAGGACTGGAGTCAGACGGACTGCGCTTCTTTCCGCATCATGGAAGACCACGGCATCACCGAGGCTCTGACGCACGACCGGCATTTCGAGCAAGCCGGCTTCGTGGCCTTGCTCCGCGAGGAGCGGAGGTAAGTCCTTTGGCCATCAGCGTTTTCGATCTCTTCACCATCGGCATCGGGCCGTCGAGCTCCCACACCGTCGGCCCCATGCGGGCGGCCCGGCGCTTCGCCGAGCGGCTGGAGGACGACGGCCGGCTCGGCCGCACCGCGCGGGTCCAGGTCGAGCTCTTCGGCTCGCTCGCCGCGACCGGCCGCGGCCACGGCACCGACCGCGCCGTCCTCCTCGGGCTCGAAGGGGCGACCCCGGAAGGGGTCGACCCGGATCGGATGGGTCCCCGAGTCGAGGCGATCCGCGCCGAGAAGCGCCTTCGCCTCCTCGGCCGCCACCCGGTCGCCTTCGAGGAGGGCGGGGATCTGGTCTTCAACAAGAAGGACCTCCTCCCCCTGCATTCGAACGGCATGCGCTTCACCGCTCTCGATCGCGCCGGGCAGGTGCTGGAGCAGCGCGTCTACTACTCGGTGGGCGGCGGTTTCGTCGTCAACGAGGGAGCCTCGGGGGAGGACCGGGTGGTCGCCGACGAGACGAACGTCGCCTACCCCTTCAACTCCGGCGAGGACCTGCTGCGGATCTCGGAGGAGACCGGCCTCGCCCTCTGGGAGCTGATGCTCGAAAACGAGCGCTCCTGGCGCACCGACGAGGAGATCCGCGAGGGGCTCCTGCGCATCTGGGCGGCGATGCAGGCCTGCGTCGAGCGCGGCGTCCATCAGACCGGGGTGCTGCCGGGTGGCTTGAAGGTGCCGCGCCGGGCTCCCGCCCTCTACGAGGAGCTGCGGCAACGCACTGCGGAGGGGACCGCCGATCCGCTCACCGTGCTCGACTGGGTGAACCTCTACGCCCTGGCGGTCAACGAGGAGAACGCCGGCGGCGGCCGGGTGGTGACGGCGCCCACCAACGGCGCGGCGGGAATCGTGCCGGCCGTCCTCCACTACTACCGGCACCACACCCCGGAGGCGGACGACGAGGGGGTGATCCGCTTCCTCTTGACCGCCGCGGCGATCGGCATCCTCTACAAGGAGAACGCCTCGATCTCGGGCGCCGAGGTCGGCTGCCAGGGCGAGGTGGGGGTCGCCTGCTCGATGTCCGCCGGCGGCCTGGTCGCGGCCCTCGGGGGCACCACCCCGCAGATCGAGAACGCCGCCGAGATCGGCATGGAGCACAACCTGGGCCTCACCTGCGATCCGGTGGGCGGCCTGGTCCAGATCCCCTGCATCGAGCGAAACGCCATGGGCTCGGTCAAGGCGATCAACGCCGCCCGCATCGCGATGTCCGGCGACGGCTCGCACAAGGTTTCGCTCGACCGCGTCATCAAGACCATGCGCGAAACCGGGGCGGACATGAAGACCAAGTACAAGGAGACGTCGCGCGGCGGGCTGGCGATCAACGTGATCGAGTGCTGAGCCGCCCTACTCTGCCTCGCTCTCCCCCAGCCGCGCCAGCGCCCGCTCGATCTCCTCCCGGTGCCGCTCGGGCGCGGCGAGGAGCTCGCGGGCCTCGGCGCTGGAGAGGAGGAGCAGCAGACGTTCCTCCAGCACCCGGCAGCGGTGGTGCAGGGCTCCGTCCGCGGGGGGATTGCCGCGCCAGTACTCGACGAGCGGGTCGACCATGTGCCCCATCTGCCGATACTGCTTCCCGATCACGATCCCTCCTTCCCGCAGACGGCCCGACAGCCGCCGTCTTCTCCGGTTAGACACGCTCCGGGTGGATTTGGGCGAGTCAGAGCCCTTGCACGAACTCGGCCAACGTCTCCACCGCCTCCGCCAGATTCCCTGCCTCGGTCCTCCCCGACGACTTGCGCGGCTTGAAGGAGTGGTCGCCGTCCTCCATCCAGTGGAGCCGGATGGCGGGGGAGAGGTCGTAGCCCGCCACCTCGGCGGGAGTGCCGAAGTCGTCGCGAGTGCCCTGAAGGATGAGCGTCGGCGTCTTCAGGGTGGCGAGGTGCGCGGTCCGCAGGCGCTTCGTATCGCGAGGAGGATGGAAAGGATAGCCGAGGCAGACGAGCCCCTTCACCCGGGCCTCGTCGGCGACGTAGCTCGCGATCCGGCCGCCCAGAGACTTGCCGCCGATCACCAGGTTGGCGCCGCCGCCGAGCGCCCCGATCACCTCGTGCCAGGTGTGGCGCAGGACCGGCTCTCGATCGGGCGGCTTTCGCTGCCCCTCCCGGCGGGCGTGCATGTAGGGGAACTCGAAGCGCACCACCCGGAAACCGCGGGCGGCCAGGCCCGCCGCGACGGTATTCATATACGGCGAGTCCATGGGCGCCCCGGCCCCATGGGCGAGGACGACGGTGGGCGCGGCGGGATTGGCGGCATCGGTGCCAGGTGCTGGGTCGTTGGTGAGCAGGGGGATGGGGGTGGGCATGCCGGCATTCTAGAAGAGTCGGACCGTTACCAGCTCCCGCTCGCGCCATCTCCCGAAGAGCTGCCGCCGCAGGCTCAAAAGCTGGATCAGTTCCTCAAGGTGCTGGACTGGCTCGTAGAGGAGATCCGAACGACCTAGAAGATCTTTTGCCAGATCTCCCCACCCGTTTTCCGTCCTCCTGGTTAGAGCTCGCCATGCGGGCCATACCAGGAGGAACGGAGCCATGCCCGAGATTGCCCGGTTCTTTGGGATCGTCATCCGGATGTATGTCGAAGCCGGAGCGGTCCATCATCAACCGCACTTCCATGCGTACTACCAGGAAGCCGCCGCCGTCTATGGGGTCGCCCCCATCCAGCTGCTCGGCGGCACTCTGCCCCTGCGCCAGCAGCGTATGGTCGAGGTCTGGGCTGCGCTCCACCGGAAGGAGCTCCTCCGCAACTGGGAGCTTTTGCAGGGGGGACGACTTCCGGGTAGAATCATCCCATTGAGGTAGAGGAGATCCCGGTGCACCCGATCCACAGCGTCACAGCCCTTGAAGTGGTCGCCCCGTATACCCTGCGGGTCGGCTTTGAGGACAAGACCTCGCGGGTGATCGACTTCGCGCCCCTCCTGACCGGCGAGCTCTATGGGCCGCTCGCCGATCGCTCGCTCTTTGAGCAGGTGCGGATCGACCCGGAGGCGAAGACGCTGGTCTGGCCGAACGGCGCCGATTTCGATCCCGCGACCCTCCACGACTGGCCGCGGCATGCCAAGCCTCTGAAGAGGCTCGCCCGGCGCTGGGCCAGGACCCTCTAGCTCGCCCGATCCCTCCCCCGCTCTGCGGGTCGGCGGAACCCGTGGAAAGTCTTCCGGTCGGTCTCCGGGAGCTTCCGGAACCTCTCCGGATGCTTTCGGGACCTCTGGAAAGTCGTCCGACACCCGTGCAAAGTCTTCCGGGAGCCCTCCGGGAGGTCCCAGACGGCCTGCGGGAGCTTCCAGAGATCCTCCGGGAGCTTCCGGAACCTCTCCGGCAGGTTCCCAACCCCCTCCGGGACCTTCCAGAAACGCTCCGGAAGCTTCCGGACGGCCTCCGGGAGCTTCAAAAACCGTGGAAAGTCTTCCCCGACGCATGGAAAGTCACTTTCCACGCCCGAAAAGTCGAGCTGCACGCGTAAAAAGTAAAATACCACGCATGAAAAGTCTTCCCGGAGCCGTCGAAAGTTACTTTCCATGGACGGAAAGTCGACCCGGACGCATGAAAAGTCGACCTGGACGCGTCGAAAGTCGATCCGGAAGGATCAAAAGTCGATCCGGAGGGATCAAAAGTCGACCCGGAGAGGTTCTTGAAGACTTTCCGGGCGTTGGCGAAGACTTTCCACGGGTCCCGGAAGACTTTTCACGGTTTCTGGCGGCTCATGGAGGGTTTTCCGGGCGGGTTGGAGGGGAATCCGTCCTCTCCAGAGGTCATTGCGGCGATTGGAGAACGCCTCCCCCCAGGTCATAATACGGGCACACTCTGCACACGCGGCTGAAATGTTTTGGCGGGGAAGCGCACCAGGAGGTAGAGCGCGGCGCCAGACCGCGAAAGGAGCCCAGTATGGCGAAGGGATCGGAACCGGCCGAGGGCCTGGCCTTCGAGAGCCCGGAGAACCTGCAGTTCGAGCGCCTCGAACCGGGCGGTGCTCAGCCAGGAGCTGGAACGCGGGGCCGGCGGACCGGACGGTGCGGCGGCAGGGACGGGGAAACCGAAGTCGATCCGCGAGACCTTCCGGCAGAAGGGGTGGTGGGCGGCCCTCGGGCTCGCCCTCCTCAAGCTCAAGTCGGTCCTCTTCCTCGTCCTCGCCAAGGGCAAGCTCCTGCTTCTCGGCCTGACCAAGCTCGGCACCCTGTCGACCATGCTCCTCTCGCTGGAAGTCTACTGGTCCGCCTTCGGGTGGAAGTTCGCCGCCGGCCTCATCGGCTCCATCTACATCCATGAGATGGGGCACGTCTCGGCCCTGCAACGCCTGGGCATCAAGGCCTCGGCCCCGATGTTCATCCCCGGCTTCGGGGCGCTGGTCCGGCTCCGGCAGAAGCCGGGGAGCCCGCGCGAGGACGCGCGGATCGGCCTGGCCGGGCCGCTCTGGGGGCTGGGGGCGGCGCTGGTCGCCTATGGCGTCTATGGCGCCACCGGCTGGGCGAGCTGGGCGGCGATCGCCCGCATCGGCGCCTGGCTGAACCTCTTCAACCTCCTCCCCTTCTGGCAGCTCGACGGCGCGCGCGGCTTCCATCCCCTCACCCGTGGCCAGCGTCTGCTCGCCGCCGCCGGGATCGCGGTCGCCTGGCTGTTCACCCGGGAGGGATTGCTGCTCCTCCTCCTCGTCCTCGCCGTCGTCCAGGCCTTCCGCCCCCGGCCGGAAGGGGCGGACGGAAGCGGCGACCGGGTCGCCCTCGGCCAGTATCTGCTGCTCGTCGGCGCTCTCTCCGCCCTCTGCCTCCTGCCCGTGCCGGCGGGATCTTAGGTCTCCCGCGCGGCGAGGGCCTCCAGGCGGGCGATCAGGCCCTGCCAGGTCGACCCCTGCTCGGTATCGGGGTTGATGCCGAAAGAGCGCACGTCCTGGGCGATGCTTGGCAGGTCGCGGGGCGGCCGGGGCTGGGTTCGCAGCTCGGCGACGAGCTGTCCTTGCAGGCTGCGCTGCCGGTTGGCGAGGGTCAGGCCCGCGATGCCATCCGCGATCCGGGCCAGCTCTTCCGACAGGCCCGGCGGGGGCGGCGGGGGCGGCTGAAGTGCCGGCGGCGGCGTTGTCTCGCGCTCCGCCTCGTGCGGCTGCGGACGGGGGGGGACGGCTGCGTCGCCGCCCCACCGGGGTCCGTTGGCGTCCCAGGTGAAGCGGAAGAGGGGCTCGCCGCCGATCTTGTCCATCGCGATCTCGTCCCGGCCGGCGCGGGCGAAGATCCGGTCGCCCCGGTCCTCGGTGTTCGCGAGGTCGGCGCTCCCCCGCGACCAGGAGCTGGGGACGACCGCCTCGTAGCGGCCGCCGCGGTCGATCTTGCAGCAGGCGATCTGCGGCTTGAGCCCGCTGACCGCATGCTCCAGCCGCGCCATCCGTCCCGCGGTCGTGCCGACGACTTCGACGAAGAGGGGGCTGACCAGCGGGTAGGGCCGGATCCTGGCGGCCACCTGGGGGCCGGCGGCGACGTCGTCGCCGTCGATCAGGGCGCGGAGGAGGGCGCGGTCGTCGCCTTGCAGCCCCCAGGCCTCCGGTGGGGTCGGCTTGCCGTACGGCGTGCCGAGGACGAGCTGGCAGAGGGCGAGCGGCCAGGTGTAGTCGTCGCTGACCCCGGGGTCGGGATTGCAGGGCACGATCCGCCGCCGGTAGGAGGCCGGATAGCCCAGCGCCCAGGCGAGCAGCGGGCCGAGCAGGCTCTGGGCGACGCTGTCCGGATGCCAGCGGTGGCCCGGGGTGGCGATCGAGACGCCGCCGCTGTAGTACCGCGCGTCGCCGTCCGTTTCGGACACCCCCTCCGGCTGGTGGAGCCGGGTCGCCGACCGGGGGCCGGGGACCGCCGTCAGGGCGAGGTAGGCGAGGTAGGCCCGCAGGCTCGCGGCGAGCTTGCCGCGGACCGGGTGGTCCGCCGGCAGCCGCGCCAGCGCCGCGACCCGGTAGGCGACGACGTCCGGATCGTACTTCTCGCTGCCGAACTCCGCCGTCCGCATCCCGCGGGCGAGCTCCTCGTCCAGAAGCTCGTTCAGGCGGTCCCAGTCCTGGTGGACGAGGGCCCACCCCCACGGCCAGTTCTGCGACCCCTCGTTCCCCCGGCAGTGGCCAAGGTTCCCGAGGTTCGGACGGTCGCCGTTCAAGAGGACGAAAACCGCCTTCGAGCAGGCGCTCCGGCATTCCACCGCCATCTCTGCCTCCATTCAGGAGCTGCTGAATGCGACGGAAATAGCCTATAGCACTTCCCGGCGAGGTACGAGATACAGTTGACGCGGGGGCGGCGGCTCGCGGTATTGGAACCCGCGGGCGAGGACCGCCCCGGACTGGGAGATTCTTCGATGCGCCGTAGCGGTTTCTGGCTCGCCCTCTTCCTCCTCCTGACGCCCCTGACGACCGCCGCCGGCCTCCCGGCCGCCCCGCCGCCGGCCGCCGGGCTGCCGAAGGAGGCCCATCCTCTCTCGCCCGCGCTCGAAAAGCACATGGACACGCTGGTGCACGCCGCCGAGGAGTACCGCGGCCTGC
>DASQPA010000112.1:0-20655 GCA_035644215.1 Thermoanaerobaculia bacterium
GGCACCCCGCCCACCTTCGGCGGCAACGCCACCTTCTGCAACGGCCCGTATGCGCTCTGCATCAAGGCCTACTGCCCGACGCCCAACGGCATGCCCACGGCCGGCGGCACCATCGACTGCGTGTGCGACATCATCAACGGCTGGTCGATGGGGCCGGACAGCTGCGACAACCGGAAGACGAACCTGGTCTCGACCTACTCGAACCTCTACAACCCGGGGCACAAGACGATCTCCTGCGCCAGCACGACCCTCTGGGCCTGGTGCTACGGCTCGCCCTGCAAGCCCGATCCCAAGAATCCCAAGAAGGCGATCTGCACCTGCCCGGTCCTTGAGAGCGAGGCCGTGATCCTGGTGCCGGAAAAAGCGTGCAGCAGCCCCGCCTGCAGCAAGGTGTGGTCGGCCGCCACGCCGCAGGAGAGCAAGTTCGCCAACGACTACTTCTGGAAGGTCGGCAAGGAGAAGGGCGGCGATCCGAATCCGCCGGCCGGTTCCTGCTCGGCGACCCCTCCCGCCAAGACGGGGGCGGGCGGCGAGCGCTGAGCCGCCGCGAAATCCGCTCGCCAGAACCCGCGGGCGCCCTCTCCGGCGAGGGCGTCCGCGCCGTCTCACCTCGATGCCCCTTGGGAGCCTGGCGCGGCCGCCTCTGGCTTTTCGGCGCGACCTGGATATACTCTCCGTCCAGGAGGTTCACGTATGAAGCTCTTGGTGAACGGTAGGGAGCACGAGGTCTCTGTAACCGACGACATGCCACTCCTCTGGGTGCTGCGCGACGTGCTCGGCATGACCGGCACCAAGTTCGGCTGCGGCATGGCGCAGTGCGGCGCCTGCACCGTCCTGGTCGACGGCCAGCCGATCCGCTCGTGCGTGCGGCCGGCGGCCGCCGTGGCGGGGCGGGCGATCACCACCATCGAGGGCCTCTCCGCCGCCGGCGACCACCCGGTCCAGCGCGCCTGGGCCGAGGTCGACGTCGTCCAGTGCGGCTACTGCCAGTCGGGCCAGATCATGGCCGCGGCCGCCCTGCTCAAGGCCAAACCGAAACCCACCGACGCCGACATCGATGCCGCCCTCTCCGGCAACATCTGCCGCTGCGGCACCTACCAGCGCATCCGGAGCGCCGTGCACCGGGCTGCCGAGCTGATGGAGGGCTAGGTCATGCGACTGCTTGACAAGGAAACCTCGCGACGCAGCTTCCTCAAGTCCTCGACTCTCGCGGGCGGCGCCCTGGTGGTCGGCTTCTTCGTGCCGGCCGGCGCCCGACGGGCCTTCGCCCAGGAAGGGGGGACGCCCTCCACCGCTCCGGCATCGGCGCTGCCGCCGGTCAACGCCTTCCTGCGCATCGGCGACGACGAGAGCGTGACCGTCATCCTCTCTCACTGCGAGATGGGGCAGGGCATCTGGACCACCCTGCCGATGCTGGTCAACGAGGAGCTCGACGCCGACTGGAGCCGGATCAAGGTCGAGCACGCGCTCGCGGCGCCGGTCTACCGCTCGACCGCCTTCCCGATCCAGATGACCGGCGGCTCGACGACCACCTGGTCGGAGCTCGACCGCTATCGCCAGGTGGGCGCCCTGGCGCGCACGCAGCTGGTGGCGGCGGCGGCGGCACAGTGGGGGGTGAAGCCCGGCGACTGCCGGACCGAGAAGGGGTTCGTCCTCCACGGCGACAAGCGGGCGAGCTATGGCTCGCTGGCCGCGGCGGCGGCGAAGCTGCCGCAGCCGACGAGCGTCACCTTGAAGGACCCGGCGCAGTGGAAGGTCATCGGCCAGCCGACCCGCCGGCTCGACACGCCGGAGAAGATCACCGGCCGCGCCCAGTTCGGGATGGACGTCCGCCTGCCGGACCTGCTGACCGCGGTGGTGGCGCACCCGCCGACCTTCGGCGGCAAGGTGAAGAGCGTCGACGCGGCGGCGGCGAAGGCGATGCCCGGCGTGCACGGAGTGTTCGAGATCCCCACCGGGGTCGCGGTGGTCGCCGATCATTTCTGGGCCGCCAAGCGCGGCCGCGATGCGCTCAAGATCGACTGGGCGCCCGGCCCGCATGCCGACGTCGACACGGTGGCGCTGCGCAAGAGCTACAGCGAGCGGGGGAAGGCGGACGGACAGGCCGCGAAGACGGCGGGCGACGTGGCGAAAGCCCTCTCGGCAGGGTCTCCGCTGGTGGCTGAATATTCCGTGCCTTACCTGCCGCACGCCGCGATGGAGCCGCTCAACTGCACCGTCCGCCGCTCGGCCGGCGCCGCCGAGGTGTGGACCGGGACGCAGTTCCAGACCGTCGACCAGGCGCGGGTGGCCGAGATCCTCGGCCTGAAGCCCGAGCAGGTGACGCTCCACACCACCTTCCTGGGCGGCGGCTTCGGCCGGCGGGCCAACCTGGTGTCGGACTTCGTGGCCGACGCCGTGTACGTGGCGAAGAACCTCGACCGGCCGGTGAAGCTGGTCTGGACGCGGGAGGACGACATCCGCGGCGGCTACTACCGGCCGCTCGCGGTACACCGCCTGGAGGGGGCGCTGGATGACCAGGGCCGGCCCACCGCCTGGCGGCAGCGCATCGTGTCGCAGTCGATCCTCGCCGGCTCGCCGTTCGCCGCCATGGTCAAGGACGGCATCGATCCCACCGTCGTCGAGGGGGCGTCCGACTCGCCGTACGTGGCCGCCATCCCGCATCACCGGGTCGACCTCGTCGCCATGGAGGTCGGGGTGCCGGTCCTCTGGTGGCGCTCGGTCGGCAACTCGCACACCGCCTTCGCCGTCGAGTCGTTCGTCGACGAGCTGGCGCACGCCGCGAAGCGCGATCCGCTGGAGTTCCGGCGGGCGCTCCTCGCCCAGGCGCCACGGGTGCGGGCGGTGCTGGAGCTGGCGGCCGCCAAGGCGGGATGGGGGAGCGCGCCGCCCGCCGGACGGGCTCGCGGCCTCGCCGTCCACGAGTCGTTCGGCAGCATCGTCGCCCAGGTGGCGGAGGTCTCGGTCGAAGGTGGGACGATCCGGGTGCACCGGGTGACCTGCGCCATCGACTGCGGGGTCTACGTCAATCCGCTGGGCGTCCGGGCGCAGCTCGAATCGGCGGTCGCCTTCGGCCTCGGCGCGGCGCTCCACAGCGAGCTGACCATCAAGCAGGGGCAGGTGGTCGAGAGCAACTTCCACGACTATCGGGTCCTGCGGCTCCACGAGATGCCGCAGGTCGAGGTCCATATCGTCCCCAGCAAAGAGAAATCGGGCGGCGTCGGCGAGCCGGGCACGCCGCCCATCGCGCCGGCGGTGGCGAACGCGGTCTTCGCGCTGACCGGAAAACGCCTGCGCGAGCTGCCGTTCCGGCTGTCCTGAGGAGAGCGATGACGATGAATGCCATGCGGAGTCCGTGGAAGCGGGCCGGGCTGCTCGGCCTGTTCGGGGTGTTCGGCGCGGTGATCGCGGCCGGTGGCGCTTTCGGCGCCGAGACGCCGGCGACGCCGGCGAAAACCGCTCCGGCGCTCGCCGCCTTCGAGACCATCCGGACGGTGCTGCAGCACCCGCGCTGCCAGAACTGCCACATCCCCGGCGACGCGCCGCTGCAGTTCGACGCCGGGGTGCCGCACGCGCAGAACGTGCTGCGCGGTCCCGACGGCAAGGGGGTCCCCGGCCTCCCCTGCGGCACCTGCCACGGCGCCGCCAACCCGCCGGCCTCCTACGGTCCGCATCTGCCGCCCGGCGCTCCGAACTGGCACCTGCCGCCGCCGGAGCGCAAGATGGTCTTCATCGGCCTCTCGTCGGCCGAGCTCTGCGCCACGATCAAGGACCGGAACCGGAATGGCGGCCGCGATCTCCCGGGGCTCTTCGAGCACATGTCCCACGACAAGCTGGTGCTCTGGGGCTGGGACCCGGGGGTCGGCCGGGAGCCGGTCGCCGTACCGCACGACACCCTGGTCGCGGCGATGAAGACCTGGATCGCGGCCGGGGCGCCCTGTCCGGGCGGGGAGGGGGCCGTGGGGGCGGAAGGCGCTGCGCACCGGGGCGGAAGGTAGCGAAGACGTCGTTCCAGTGGCGCCGATCCATATCCTCGGTGCCGGTCTCTCCGGCCTTTCCGCTGCGATCCTCCTGGCCCGCGCGGGACGCGAGGTCCACGTCCACGAGCTGCGCGCCGACAGCGGCGTGCGCTTCGCCGGCGACTTCGAGGGGATCGAGAACTGGACGAGCCCGGTCGACTTCTGGGACGAGCTCCTCGCCTGGGGGATCGATCCCGGGGACTGGAAGTCGACGGGGTTGCGGCAGATCGACCTCGGCCTGGAAGGCGATCGCATCGAGACGCTCAAGAGCTCCCGGGTCGCCTTCCGCCTGGTCGAGCGCGGGACCAGGCCGCACACCCTGGACCAGGGGCTGAAGCGCCAGGCCCTTTCGGCCGGCGCCCATCTCCACTACAACGCCCGCCGCGACCGAGCCAGAAAGGCGCCATCGGGTTCCTAGGCTTTCTTGCAGTATAATCCCCGCATCAAGCGTGCCCCCCAGCGTCGTCGCCTGGAGTGGGTGGCCGCTGCTTTGGTCCGACGTCAGGTCTTCACGGGAGCGGCGTATGTCTGAGAAGGCCCAGGCTCCTCTGCCACAGCGACAGGAGCTCATGGCGCAGTGGCAGACGGCGATGGAGGTGTACAAGCACCACTTCGATCTCTTTCTCAAAGCTGTCGCGTTGTATTTTGCCATCGTCGGTGCGGTAGCCGGCTTCATGTACAGAGATTCTTTTCCTCTGTCGTCGCAAAGGGCGCTCTCTGTCTTGATCGCTTTCCTGTCGGTCGTCACGATGATGGGCTGTTGGATGTCGTTCCGCTATGTCAAGCGTCTACGAGATCTTGTCTCGGCGCTCGCCAGCGATCTTCGGCTCAAGGATTTTCCCTTCACGGGAGCCTTGTCCGTCAGTGGTCTCTTCTCGTGGACGGCTGGAGCGATCGCGGTCCTGGCGTTGCTGAACGCCTTTTACTTCATTCGATAGTTTGCGGACCAACCCAGGCGAGAATACTCTCCGCGGCCCCGGTTGGGGGGTGGAGGGCACCCTGGAAGTACCGGGCGCCCGAGCCCCAGGATCGTCGTGAGCCGCCCACCTCTCCCTTCGCCCCTACTCGACCGCGCCGCGCTCGCCGCCTGGCTGACCGGGCAGGCGGCCCACCGGCTCCAGGTGCCGGCGGCGCGGATCGATCCCGGGCAGCCGCTGGTGGGCCTGGGGCTCGACTCGCTCTCGGCGATCGAGCTGGCGCACGACGTGGAGACGGCGCTGGGGATCTCCCTGCCGCTCGCCGGCCTGCTCGAAGGGTGGAGCGTTGGCGATCTTGCCGGAGTGCTGCTGGCCGAGCTTGCCGCCGGCGAGCGCCAGACCGGGCAGGCCCTGCCGGACGCCGGGAGAAACGAGGCCGCCGAGACCGCCGAGGCCGGCGACATTCCGCTCTCGGCGGGGCAGCGGGGGCTCTGGTTCCTCTCCCGCCTGGCGCCGGAGAGCGGGGCCTACAACATCGTGGCCGCCGCCCGGGTGCGGGGAGGGCTCGATCCCACGGCCCTGGAGCGGGCCTTCCAGGAGCTCGTCGCCCGCCATGGCGCGCTGCGGACGACGTTTCCGGTCGAAGCGGGCGAGCCCCGGCAGCGGGTGGCGGCGCGGAGCGAGCCGGATTTCGTGGTGGTGGACGCCGCGGCGTGGGACGAAGCGCGGGTGGCGGCCTACCTCGCGGCCGAGGGGTACCGGCCCTTCGACCTGGGAGAGGGGCCGCTCCTCCGGGTGCGGGTGCTCTGCCGGGACGGCGAGCACGCGGTGCTCCTCGCCGTCCATCACCTGGTGAGCGACTTCTCCTCGCTGGCGGTGCTGGTGCGGGAGCTGGCGCCGCTGTATCGGGCGGCGCAGAGTGGGCTGCCGGCGGACCTCCCGCCGCTGCTTTCGACCTACGGCGATTTCGTGCGGTGGCAGGCGGCGCTGCTGGCCGGCCCGGAGGGGGAGCGGCAGTGGCGATATTGGCAGGCGTGGCGGGAGCGGCGGGCGGGCGACCTCCCGGTCCTCGACCTGCCGGCCGACCGTCCCCGGCCGCCGTTCCAGAGCGACCGTGGCGACGCCGTCCCTCTGCGGCTCCCGGGGGAGACCCTGGAGCGCCTGCGCGCGCTGGGCCGCCGCTCCGGGGCGACCCTCTACATGACTCTCCTCGCCGCCTTCCAGGTCCTCCTCCACCGCCATACGGGAGACGAGGAGATCCTCGTCGGCTCGCCCACGGCGGGGCGGAGCGCGGCCGCCTTGGCCGGGGTGATGGGCTACTTCGTCAACCCGCTCGTCCTCCGCGCCGACCTCGAGGACGATCCCTCTTTCACCGCCTTTCTCGCCCAGGTGCGGCGGACCGTCCTCGACGCCTTCGCTCACTCGGACCTCCCGTTCCCCCTCCTCGCCGAGCGCCTGCAGCCGGAGCGCGATCCGAGTCGGCCGCCGGTCTTCCAGGTGTTCTTCGTTCTCCAGGGAGGGTCGGGGAACGCGCCGCTGGCGGCCTTCGCGCTGGGGGAGAGCGGGGTCGAGCTGCCCCTCGCCGATCTCATCTTGACGCCGCTCCCCGTGCCGGAGCGGCGGGCGCAGTTCGACCTCACCTGGATGGCGGCGGAGCTGCCGGGTGGCCTGGCCGCCCACTTGGAGTACAACGCCGACCTCTTCGACCGCACGACGATGCGCCGCCTGGCGGGGCATCTCGAGATCCTGCTCGAAGGCATCGCGGAGCGGCCGGAGGCGAGCGTCGGAACGCTGCCGCTCCTCTCCGCGCCGGAGCGAGCCCAGCTGCTCGCCGAGTGGAGCGCCGAGGGAGAGGCGCTGCCCTCCGACCTCTGCCTGCACCAGCTGGTGGCGGCGCAGGCCGCCCGTACGCCGGGGGCCTGTGCCCTGGTGTGGCAGGAGGAACGGCTCACCTACGCCGAGCTGGCGGACCGGGCCGGACGCCTGGCCCACCGCCTGCGCCGGCTCGGGGTGGGGCCGGAGGTGCCGGTCGCGATCTGCGCCCGGCGGTCGCCCGCTCTCGTCGCCGGCCTCCTCGGCATCCTCGCCGCGGGTGGCGCCTACGTGCCCCTGGAGCCGGGCCTGCCGGACGAGCGGCTGGGCTTCCTGCTCCGCTCCTCCGGCGCCCCGCTCCTGGTGACCGAGGCGGGGCTCGCGGAACGGCTGGCGGCGATCGCCGGCGCTCTGCCGGGTGGAATCCGGGTGCTGCGGCTCGACGCGCCGGAAGAAGAGGAAGAAGAAGTCGGAGAGGAAGCCGGCGCCGCGGCCGGGCTGGCCGTCCTCCCCGGCCACCTGGCCTACGTGATGTACACCTCGGGTTCGACCGGACAGCCCAAGGGGGTGGCGATCTCCCATGCCAGCGCCGTGGCGTTCGTCCGCTGGGCGCGGGAGGTCTTCCCGCCGGCCGCCCTCGCCGGGGTGCTCGCCGCCACCTCGATCGGCTTCGACCTCTCGGTCTTCGAGCTGTTCGTCCCCCTCGCCTGGGGCGGACGGGTGATCCTCGCCGACGACGCGCTGGAGCTGCCGTACCTGCCGGCGCGCGGGGAGGTCACCCTGCTCAACAGCGTCCCCTCGGTGGTCGCCGAGCTGCTCCGCCTCGCCCCGCTCCCCCCGGCGGTCCGCACCGTGAACCTGTGCGGCGAGGTGCTGTCGGCCGCCCTCGTCCGGCAGCTCCAAACGGCTGGCACCTCGGGGAACACCCCGGGGACGCCCAAGCGGATTCTGAACCTCTACGGCCCCACGGAGGACACGGTCTACTCGACGTTCGCGACCGTCTCGGAGGCCGCCGGCGAATCGCCTGGCACCTCGCCGCCGATCGGCCGGCCGCTGCCCGGCACCCGGGTCCACGTCGTCGACCGGCGCCTGCGGCCGGTGCCCGCCGGGGTGCCGGGGGAGCTGCTGCTCGGCGGGCAGGGGCTAGCCCGCGGCTATCTCGGCCGCCCGGACCTGACGGCGGAACGTTTCGTCCCGGACCCCTGCGGTCCACCGGGAGAGCGCCTCTACCGGACCGGGGACCTCGTCCGTTTCCGCCCGGACGGCGGGCTGGAGTACCTCGGGCGCCTCGACCACCAGGTGAAGGTGCGCGGCTTCCGCATCGAGCTGGGGGAGGTCGAGGCGGTCCTCGCCACCCACCCGGCGGTCGCCGGCGCGGCGGTCCTGGTCCAGGGCGCGGGGGCGGACCGGCGGCTGGTCGCGTTTCTGGTGAGGGCCGGGGGGGCGGGGGAGGCGGGAGCGGAAGAGTTGGTGGCCGAGCTGCGGAGCTTCCTCGGCGACCGTCTCCCGGAGTACATGCTGCCTGCCGCCTTCGTCCCCCTCGCGGCCCTCCCGTTGACTCCGAACGGCAAGCTGGACCGGCGGGAACTGGCGCGGCTGGCGCCGGCTCCCGGCGCGCCGGGGGGCGGCCGGTCGCCGCGCGGGGCGATCGAGGAGGGGCTGGCGGCGATCTGGGGCGAGATCCTGGGGGTCGAAAGGGTGGGCGCTGAGGACAGCTTCTTCGATCTCGGCGGCCACTCGCTCCTCGCCACCCGCCTCCTCGCCCGGGTGCGGGTGGCCTTCGGGGTGGATCTCTCTCTGGCCGGCCTGTTCGCCGCCCCCACCGTGGCCGGCCTCGCCGAGCGCGTCGCCGCGGCCCGCGCCGCGCGGACCACCCCGCCGATCCCCCCCCTCCTGCCGCGGGGAGAGGCGGCCCGGTCGGCCCCGCTCTCTTTCGCGCAGCTCCGGCTCTGGTTCCTCCATCGGCTGGCGCCGGAGAGCCCGGCCTACAACATGCCCGCCGCGGTCCGCCTGCGCGGCCGACTCGATCCCATGGCCCTGGCCGCCAGCCTGGAGGTGATCCTCGCCCGGCACGAGGCCCTGCGCACCCGCTTCGTCCTGCAAGGCGACGAGCCGTTCCAGGTGCCGGCCGCGACCGGGCCGTTCGTCCTGCCGCGGGTGGACCTCGCGGCGCTCCCCGCGCCCCGGCGCGAGGCCGTGGCGCTCCGCCTGGCTGGCGAGGAGGCGCGACGGCCGTTCCCTGACCTCGCCGGCGCGGCTCCCTGCCGCTTCCTGCTCCTGCGACTGGGGGAGGAGGAGCACCTTTTGCTCGCCACGTTCCACCACCTGGTGGCCGACGGCGGATCGCTCCCGGTCTTCGGGCGCGAGCTGTCGGCCTTCTATGCGGCCGGCGTTTCCGGACAGGCTTCACCGCTCCCGCCGCTCCTCGTCCAGTATGCGGACTGGGCGGTCTGGCAGCGGTGCTGGGCGGCGGGGGCGGTAGAGGAGAAGGAGCTCGCGGGGTGGGAGGAGCACCTGGCCGGCGCGCCGACCGACCTGCCGCTGCCCGCCGACCGGCCCGCGTCGACCTCGCCTTCCGGCCGGGGGGCGGTCGGCTCGTTCGATCTCCCCGCCGCCCTCGGACCGGCTCTCGCCGCCCTCGCCCGAGAGGAGCGGACCACTCTCTTCGTCACCCTGGCGGCGGGCTTCCTCGCTCTCCTCTCCCGGCTCACCGGGGCCGACGACCTGCTGCTCGGCACCCCGGTCGCCCACCGGCGGGCGCCGGAGGTCGAGGGGCTGATCGGGCTCTTCGTGAATACCGTGGCGCTGCGCGGCGACCTCTCGGGGCGGCCCGGCTTCCGCGCCCTGCTCGGCCGGACGCGGGAGGAGGTGCTCGCCGCCCATCTCCACCCGGACCTGCCGCTCGGGCACCACCCGCTCTTCCAGGTGGTCCTGACCCTCGACGAGCCGCCGCTCGAAGGCGTCGAGCTCCCCGGCCTCGCCCTGGAGTGGGTGGCGGTGACGAGCGGTACGGCGAAGTTCGACCTGACCTTCGCCGTGACCCGCCGGCTCGCCGGGCTCACCGCCGCCCTGGAGTACGCAACCGACCGCTTCGACGCCACCACGGCCCGGCGGCTCCTCGGCGCCTTCGCGACCCTGCTCGCCGGGGCGGTGGCGGCGCCGGAGCGGCCGCTCGCCGAAATCGATCTGCTGTCGCCCGCCGAGCGCCACCAGGTGGAACGCGAATGGAACGACACGGCGGTCGACCTGGAGGAGCGGAGCCTCGGCGAGGTGTTCCTGCGGCAGGCCGAGAGGCGGCCCGAGGCGGTGGCGGTCGCCGCCGGGGCCGAGCAGCTGAGCTACGGGGAGCTCGCCCGGCGCTCGGATCGCCTGGCGCGCTGGCTGGCGGCGCAGGGGGTGGGGCCGGAGGTCCCGGTGGGCCTCGCTCTAGAGCGCTCGGTCGGGTTGATCGTGGCGATGCTCGCCGTGGTGCGGGCCGGTGGGGTCTATGTGCCGCTCGATCCCGGCTATCCGCGGGAGCGGCTGGATCTCTTGATCCGGGAGAGCGGAGCGCAGGTGGTGCTGGGGGAGGGGGATATGGCGGTGCGGAACGCCCCCCTCCTGGCCTCCCCCCTGATCCAACCGCCGCCCTCCCAGGGGGGAGGGACCCCCTCCCCGGACCAACTCGCCTATCTCATCTACACCTCCGGCTCAACCGGAGCCCCCAAGGGAGTCGCGGTGACGCACCGGGCGGTGCGGCGGCTGATCGAGGGGGCTCGCTACGTGCGCCTCACGCCGGAAGACCGCATCGCCCAGGCCTCGACCCCGAGCTTCGACGCCGCGACCTTCGAGATCTGGGGGGCGCTCCTCTCCGGGGCGCGGCTGGAGGTCTTCCCGCCCGGACCGCTGTCGCTCGCCGAGCTGGGCCGCGAGGTGCGGCGGACGGAGGTGACGGTGCTCTGGCTCACCGCCGGGCTCTTCCACCCGATGATCGAGAGCCACGCCGGCGATCTTTCGGGGGTCGGCCAGCTCCTCGCCGGCGGCGACGTGCTGTCGCCGCCGCATGTGGCGCTGGCGCGGCGGCTCCTCCCCGGCCGCCGGCTGGTCAACGGCTATGGGCCGACCGAGGGCACGACCTTCACCTGCTGCGCCGACCTGGACGAGGTGGACCCCGGCCGCCCGGTGCCGATCGGGCGGCCGATCGCGAACACCACGGTGGCGGTCCTCGACCGCGAGCTGCAGCCGCTGCCGATCGGGGCGGCGGGCGAGCTGTGCGCCGGCGGCCTGGGCCTGGCGCGGGGCTATTGGGGCGATCCGGCGCGGACCGCCGAGCGCTTCGTGCCCGATCCCCTGGGGGAGACCTCCGGGGCACGCCGCTACCGCACGGGGGACCGGGCGCGGCTTCTGGCGGACGGCCGGATCGAGATCCTCGGCCGCCTCGACCGCCAGGTCAAGGTGCGCGGCTTCCGCATCGAGCCGGGGGAGGTGGAGGCGGCGCTCGTCTCCCATCCGGACGTGCGGGCGGCGGCGGTCGAGGCACGGCCGGCGCCGCCGGCAAGAGGAGGCGGCCGGCGGCTGGTGGCCTGGGTGGTGGGAACGCCGGGAATGCCGGGAGCTGCTGCGCTGCGGCGCTACCTTCTGGGGAAGCTGCCGGAGCCCGCGGTCCCCTCGGCGTTCGTCTTCCTGCCGGCCCTGCCGCTCACCGCCCAGGGGAAGGTCGACCGCCGGGCGCTGGCGGAGCCCGCAGAGGAAGAAGAGGCCGGGGAGTCGATCGCCCCGCGGACCCCGTTCGAGGAGGTGCTGGCCGGGATCTGGTGCGAGGTGCTGGGCCGCGAGCGGCTGGGCGCGGCGGACGACTTTTTCGCCCTGGGCGGCCATTCGCTCCTCGCCACCCGGGTGGCGTCGCGGGTGCGCTCCGCCTTCGGGGTGGAGATCCCCCTCTCCCTGCTCTTCGAGGCGCCGACCCTGGCCGGGCTCGCGGCGCGGATCGAGGCGACGCTCCGCGCCGAGGGAGCGGACGACCCCGCCCCGCCGCTCCTCCCGGTGCCGCGCGACGGCGATCTCCCGTTGTCGTTCCCCCAGGAGCGGCTCTGGTTCCTCGACCAACTGGAGCCGGAGAGCCCGTTCTACAACATCGCCGGCGCGGTGCGGCTCGCCGGCGCTCTCGCCGTGCCGGCCCTGGAACGGAGCCTCGCCGAGGTGGTCGCCCGCCACGAGGCCCTGCGCACCACCTTTACCGTTTCAGTAGGAGCGGGCGGCGTCGCGGTGCAGCGGATCGCCCCGCCCGGCCGCTTCGTGCTGCCGGCGATCGACCTCGCGAGCCTGCCCGAGCCGCGGCGGGACGCGGAGGCGCTGCGGCTCGCCGCCGGGCTCGCGATGCGGCCGTTTGATCTCGCCCGCGGGCCGCTCTTCCGTCCGGCCCTCCTCCGGCTGGATGCCGCCCGGCACCTCCTGGCGCTGGTCGTCCACCACATCGTGGCCGACGGCTGGTCGATCGAGGTCCTGCGGCGCGAGGTTGCGGCTCTCTACGGCGCCTTCTCGCAGGGCCGCCCGTCGCCCCTGCCGCCGCTGCCGCTCCAGTATGCCGATTTCGCCGTCTGGCAGCGGCGCCGGCTCGCGGGCGCGGTGCTGGCGCGCGAGCTGGCGCACTGGCGCCGGGCGCTCCCCGCGGTGCCCGAGGTGCTCGCCCTCCCCGCCGACCGGCCGCGCCCGGCCCGCCAGAGCTTCGTCGGGGGCGAGGTCCGCTCGCGGCTGCCGCCGGCGGTCCGCGCGGGCCTCGTGGCGCTCGCCCGCCGGGAGGGGGCGTCGCTCTTCATGGTCCTCGCCGTCGCCTTCGCCGCGCTCCTCGCCCGCCACACCGGGCAGGAGGAGCTGGCGATCGGTACTCCAGTTGCCAACCGCGGCCACCGCGAGATCGAGGGGCTGATCGGCCTCTTCGTCAACACCCTGGTGCTCCGCGCCGACCTGGCGGGCGATCCGTCGTTCGCCGCGCTCCTCGCCCGGGTCCGCCGGGCCGCCCTGGACGCCTACGCCCACGAGGAGCTGCCCTTCGAGCGGCTGGTGGCGGAGCTGGCGCCGCGGCGCGACGCCGGCCACCCTCCGCTCTTCCAGGCCCTCTTCAGCCTCGAAGACCTCGCCGGGGAAACCGGGGTGCCGTCCACCGCCGATCCTCCCGGCCTCTCGCTCAGCCCGGAGATTCTGCCGGACACCGGGGCCAAGTTCGACCTCTCGCTGATCGCCAAGAGCGCCGACGGCAGCCTCCAGCTGACCTGGAGCTACGCCCGGGCGCTCTTCGACCGGACGACGGTCGCCCGCCAGGCCGGCCACTTCGCGGTGCTCCTCGCCGGGCTGCTCGCTGATCCCGGGCGGCGCCTCTCTGCCCTGCCGCTTCTCGCCGCGGCCGAGGTCCAGCAGGTCGAGCAGGAGTGGAACGACACCGAAGGCGACCTGGGCGACGAGGCCTGCCCGCACCAGCTCTTCGCCGCCCAGGCGGCGCGCACGCCGGACGCCGTGGCCCTGGAGATGGAGGGCGACAGCCTGACCTACGGCGAGCTGGCGGCCCGGGCGCGCCGCCTGGCCCGGCACCTGGCGGCCCAGGGGGTGCGGCCGGAGACGCGGGTGGCGGTCTTCCTGCCGCGCAGCCCGCTCTCGATCTCCGCCCTTCTCGGTCTCTGGTCGGCCGGCGGCGTCTACCTCCCCCTGCCAGTCGGCTATCCGCGGGAGCGCCTGGCCTACCTGCTCGCAGACGGCGCCCCCGGCGTCATCCTCACCCGCGGCGATCTCCTGGAGCGGCTGCCGGAGCACGGGGCGCGGGTGATCCTCCTCGATGCCCTGGGGAGGGAGGAGAACGAGCCGGAGCGGAGCGAGGCTCCGAACGCGCCGCCGGTCCAGCCGGTCCACCTCTCCTATCTCCTCTACACCTCCGGCTCGACGGGCCGGCCCAAGGGGGTGATGATCGAGCACCGGAACCTGGCCCACCTCCTCCGCGCCTACCGCGCCGACCTGCGCCTCGGCGCCGGGGACGTCATGCCCGCCTGGACCCCGGCCTCCTTCGACCCTGCGCTCCTCGAAGGCTTCACCCTGCTCCTCGCCGGCGGCCGGGTGCTCGTCATCCCCGAGGAGCGGGCCCTGGACCTCCCCTTCCTGACCGCCGCTCTCCGCGGCGCCACGGCCCTCGACGGCGTCCCCTCGCTCTACCGGCAGATCGCCCTCCATCTGGAGGAGACCGGGCAGACCCGCGGCTGGGAGCCCATCCACCGTCTCACCGTGGGCGGCGAGTCGGTGTCGACCGATCTCCTCCGGACCCTCCACCGGCTCTTCCCGCGCGCCGAGCTGCGCAACAGCTACGGCCCGACCGAGGCGACGGTCCTCTGCACCTCCTACCCGGCGCACGCCCGGGGGCTCCGCGGCGACGTCATCGGCCGCCCGCTCGCCAACATGACCCTCCATCTCCGGGACCGCGCCGGCCAGCCGGTCCCCATCGGCGTGCCGGGCGAGATCTGGATCGGCGGCGCCGGGGTCGGCCGCGGCTACTTCGGGCGCCCGGACCTGACGGCGGAGCGCTTCTCGACTTTCGGCGGCGGGCGCGCCTTCCGCACCGGCGACCTGGCGCGCCTGTGGCCGGACGGCAACGTCGAGTTTCTGGGGCGGATCGACGACCAGGTGAAGATCCGCGGCGTCCGCATCGAGCCGGGGGAGATCGCGGCCACCCTCGCCGGCCACCCGGCGGTCGCCGAGGCGGCGGTGGTGGTCCGCGAGGAGCCGACCGGCAAGCGCCTGGTCGCCTACGTGGTGCCCCGGCCCGGCGTCCTGCCCGGCGTCCTGCCCGGGATACCGACGGCGGCCGAGCTGCGCGCCCTGGCCGCCAGGCGGTTGCCGGAGGCCATGATCCCCGCCGCCTTCGTCTTCCTGGCCGAGCTGCCGCGCACCCGCCACGGCAAGCTCGACCGCGCCGCCCTCCCCGCCCCCGAGCGGCCCCGTGCTGACACCGCTCACGCCGCTCCCCGCAACGACCTCGAACGCTCGCTCGCCGCCGTCTGGCAGGATCTCCTGGGCGGCGCCGGGAGCGGGGAAGTGGGGATCGACGACAACTTCTTCGAGCTCGGCGGCGACTCGCTCCTCCTCCTCCGGCTGCGCAGCCGGCTCACCGCCGTGGTGGGCAGGGAGCTGCCGGTAGTCGATCTCTTCCAGCATCCCACCATCCGCTCGCTGGCGGAGAGCCTGGAGGGCGAGCGCGCCGCGAATGCCGCCAATACCTCGGGCATTGCCACCCCGTCGAACGACGACGCCCAGGCCCGCACCCAGAGCCGCCGGGAGTCGCTCGCCCGCCTGCGGGAGCAGCGCGGCCGGCGCCGCGAGACTTGACCCGCCGATCCGCGCCTCAAGGGGAGATCCCCGGCCCCTGGCGCACTGTGTAGAGAGAGGGAGTCTCGATGCAAGACGAGTTGTCCGGTCTCGCCGGGGAAGCGCGGCGGCAGGCGCTGGAGCGCCGTCTCGCGGCGCGCCTGGGGAGCCTCCTCGCGCTTCCACCCGCGCGGCTCGACCCGGCGCTGCCGCTCACCAGCCTGGGGCTCGACTCGCTGACCGCGATCGAATTGCAGCACGGCCTGGCGACCGATCTCGGGGTCGAGGTGGAGCTTGCCGACCTGGTCGCCGGGTGGAGCCTCGCCGATCTCGTCGGGGCAGTGCTGAAAGACCTGGAGACCGGGAAAGGGAGGGCGGCGGGTTCCTCCCTCCAGGAAGGGACGAATGGGGAAAGCGGGGAGCACCCCCTCTCCCACGGCCAGCGCGGCCTCTGGTACCTCGATCGCCTGGCGCCCACGGCCGGGGCCTACAACGTCGTCGCCGGGGCCCGAGTGCGTGGAGATCTCGAGATCGCGGCGCTGGAGCGGGCGCTGGCGGCCCTGGTGGCGCGGCACCCGGCCCTGCGCACGACCTTCCATGCCGTCGACGGCGAGCCGCGGCAGCGGGTGGCGCTGGCGGCGGTCGCGGGCGGCCGGGTGGATCTCCTGACGCTCGACGCCACGGGCTGGGAGGACGAGAGGGTCGCGGCCCACCTGGCGGCGGAGGGCTACCGGCCGTTCGACCTGGAGACCGGGCCGCTCCTCCGGGTGCGGCTCCTCGCGCGGGCGCCGGGGGAATACGCCGTGCGGTCGATCGGGGAGCACGTTGTGCTCATCGCCGTCCATCACCTGGTCTGCGACTTCACCTCGCTGGCGGTGATGGTGCGGGAGCTCGGCGTCCTTTATGCCGAGGGACCGGACGCCGCGCTCCCGGCGCTCCCCGCCACCTATGGCGACTTCGTGCGCCGGCAGGAGGAGCGGCTCGCCGGCCCGGCGGGGGAGCGGCAGTGGCGCTACTGGCAGGAACGGCTCGCCGGGGATCTCCCGGTTCTCGACCTTCCGGCCGACCGGGCGCGGAGCCAGACGGGCCGTCCGAGCCATCGGGCCGTGGCCGCGACGCTGCCGGGGAGGGTGGATCTCGCCGGCCTCCGCGCCGTCGGTTGCCGTTCCGGGGCGACGCTCTACATGACTCTCCTCGCCGCTTTCCAGGCGCTCCTTCATCGCTACACCGGGGAGGAGGACCTCCTCGTCGGCTCGCCCATCGCCGGCCGGTCCGCGCCGGCCTGGGCGGGGCTCGTCGGCTACTTCGTCAACACCCTGGTCCTGCGCTCCGATCTCTCCGGCGATCCGCCGTTCGCCGCGCTGCTGGGCCGGGTGCGGCAGACGGCGCTCGCCGCTTTCGCCCACGCGGATTTCCCCTTCGCGCTCCTTGCCGAGCGGCTGCAGCCGGTCCGCGCCGCCGACCGCCCGCCGCTCGTCCAGGCCCTCTTCGCCCTGGAGAAAGGCGAGCGGCCGGGCGAGGAGCCGCTCGCCGCCTTCGCCCTGGGAGTGGGCGGCGCCCGCTTCGCCCTGGCCGACCTGATCGTCGAGTCGCTCGCCCTCCCTGAGCCTCGGGCGCAGTTCGAGATCACCTTGACGGCGGCGGAGCTGGGGGGCGGCCTGGCCGCGGTCTTCGAGCTCGACGCCGACCGCTTCGATCGGACGACCGCGCAACGACTGGCCGGCCACTTCGCCATCCTGCTCGAAGGGCTCGTCGAGCGCCCGGCGGCGCGCATCGGTGCGCTCCCCCTGCTCAGCGGACCTGAGCGGGCGCAGCTGACCGAGTGGAACGCCACGGCCGTCGCGTTCCCCCGCGGGCTCTGCCTGCACGAGCCGCTCGCGGAGCAGGCTCGGCGCGCCCCCGATGCCACGGCCGTGGTCGCCGGGGACGAGCACCTGAGCTATGGCGCTCTCGATTCCCGCGGCGACCGCCTGGCCCGGCACCTGCGCCGGTTGGGGGTGGGGCCGGAGATCCCGGTGGGCTTCGCCCTCGACCGCTCGCCCGCGGCGGTCGTCGCGATCTTCGGTATCTGGAAAGCCGGCGGAGCCCTCCTCCCGCTGGACCCCGAAGGCCCCCGCGAGCGGACGGCCTTCCTGCTCGCCGACGCCGGGGCCGCCGTGCTTCTCACCCTGCGCCGGTTCCTGCCCGGGCTGCCGGAGCTGCCGGCCGATCTCCCGGCGCTGTGCCTGGACAACCCCGGGACCTGGAACGAGCCGGTGGCGATCGGCGCGATCGGCACGGTACCGGAGAACCTCGCCTACGTCCTCTACACCTCGGGCTCGACCGGCCAACCCAAGGGAGTCCTCGTGCCGCACCGTGCGGCGGCGCACGTCGTCCAGGCGGTGCGGCGGGCGACCCTGGGCGACGAGCCGGGGCCGCTCGCGGTGGGCCTCGTCGCCGCCTGGGTCTTCGACCCGGCGCTGGAGCAGATCCTCCACCTCCTCTCCGGCAGCACCCTCTACCTCCTCTCGGAGGCGGCGCGGCGGGATGGCGCGGCGCTCCTCGCCGACCTGGCGCGACATCCGCGGCTCGACGTCCTGGACGCCACGCCCTCCCAGCTCCGGCTCTGGCTGGAAGCCGGCCTTCTCGACTCTCCGGACCTCCTGCCGCGCCTCCTCCTGGTCGGCGGCGAGGCGATGGGGGAGGCGACCTGGCGGGCGCTCGCGGGGCTCGCGGCCTCGGAGACCCAGGCCTGGAACCTCTACGGGCCGACCGAGTGCACGGTCGACTCGACCGGCTGCCGGGTGCGGGCGGATCTCCCCGGGGTCCGCATCGGTCGCCCGCTCCCCAACGTCCGCGTCCACGTCGTGGACCGCCGGCTGGCCCCCTGCGCTCCGGTACCGGTCGGGGTGCCCGGCGAGCTGCTGGTGGGCGGCGAAGGCGTCGCCCGCGGCTACCTCGGCCGGCCCGATCTCACCGCCGAACGCTTTCTCCCCGATCCCTTCGCCGCGTCGCCGGGCGAACGGCTCTACCGGACCGGCGACCGGGTGCGCCTGGCCGCCGACGGCAACCTGGAGTTCCTGGGGCGGGTCGACTTCCAGGTCAAGCTGCGCGGCATCCGCATCGAGCCGGGGGAGATCGAGGCCGCCCTCTGCCAATGTCCGGGGATCGCAGCGGCGGCCGTGCTGGCCCAGGAGGCTGGGGAGGGCGAGACCCGCCTCGTCGCCTACCTGGCGCTGCCGGAGGGGGAGGGAGACCGGGTGACCGCGGTGGGCCTGCGCGCCGCCCTCGCCGGCCGCCTGCCGGAGGCGATGATCCCCACCGGCTTCGTGTTCCTCGCGGCCCTGCCGCTCACCGTCCAGGGCAAAATCGACCGCCGCGCCTTGGCCGTCCTGCCGCTCGCACCCGCCGGGACGACCGGGTCCCCTGGGCGGCGTGGCCCGGTCGAAGAGCTGCTCGCCGGGATCTGGCAGGAGCTGCTCGGCGCCGGTACGGTCCAGAGGGTCCGGGGCGAGGACAGCTTCTTCGCCCTGGGCGGGCACTCGCTCCTCGCCACCCGCCTCCTCGCGCGGGTGCGGGCGGCGTTCGGGGTCGATCTCCTCCTCTCCGACCTCTTCGCCGCCCCCACCCTGGCCGGCCTCGCGGTGCGGATCGAGGCGGCGCTCCGGCATGGCGCCGCTGTACCTTCACCTCCGGTGCCGATCGGGCGGGAGCGGCCGCTGCCGCTCTCCCCCCCCCAGCGCCGGCTCTGGTTCCTCGACCGGCTCACCCCCGGGAGCGCCGCCTACGTCATGCCCGCCGCGATTCGCTTGCGGGGAGCGCTCCGCGTCCCGGCCCTCGCCGCCGCCCTGGGCGAGGTCGTCCGCCGTCACGAGGCCCTGCGCACGGTGTTCGAGATCCCGGCCGGCGAGGACGAGCCGGCGCAGCGGATCGTCCCCGCCCCGCCGGATGCCGCCGTTCTGCCGCTCGCCGACCTCGCGGCTCTCCCCGCTCCGGCCGGTCGGCGGGAGGCGGCGCGGCTCCAGGCTGCGGAGGCCGCGACCGCCTTCGATCTCGCGTGCGGGCCGCTCTACCGCTTCCGCCTGCTCCGGCTCGGCGAGGACGAGCAGATCCTCCTCGTGACCTTCCATCACGCGGTCGCCGACGGCGTCTCGATCGAGATCCTGGGGAGCGAGCTGTCGGCGCTCTACCGCGGCTCCGGCCTGCCGCCGCTCCCCGTGCAGTACGCGGACTGGGCGGTCTGGCAGCGCCACCAGCAGCACCCGGCGGCCGGGGAGGCGGATCTCGCCTGGTGGCGCGACCGCCTGGCCGGCGCGCCGACGGAGCTGCCGCTACCTGCCGACCGGCCGCTGCCGGCGACGCCGTCCGGCCGGGGCGCTCTCGCCTCGCTCGCCCTCCCCGCGGCTCTCGCGCCGGCCCTCGCCACTCTCGCGCGGACCGGGCAGGCCACCCTCTTCATGGTTCTGGCGGCCGGCTGGGCGGCGCTCCTCTCCCGGCTCGCCGGGGTCGACGACCTCCTGCTCGGCACCCCGGTGGCGAACCGCCGGGTCCCCGAGGTCGAGCGGCTGATCGGCTTCTTCGTCAACACCCTGCCGCTGCGCTGCGATCTGTCCGGCCGGCCGGGCTTCCGCGCTCTCCTCGGCCGGGTGCGGACGGCAGTGCTCGGCGTCCACGCCCACCAGGACGTCCCCTTCGAGCGGCTGGTCGAGGCGCTGCAGCCGGATCGCCCCGCGCACCGCACGCCGCTCTTCCAGGTGGTCTTCACGGTCGAGGAGCCGCCCCTCGCCGGGCTCGATCTGCCGGGGATTGCGGCCGAGCTGCTGCCGCGGATCGCCGGCAGCGGTGGCACCGCCAAGTTCGACCTGACGCTGGCGGTCGTGCGGAGCGGGGAGAGCTGGGTGGCCGAGCTGGAGCACGCGACCGACCGCTTCGACCGCACCACGGCCCGGCGGTGGCTGGGGGCGTTCGCGGCGCTGCTCGCCGGGATCGTGGCGGCGCCGGAGCGGCCACTCGGGGAGATCGATCTCCGGTCGCCGGCCGAGCGGCACCAGCTGGCGGCGGAATGGAACGACACCGCGGTCGCGCTGGCGGAGAGATCTTTGGAGGAGTCGTTCCTGCGGCAGGCTGGAATGCGGCCGGAGGCGGTGGCGGTCGCCTTCCGGGCCGAGCAGGTGAGCTACGGCGAGCTGGCCCGGCGGTCGGCGGGGCTGGCGCGGCGGCTCGCGGAAAGCGGGATCGGGATGGAGACGCCGGTGGGCCTTGCGATCGAGCGCTCGGTCGGGTTGATCGTGGGGATGCTGGCGGTCGTGCGGGCCGGCGGGATGTATGTGCCGCTCGACCCCGAGGCGCCGCCGGAGCGGATGGAGCTGGTGATTGGGGACAGCGGGGCGCGGGTGGTGCTGCGGGAGGGGGATGTCGATGAGCGAAAGGCCCCCCTCCTGGCCTCCCCCCTGACCCAACCGTCGCCCTCCCAGGGGGGCGGGACCCCCGCCCAAGGCGCGCGCACCGGTACGGTAGCGTCGATGGAGGGGACCCTCCGTCCGGACTCCCTCGCCGGCCCGCTATCGCGTTTCCCCTCCTTGGGTGACTGCCTCGCCTGCCCGCTA
>DASQPA010000113.1:0-4072 GCA_035644215.1 Thermoanaerobaculia bacterium
CCCGCGGGCGGTCTCCAGCACCTGCCGGCACTCGACGGGGAGGCCCGCTTCGTCCAGGGCGACCGCGCCCTCTTCGCCGGCCTCCTCCCCGACCGGCGGGTGATCGTGCTGACGCCCGCGGAGCAGGCGGCCGCGGCAGCCCGGTTCGGGCCGTTCTTTCCCCTGGAGATCACGCTCTTCGTGCGCGACCGGAGCGGCCACCGCGCCTTCGCCGTCTGGTCGATCACCTGGCGCGGCGGGAAGCTGCGGTTCGAGGAGCGGGGCGGGGTGTGGCGGGAGGTTTCGGTGGGAGAGTGGATTAGCTAGACCGCGAGATCGACCCCGAGGAGCACCAGCACCTGATCGCGCAGCGCGAGGTAGGCCGGGGCGTCGAGGTCGCGCGGCCGGGGGAGGTCGACGGGGAGCAGACGGCGGAGGCGCGCCGGGCGGGGGGAGAGGACGACGATGCAGTCGGCGAGCTGGACCGCCTCGTCGACGTCGTGGGTGACGAAGAGGACGGTGGGCCGCTCGCGCTGCCAGAGGTCGATCAGCTCGGCGCGCAGGCGCAGCCGGGTGAGGTAGTCGAGGGCTCCGAACGGCTCGTCCAGGAAGAGGACGTCGGGACGGCAGGCGAGGGCCCGCGCGATCTCCACGCGCTGCTTCATGCCGCCCGACAGCTGCCGCGGGTAGGCCGCCTCGAAGCCGGCGAGGCCCATTCTGGCGATCCAGTCGGCGACGATCCCGCGGCGCTCCTCGGCGCTCCCGGTCAGGCCGAAGGCGATGTTTTGGGCGACCGTGAGCCAGGGGAAGACGCTCGACTCCTGGAAGATGAAGAGGCGGCGGGGGTGCGGTCCGCGGACCGGCTCGCCGTCGATCCGGATCTCTCCCCGGGAGGCCGGCAGGAACCCCGCCGCGATGTTCAGAAGCGTCGACTTGCCGCATCCCGAGGGACCGACGAGGCAGACGAAGGCCCCCGCGGGCACCGTGAGCTCGATGTCTTCGAGGACCGGGATCGACGCCCCGCGGGCCTTGCCGGGGAAGCTCTGCCAGACCCCTTGGAGGGCGATCTCGGCGCTCATCTCTCGAAGCCCCAGCGCACCTCGTCGAGGCGTTCGAGCCGGCGCATCAGGAGGTCGAGCGCGAGGCCGACGAGGCCGATCAGGACCATCCCCGCGACCACCAGGTCGTAGCGCCGGCCGGCGTTGCGCGCGTCGATGATGAGGTAGCCCAGCCCCGAGTTGACGGCGATCATCTCGGCGGCGACGACGACCAGCCAGGCGATCCCCAGGGCGAGGCGCAGGCCGGTGAGGATCTGCGGCAGCGCCGCCGGCAGCACGACCTGGCGGAAGAGCGGCAGGCCGGTGAGACCGAAATTGCGCGCCGCGCGGAGGTGGACCAGCTGCAGGTTTTCGACCGCCGCGATGGCCGCCGTGATGATGGGGAAGAGGCTGGCCAGGAAGATGAGGAAGATGGGGGCGAGGTCGCTCAACCCGAACCAGAGGATGGCGACCGGGATCCAGGCGATCGGCGAGATCGGCCGCAGCACCTGGATCATCGGATTGAAGGCGCGGAAGGCGGGGCCGAACCAGCCGAGGACGAGACCGGCGGGGATGCCCACCAGCGCCGCCAGGAGGAAGCCGGCGGAGACCCGGAAGAGCGAGGCCACGAGGTAGGGGAGGAGCACGCCGCGCCGGGCCAGCTCGCCGATCCCGGCGAGGACGGCGAGCGGGGTGGGGAAGATCCGGCTGCCCGAGACGACGACCGCCAGGTGCCAGGCGAGGACGAACGCCACCGCCACCGCGAGCGGCAGGAGGAGGGTCTCGAGCCGTTCCCTCACCGCCCCTCCCAGGTGTAGGCGGTGAGCCCCGCCGCCCGCTCGGAGAAGCGCGGGTCGGCGTAGTCCTCGAACGGAATGGCGCGTTTGAGGATGCCGGTCTCGACCGCCAGCTGCTCGATCTGCTCGAAGTCCGGCCGGGCGAGGGCGAGCTTCGAATAGGTGACCCGGTCGGGCGGCTTGCTGAGCACGAAGCGCAGGAGGCGCGGGTCCTGGTTGTAGTACCCCTTGGCCACCGCGTCCGCCGCCCGCATCCGGTGGTCCATGCCGGCGTCGAGCCAGAGGCCGCTCTTCGCGATGCCGTCGACCAGGGCCTGCACCTCTTCGGGATGCTCGCGGATCATCCGGTCCGAAACCACCAGGACGCAGGAGATGAAGTTGGGCCACAGGTCTTTTGCCTGGTAGAGGACCCGGCCGTAGCCGTCCATCTCGGTCTCGGCCATGAACGGCTCTCCCGAGATGATGGCGTCGACCGATTTCGAGTAGAGGGCAGCCGGCATGTCCGGCGGCGGCATCTCGACGATCTCGACGTCCTTTGGGGTGAGGCCGAAGTCCTTCAGGCCCTTGTGGATGATGAGGCTCTGGTTCGAGAAGCGGTTGGGGACGGCGATCCGCTTGCCTTTCAGGTCGCGAAACGTGTGCAGGGCGGAGTCCTTGTGGACCATGAGGGCGGTGCCGTCGCGGTGACCCAGGTAGACGATCTTGAGCGGCACCCCCTGCTCGCGGAGCACCATGGCCATGGGGGCGAGAAGGAAGCTCGCGGGCAGGTAGCCCGAGAGCAGCGATTCTTTCAGTTCCGGCCAGCCGTTGAACCGCACGGGTTCAAAGAGCCCCTCTCCGGTGGTATTGCGGCGAATCCAGTCGGAGACGGGGCAGGTGAGGTGTCAGGTGACGGGCAGGAAGCCGACCCGGAAGCGGGCCTGCTTCGTCGTGCCCGTCCGCGGTGCGCTCGCTCCCTTGCCCAACCTCAGGTTCAACCAAGTGTGCAGTCCGCCGAGGACGGCGACGGCGAGGACGGCGGCGAGAAGGATCTTGGTCAGCTTGGACATCGGGTCTCTCAGGCGCTCGCGTAGGGTTCGAGAGCGGCCCGCAGCGCGGCGGGGATCGCCGTCGGCACGGTCCGCGTGCCCTCACGCCGCATGCAGGCGACCTGCTGCTCGCCGCGGGCGACCAGCTCTTCCCCGCCGGAGCTGAGCCGGAAGTACTCGAAGAGCAGGGTGATGCGGTTCTGGGCGATCTCCCCCAGCCGCATGCGGAGGACGACTTCGTCGAAGGCTTCGAGCTCGGCGAAGTATTCGCAGGAGCAGCGCACGGTGGCGAGGGCGAGGCCCTGGCGCAGCTCGTCGAGCACCTCGGGGGCGTGCTCGTGGAGGAACAGCTCGCGGCAGCGGCCCTGCCAGCGCAGGTGGTTGACGTAGTAGACGTTCCCCACCAGGTTGGTCTCCTCGAAGCCGATCCGGTGGCGGTACTCGTAGGCGCGCATCCCGAGGCTAGCTCTCGACGAGGACCGCCAGCCCCACCGGTCCGCCGAGCTCGCGGACCGGCGCCACGAGGGTTGGGATGCGGAGCCGTCCGGAGCGCAGGAGCTGCCAGCCATCCGCCGTCTGGCTGTCGAGCACCAGGGGAGCGCCCGAGAGGGCGCCGGCCTTGGTCAGGCACTCGGCGGCGGTCCAGATCCGGGTCGCCGCGCTGTCCTCCCCCTCCCCGCTTTCTTTGGCGAGCCGCTCGGCGAGGCCGAATCGCTCGTCCCCCAGGAGGTCGCGCCAGACCGCCGTTTCGCGCGGGGTGACCGGCTCCAGGTCGCAGCCCACCACACCACGGGAATCGCTGCCGGTGACCGCGAGGACCACGTCTCCAGCATGGGAGACCGAGATCTGTCGTCTGGCCGCCGGATCGGCCTCCGGCTTGCCGTCGGGCCGGCGGCGGACGATGGGGCTGGCGCCCAGGGAGGCGAGGAGGCGGCCGAGGACCGCGTCGCTCGCGCTCTGCCGCGCTTCGCCCTTGCGGCGCTCGACGGCGATTCGCAGGGCGGATTCCGGGAGCAGCTCCTGCAGGCGGCGTTCGAGGAAGGGTCCCAGAAGGGCGAGGGTCCAGGTTGCCGGCGCGGGAATGGCGTCGACCGCGCGGAGGGTCAAGCCCTGCCAGCGCTCGATCGACCGGCCGGAGGCGTCCCGTACTTCGAGGTCGTAGACGAAGGTGTCGCCGTTTCGCTCGCGCTCGCGGGCGGCCAGGAGGTAGGGCTCGGAGGTGCCGATCCGG
>DASQPA010000114.1:0-26995 GCA_035644215.1 Thermoanaerobaculia bacterium
TTCTGGCTTGGAAGCTCCCTACTTCCGTTTTGAAAGCTCCGTGCTTCTGGCTTGGAAGTACCCTACTTTTGTTTTGGATCTCCGTACTTCTGCCGCAGAAGCCCCGTACTTCTGGTTTGGAGCTGGGTATTTCTGCCGTGGATCTCCGTACTTCTGACTTGGATCTTCCTACTTTTGCTTTGGAAGTGCCCTACCTCCGATCTGGATCTCCCTAACCCGGCGGCCTGGTCGAGATCCCGAGCCCCGGCTGGGGCATCTTCCGCCGGGGCGAGAGCCTGGCCGCCGGCGACAGAAACCCGTCGAGCTTCTCGCGCCAGTCGCGCATATAGAGCAGTCTCCTGCGCTCGGCCTGCTCTTCGGCGTAGTCGAGATACATGGTCACGATGCGGTTGAGCTGCCGGATCTCTTCCTCGTTCAGGTAGTTCTTGGCGACGGTCACGTCGGCCCGCCGCACCTTCACACCTTTCCAGGTCGTGAGCCCCATGTTGGGCTTCTCGGCGTTCGCCCGCTCGGCGAGGATCTCCGCCGCGGTCCTCCCCGTGATCGCCCAGTGCAGCTTGTTCTGCACGGTCTGGAAGAACTCCTTTGTCGCGGCCGTGGTGGGGTCGTAGTCGACGGAGAGAGCGTACAGGTCGCGGATCTTCTGGTAGAAGCGCTTCTCCGACGCCCGGATCTCCCGGATGCGCTCCAGGAGCTCGTCGAAGTAGTCGGCGCCGAGCGTGTGGCCTTCCTTGAGCCGCTCATCGTCGAGCACGAAGCCCTTGACGACGTACTCGCGGAGGCGCTCTGTCGCCCAGCGGCGGAACTGCGTGCCACGATGGGAGCGGACCCGGTAGCCGACGGCAAGGATGGCTTCGAGATTGTAGTGATCGACGAGGCGCGAAACCTCACGCTCTCCCTCCGTTCGAACTATCCGGAATTTCCGGATAGTTGGTTCGGGGTCGAGTTCTCCCTCCTCAAAGATGTTCTGGAGGTGCTCGTTGATCGTGCGCACATCCTTCTGGTAGAGCTCCGCAAGCAACCGCTGCGTGAGCCAGACGGTCCCGCCATCGAGACGGACCTGGAGGCGGCTCCTCCCGTCCTCCCCCTGGTAGAAGACGATCTCGGATGAAGTAGGGAGGTCGCCCGGGTCGGTCATGCCTACCGCTTCCACCGCGCCAGCCCCAGAGCCAGAAGCGCCAGCACCGTCGACACCGCCGGCACCGCCCACGGGCAGCGCGAAAAAGGCGTCTCCGTGCTCTCCCCGCGAACCGGAGCGCGGATCACCCCCTGGCGGAACGGTCCGATCTCGGCGCGCACCGAGCCGTCCGGGGCGATCAGGGCGGAGATGCCGGTGATCGCGGCCCGCAGGAGGGGGCGGCGGTTCTCGGCGGCGCGGAAGCGGGCGGCGCGGAAGTGTTGCCAGGGGGCGGCGGTGTCGCCGTACCAGGCGTCGTTGGTGATCGTCACCAGGAGCGTGGCTCCGGAGCGCACCAGGTCTGCCACCTCCTCGGGGAAGACCACCTCGTAGCAGATCGACAGGCCCAGCCGCTCGTCCCCCCAGGGGAGGAGGTGCGCGCCTTCCCCCTGCCGGTACTCGCCTGCCTCGCGCGCCAGCTTGTCGACGAAGGAGAAGACGCCGCGGAAGGGGACGTACTCGCCGAAGGGGACGAGGTGGCGCTTGTCGTAGCGCGCCGTCGTCCCCCCCGGGGCGAGCAGGTAGGCCGAGTTGTAGAGGACGTTTTTCTCCTCGTGGTCGGAGTTGAAGAGCACCGTGCAGCCCTGGCCGACGAGCCGCGCCAGGTCGCGCCGCAGGTCCGGGTCGTGCTCGAAGGAGAAGGGCCAGGCGGCGCTCTCCGGCCAGACCACCAGCGCTCCCTCCTGGCAGGCGTCGTGCGACAGCGAGAGCACCTTGGCGTAGTTCCGCGCCACCGCCGCCGGGTCCCAGGCGGTCAGGTTGGCGATGTTGGGCTGAAGCAGGCGCACCGGATGGCCCGGCTGGGCGAGCAGGAGGTCGAAGCGGCCGACCTCGAAGCGGGTGCCCCAGCGCCCGCCCATCGCGAGGAGGAGGAGGGGGAGGGCAAGCCCGACAGCCAGCGGCTCCCAGCGACGCCGAAGGACCGCCAGGGCCACCCCGAGATTGGCGAAGACGACGAGGAAGGAGATGCCGTAGGCGCCGATGGCGGCGGAGAGCGGCAGGGCGCCGGGCACGTCGGTCCAGGCGTAGGCCGCGAGGTTCCAGGGGAAACCGCCGCCCAGGTAGGTGCGCAGCCATTCGAGCGCCACCCAGAGGGCCGGCAGGCCGATCCAGGGAAGGAGCCCGCTCTGCTCATACCGCCGCAGGAGGCGCGCCCCCAGCCCGGCGAAGGCGGCATGGAAGAGGGCGAGATAGCCGGCGAGGAGGCCGACCAGGGGGATGGCGCCGGGGAGCGGCATCCGCCCGTAGGTCACCAGGGTGGCTGGAATCCAGTTCAGGGCGATCATCCAGTAGACGAAGCCGTGCAGCCAGGCGAGGAGCCCGGCGCGCGGCGCGCGCAGCAGCACGACGAGCGGCGCCAGGGCGAGGAAGGCGGCGGCGGGGAGCGGCTGGCGGCCGAAGCAGAGCGCCCAGGCGGCGCCCGACACCACCGCGACGAGGGGCCAGAGGAGGCGTCGCAAGAGAGAGGGCGCGTCTCCGGGCGCTACTCGGTGAGCCAGGTGTCCAGCTTGAAGGTCTTCCGCACCTTCTCCGCCACCTTCTGCGCCTTCTGACGGGTGCCGAAGGGGCCGATGCGGACGCGGTACATGGTGTGACCGTCGACGGTGAGCGGCGACAGGAACGCCGTCTGCCCGCCCTTGACCAGGCGCTCGCGCACCCGCTGGGCCTCGGCCGGGTCGGCGGAGGCGAAGACCTGCACCACCACCGATCCGGCGCCGGGTTGGGCGGATTCGGTGGAGGTGTCGGGAGCGGGTGCGGACGCCGGTGTCTTCCCGCGGGCGTTGTGGTCCGCCGGGGCCGGACGGGTCTGGACCGGCTCCGGCCGGGCGGGCTCCGCCACCTCCTCGGGAGCCGGGGCCGGGGCTGGCGGGGTTGAGCGGACCACCGAGTTGGACGGGGGAGGCGACGGACGAGAGCGCGAGGTTCCGAGGTCCTGCTGCAGAGTCGTCTCCGGCGGCTTGGGAGCGGGGGCGGGAGAGGGTGCCGGCACCGCGGCGATCTCCTCGGTCTTCGGCTCGGCCGGCTTCTCCTCGGGCTTGGCGCCCTTCTTCGCCGGCCGGTCGGCGAAGAACTTGAGCTCCTCCAGGGTCTGCCCCTCGGCCGGCGGCTGCGGCGGGGTGGCGCGCACCACCTGGTCGCGGCGCGGCTCAATGCCGCCACGGCCGATCCAGACGCCGGAGAAGAAGGCCGCCAGCAGGCAGGCGAGGAGGATGACGAAGGCGACGACCACCTGGCGGTTGGTCAGCGCGATTTCGTAGTAGCTGGGCTCGTGGTGCGGTTCGGTCACGTCCATCCTGACTCCACTTCTACTCCGCTCGCCCGTGGGGGAAGAACGCCTTCATCAGCTCGATGGGCAGGGGGAAGATGATCGTCGAGTTCTTCTCCGAGGCGATCTCGGTCAACGTCTGCAGATAGCGCAACTGCAAGGTCACCGGGTTCGAGGCGATGATCTCCGCCGCCTCGGCGAGCTTGACCGAAGCCTCGAGCTCGCCGGCGGCATGGATGATCTTACCGCGCTTCTCGCGCTCCGCCTCCGCCTGGCGGGCCATCGCCCGCTGCATCTCCTGCGGCAGGTCGACGTGCTTGACCTCGACCATCGAGACCTTGATCCCCCAGGGATCGGTGTGGCGGTCGATGATCTCCTGGAGGCGGATGTTCAGTTTCTCGCGCTCGGAGAGGAGCTCGTCGAGGTCCGCCTGGCCCAAGACCGAGCGCAGGGTGGTCTGCGCCAGCTGGCTCGTGGCGTAGAGGTAGTTCGACACCTCGACGATCGCCCGCGCCGGATCGACCACCCGGAAGTAGACCACGGCGTTGACCTTGACCGAGACGTTGTCACGGGTGATGACGTCCTGCGGCGGCACGTCGTGGACCTCGGTGCGCAGCGACACCTTGATCATCCGCTCGAAGGGCCAGAAGATGAGGACCAGCCCGGGACCCTTGGTGTCCTTCGACAGCCGACCGAGCCAGAAGGTGACGGCGCGCTCGTACTCGTTGAGCACGTTGACCCAACGCGAGAACAGGAACAGGCCGATGACGACGACGAGGACGATGCCGTAGAATTCCATTGGAATCTCTTTCTCCCTGCGCTAGGCCACTGACGCCGTGCGCGCGGATGCCGACGATGCCGGCCGGCGCGGCCGGACGGTCAGCGTGAAGTCCTCGATCCGGACCACCTCGACCGGCTCGCCCGCTGCGACCGGCCCGCCGTTTTCGGAGACCGCGTCCCAGATCTCCCCATGAATGAACACCTTGCCCGCCGGCGCGAGCGCCGTCTGCGCCGTGCCGTGCTCGTGGAGCAGCCCCTCCCTGCCGGTGCGCACCGGAATGCTGTGGGCGCGCCAGACCATGAAGGAGAGGAAGCCGACGACCAGGGCGGCGAAGGTGGCGAGGGTGACGATGACGTTCAAGCTGACCCGCAGGGCCGGCTCGGCGGTCTTGAAGAGGAAGAGCGACCCGAGAACGAGCGCGATGATGCCGGCGACGGCGAGCATGCCGTGGCTGGGGATCTTGATCTCGGCGATGAAGAAGAGGAGCGCGAGCAGAAGGAGCGCCACCCCGGCGTAGTTGACCGGCAGGACCGACATGGCGAAGAAGCCGAGGATGAGGCAGATCCCGCCCACCACCCCGGGGAGGATGGCGCCCGGGTGCATGAGCTCGAAGAAGAGGCCGAGCGAGCCCAGGGTGAGGAGCACGTAGGCGATGTCGGGGTGGGCGATCGTCGCCAGGAGCTTGCGCAGGGGCGACATCGCGAGCTCGTGGACCGGCGCCTCGGCGGTCTTGAGCGTCAGCGTGGCCTCGCCCTTCTTCACCTGCCGGCCGTCGAGCTTGGCCAGGAGCGAGGGGAAGCTGGGGGCCACGAGGTCGATCAGGTGGTTGGCCAGGGCCTCGTCGGCCGAGAACGACCGGCTCTTGAGCACCGCCGCTTCGGCCAGGGCGACGTTCCTGCCGTTCCGTACGGCGAGCGAGCGGATGCTGGCCGCCGCGTCCTGCTCCAGTTTCTCCCCCATGGTCCCCTGGATGGTCTCCCCCTGGCCACCCACCGGGTGGGCCGCTCCGGCGTTGGTCCCCGGCGCCATGGCCGCGACGTCCGCCGACATCAGGACGAAGAACCCGGCCGAGGCCGCCTGTGCCCCCTGGGGCGAGACGTAGACGACGATCGGGGTCTTCGCCGAGAGGATGGCGGTCGAGATCTCGCGCATCGAGGTCATCAGGCCGCCCGGGGTGTCGAGCTCGATGACGAGCGCCGCCGCATGCGCCTGGTCCGCCGCCTGGATGGCGTCCGCGATGAACTCCGCCAGGACCGGATGGACGATCGAGGAGACCCGGATGTGGAAGACCTCCGGGTGGCCCAAGGTCGGAACCGGCGGGGCGGTGGGGGCGGCCGCGGCGAGCAGCAGGCCGCAGGCGAGGGTCAGGACGGCCGCCAGCAGGCGGAAGCGGTGGGAGGAGGGGAGGGGGAGCATGGGAGATCCCCAACAGTATATCAAGTACCGGAGGGGCCACCATTGACGGCCCCCCGAACGCCTCATAGAGTCGCGTCCGGTCGCCTCATGACATCGCCCCCCGACAGCGGCCGGAAATTCCTCCCCGGCCTCCTCGCCCTCTGCGCCCTGGGGCTCCTCCTCCGCCTGGCCGCGGTGATCCTCGTCCCGACCCAGCAGACGACGGACTACTGGTCCTACTACCAGCGGGCGGTCAACCTGCTCGACGTGGGGGTCTACGGTGTCCGGCCGGGGACTCCCAACGCCACCTGGCCGCCGGGGTACCCGCTGGCCCTGGCGCTCGTCCTGAAGCTCTGCGGCCGCGGCCTCCTGGTGGCGAAGGTCCTGAACGCCCTTCTCGGCACGGCGACCGTCGCCCTGGCCGGGCTCCTCGGCCGCCGCCTGGCGGGGGAACGGGTGGGCCTCGCCGCGGCCGGGGTGGCCGCGGTCTACCCGCGGCTGGTGCTGCAATCCTGCCTCTGCGCCTCCGAGAACCTCTTCGTGCCGCTCCTCCTCCTCTGGCTCCTGGTCCTCGCGGCCTCCTGGGCACGCCCCCGGGATCTCCGCGGCGCGCTCCTGGGCGGCCTGGTCCTCGGGCTCGCCACCCTGGTCCGCTCGGTGGGCTACCCGCTCGCCCTCCTCTGGCCGCTCGCCGGGGCGGCCACCCGGAAGAAGCCCTGGGCGGGGCTCGCCGCCGAGACCCTCCTTCTGCTCCTCGTCCAGCACGCAGTGCTCCTCCCCTGGGCGCTGCGCAACCGGGAGACCCTCGGGCACTTCTCCTTCTTCACCGACGCGGTGGGCGCCACCCTCTTCATGGGCAACAACCCCCACGCCACCGGCCACTGGTACATCGCGAACGAGGACGTGGAGCGCGCCCTGGCCGGGCTCCACGTCGCGGGCCCCTTCGAGCGCGACGCGGCGCTGCGCCGGGCGGCCCTGCGCTGGATGGTGGAGGACCCGGTCGCCGCCGGCCGGCTCTTCCTGGTCAAGCTGGGGTCGGCCTTCCACGACGAGGGGATCGCCGAGCCGCTGGCGACCGGCACCTGGGTCGTCCCCCGGCACTCGCTCCCCCGGGGCGTCCAGCCGTACGAGATCCAGGCACTGCCGGAGGACCACTTCTTCCGCCGGCACATCCGGACCCTGCGCTGGGGGATCGTCGGACTCCCTTACGGGATTCTTCTCCTGCTCGAGGCCTGGGGGCTCGTCCTTCTCGCCCGAGGCCGGCTCGTCGACCCCGCCCTGCGCCTCCCCTTCCTGGTGGCCCTGGTCGGCGCTGCCCTCTACTTCGCCCTCTTCGGCGCCCTCCTCCACGGCGACCCCCGCCTGCGCTGGCCGGCGACCGACGTGCTGCTGCCGCTGGCCGGGTTGGCGCTGGTCACGCTGCTCAAAAAGTGGCGCGACAGGAGCGCTTCGGCGCTCGCCTTGTAGGCCCCCCTCAGCCTCCCAGCACCAGCTTCTTGGTCACCGGCGGCAGGCACCGGGTGGCGTCGCAGGGCTGGTAGGTGAGGAGGAGGCGGCCGGTGCCGGGACCCACCTCGCCGGTGATCTCGACCGTCCCGGCATAGGCGGCGAGCGGGTGGTCGACGGCGGCCAGGTTCATCTCGCCGGCCTCGGGGTAGCGCAGGTTCCGCAGGGCCGGCCCCTCGGCCGTCACCTCGGTGGCGACGAGGTAGCTTTCCGAAGCCGGGTTGGCGTTGATGTGCCAGCCTGGGGCGATGGTCAAGGTGAGGCGGAAGGGCCGGAAGCCCTCCGCGGCCTCGTTGGGCTCCCCCATCTCGCCGCTCACCGCGACCACCTGCTCCTCCTCGCGCTCCAGCTGGCTCATGGCGGCCTCGGCGGTGCGCTCGGTCGCGGGCGAGATCGCATCCGCCCCGCCCACCGCCCGGTGGTAGCGCCGGGTGGCCAGGGCCAGGGTGCGGACGGCGTCGGGGCTGCGCTCGACGAGCGGCGCGAAGGCGGTGAGGGTGCGGCGCGCCTCGGCGATCCACCGCTCCCCGCCCGTCCGCTCCGCCAGCTCGACCAGGTTCCAGGCCGCCACCGCGTTGGCCGAGGGCATGGCGCCGTCGAAGATGTCCTTGCTGCGGAAGAGGAGGTCGGGGCTCTCTGCCGCGGCGAAGAAGCCGCCCCCCTCCGGATCGCCCAGGCGGTCGATCTGTTCGGCGGTCAGCTCGGCCGCGGCGGCGAGCCAGCGGTCCTCCCCGGTCGCCTCGTGGAGGGCCAAGAGCCCGCGGACGAGGAAGACGTAGTCCGAGAGGAGGCCCGGCACCTTCGCCTGCCCGGCCCGGTAGGCATGGAGGAGCGGGCCGCCGGCCGGACGGAGACGGGAGAGGAGGAACTCGGCGGCGCGCGCCGCCTGCTGGACGTAGGCCGGCTCGTTCAGGAGCTGGCCGGCCACGGCGAGGCCGGTGATGGCGGTGCCGTTCCAGTCGGTCAGGACCTTGTCGTCGGTCGCCGGCCGGGGGCGGCGCGCGCGGACGGCGAAGAGCCGAGCCTCCAGGGTCTTGATCTCGGCCAGGAGATCCGCCGGGTCGACCTTGCGGGTCTCGGCCGCGTCGGCGAGCGGCGCGGGCAGGTGGAGCACGTAGCGCTGGCCCTCGAAGAAGGGCGCCCCGGCAAAGCCCAGGAGCGGCGCGAGGAAGGTCGCGTCCTCGGCCCCCAGCACGGCGTCGATCTCCTCCCGGGTCCAGACGTAGAAGGCCCCCTCGTCGCCGGCGGTCTCGGCGTCGATGGCGGAGAGGAAAGCCCCCTCGGGGGAGGTCATCTCGCGGGCCAGGAACTCCGCTGTCTCGCGCGCCACCCGTGCCGCCTCCGGGCTGCCGGACCGCGCGTGCTCGCGGGCGTAGACCTCCAGAAGGAAGCCGTTGTCGTAGAGCATCTTCTCGAAATGCGGCACCTTCCACTCGCGGTCGGTGGCGTAGCGGTGGAAGCCGCCACCCAGCTGGTCGTAGATGCCGCCGCGGGCCATGGCGTCCACGGTGGCGGCGAGCATCTCCCCGGCGTCCGGATGGTGGTCGGCGAGGTCCAGGAGCAGCAGGAGGTTCGAGGGCGTGGGGAACTTGGGAGCGTCGCCGAAGCCGGCGTAGCGGCGGTCGAAGCGGCGGGCCAGGGCGTCCACGGCATGGGTCGCGACCCCGGGATGCGGGGGCACCTCGGCCGGCTGGGTGCGCTCCTCCAGGTAGTGGCGCATGGCATGCGCCATCTCCTCCGCCTGCTCGTAGACCTCGGGCCGGCGGTTCGCCCAGGCGTCGGCGAGGCTCGCCAGGACGCCGCGAAAGCCGGGCCGGCCGTAGCGGTCGTCGGGCGGGAAGTAGGTGCCGGCGTAGAAGGGCTTCAGATCAGGGGTCAAGAAGAGCGAGTTCGGCCAGCCGCCATGGCCGGAGAGGATCTGGGTCGCCGCCATGTAGATCTCGTCGACCTCGGGGCGTTCCTCGCGGTCGAGCTTGATGTTGACGAAGTCGCGGTTCATGAGCGCCGCGGTCTCGGGGTCGGAGAACGACTCCCGCTCCATGACGTGGCACCAGTAGCAGGTTGAATAACCGACCGAAAGGAAGATCGGTCGATCGTCGCGCCGCGCCTTGTCCAGCGCCTCCGGCCCCCAGGGATACCAGTCGACGGGGTTGTGGGCATGGAGGAGGAGGTAGGGGCTGCTCTCCCCGGCAAGGCGGTTGGTCGTGCTGGTGGTCTCGGACATGAACGGCTCCTCTAGCGGTCGCAGCGGGGCGGCGGCCCGGCCGCGGAGGGCCAGTGTAGCAGGGTGGGGAAGGGCCTTCACGCTTGGCCGTTCCCGGGCGGGACGGACGGGGGATTCCTCTTCCTGGATAGTCGATACCGTTGGCCATGAGGGGCGGGAGGGTCCCTCCCCCCTGGGAGGGGGAGGGTTGGGTCAGGGGGGAGGCCAGGAGGGGGGCCGTTCGCTGTAGTACAACCCCTCTACACCCAAGCCACCCCCTCTTTCCAAGCGAAGCCACGACCCGCTACCATCTCACCCCTATCCGCACGCCGGATCTCCCGCATGGACGAAATCACCCGCCGCGCCCGCGAGCTGCGCAGCACGCTGACCGAGGCCGAACATCGCCTCTGGAAAGAGCTCCGCAAACGATCGCTCGGCGCCAAGTTTCGTCGCCAGGTGCCCATCGGCAACTACGGCGCCGACTTCGCCTGTCTGCCCAAGAGGCTCATCGTCGAGGTCGATGGAGGGCATCATGTCGACAACGCTCAATTGTCAGCCTCCAGCCTCATAGAGAAGGTAATAGCTATGGTTGAAAAGCGGACGCGGGACGACTAGCTCGAGAACCTGCTCATAGTTGCCGACGTCGCTGTGGAGCTTTAAGAAATTATCGGCGCTGCATTTTTCGCTTTCAGCTCGATTCTCGGTCTTTTTATCCAGATACTCTACGACCGTAACACGGTAGCTCCTGATCTCGACCTTTTTGGGGAAGTGATACGCATATACGATGCTGTCTGCGTCGTATACGACATCCAATGCCTCTCCGAAGAAGCGTGCCTCGAAGATGTGTCCTGGAAAGCGGGGGTTCAGGCTCCGCTTTTCAAGTGCAACTTTGACTTCAGGCATCGTCAAGGGCAAGTGGTTTGGGAGTTCGAAACTCCGTCGGTACCCGAATACTTCGCCCGGTTGCAAGGGTGGTTCTATCTTGATTAAATATTCGAATACATCGAGATCGTGACTTCCCTGTTCGATCGAAACGCGATGCCAATCGGCACCGGCTCCAGCCTCAACTTCGAATCGTTGGTTACGAAAGCAATCCAGAATCGCGGCTTCGGTTTCCTGATCGTTAGTGGCCAAGGCATGGTGAAACGATGAACGTGCTTTAGCCACCACAACCTCGTGATACCAGTCTTGGTAAGAGGATCTACCTGAACGATCCACGCGCAATCTTGCTTCCACTTTGCGATAGCGGTAAGGCTGGTGGCCAGGAGGGAGATCCACGCGTCTCTTGAAGTCAAGCAGGTGCTTTACGACGTGGTGAGAGTTCTCCAAAAAGCTCTGTGGTTTCCAGAAATCGAAGCGCGCAGGACTCTGGTGGCCCTTGAGAAGTTCGGGAGGTTCCATTCCGGCGTGGAGTAATAGCATCAGGGGCTTGCGACTGCCTAAGGCGAAAACAGCCTCTTCGGTCGGCCACTTTGCAGCCGCAAGGCTCCGCCCTTCTTCCGGCATACACTGAGGACCATATAACACGATGACACAATCGGCAGCGCGAATGCGCTCTTCGACTCTCGTATAAGGAGGGCGTAGGTCGTCTGGCTCGTCTACCACGTCGACAAGTTCAAAGTCGAGTGCTTTTAAGAGACCACGAATTACCTCCATGATATGCCGGTAACCATAGCTATATGAGAGGAAACATTTGGCCATTTTTTTGTCCCCGCAACTCCTCAAGACTCACTACACAAAAAGCCGTCCAACGTCTATGTCACCATATTTCTCCGTCGTGCTCCTCAGGTTACATGACTAGCTCGATATCTAAGCAACGGTCTGATGCCAGCGCGCAAGCGCTGTTCATGCCTTAACTTAGTCAAGAGCTTAGCCCTAAAGCCCAGGCGGCGTCAACGACATGAGCGCAGGTGCTTAAGCTATCCAAGAGCACCTATGGTCCCCAGGTCGCCGGCTTGGTTCGACCAGGTACGAACTGGGCCGAGGGACTTCACCTCATGGAGGCGATCGTGCGCTCGCCGCTCGCATTGGCCACGTTGCTCGAAGCGGCGGGGACCGGGGGGAGCAGGTCGGCTGGATCCGCGCCCGGCAGCAGCGGGAGCAAGAGAGGGAAGAAGGCGAGACCCGGGGCTGCGGGCCAGCCTTCCCCGCGGGTCTGCTGGGTCTTCACCCACGGACCGAGGTCTCGCGTGGCAGAGAGATGGTGATTGGAGGGTAGGGAGGCTGTACCCCAGCGTAGCGCCCCCCTCCTCGCCTCCCCCCTGACCCAACCCTCCCCCTCCCAGGGGGGAGGGACCCGCCCGCCCTCTCGTGCCAGCCTCCTACCGCAGTGCGGCGCTGGTGTGGTGCGGTTCGGCGGCCGCCTGCGCTGGAGTGCCGCCGACCGGCGGCTTGCCGCGAAGCCTCCGCGTCTTCCCGCGAGTCGCCGAAACCCTGTACGCCATGGAAGCGGTGCCGCCGCCGGGCATCCGGGTCCAGGCGGCAGTCGTCGCCGTCAGGCATTCCGTCGTCGCGGGGCGGAGCGCGGAGACCGCCGCAGGGAATTCAGTCGTCGGCGTCCGGAGGGCAGCGACTGCCCCTCTTCATTCGGTCGTCGGCGTCCGGAGGGCAGTGACTGCCCCTCTTCATCCGGTCATCGGCGTCCGAAGGGCAGCGACTGCCCCTCTTCATTCAGTCATCGGCGTCCGGGGGGCAGTGACTGCCCCTCTTCATTCGATCGTCGGCGTCCGGAGGGCAGCGACTGCCCCTCTTCATCCGGTCGTCGGCGTCCGAGGGGCAGCGACCGCCCCTCTTCCCTCCGGCTACACGTCGGTCACCAGAATCGGACGCCCGCGGGTGATCACCATCGTGTGCTCGTGGTGGGCGGCGAGGCTGCCGTCGAGGGTGCGGAGGGTCCAGCGGTCGGAGGCCATGGCGATGCTGCCGTTGCCGGCCGAGATGAGCGGCTCCAGGGTGAGGACGAGGCCGTCGGTCAGCTGCTGGCGCTGGGTGGGCGCGTAGTAGTTCGCCACCTCCGGCGGCTCGTGGATGGTGCGGCCGATGCCGTGGCCGTGGAGCTCGCGCAGGACGGTGAAGCCGTGGCGGCGGACCTCGGCCTCCACCTGGCGGCCGATCTCGGAGAGGAGGGTACCGGCGCGGGCGACCCGGGCGCCCTGGGCGAAGGCGGTGCGGACGCAGCTCGCCAGGCGCCGCGCCACCGGCGAGCCGGGCGGGACGATCACCGTCGCCGCGGCATCGGCATAGAAGCCGTCGAGCTCCGCGGTGACGTCGATCTTGACCAGGTCGCCGGGCGCGATGCGGCGCGGTCCCGGGATCGTGTGGACCACCTCCTCGTTGACCGAGATCATGATCGCCCCGGGGAAGCCGTAGACCGCCCTTGGTGCCGGCGTCGCCCCCTGCCGGTCGAGGAAGGCCTCGGCCACCAGGTCGAGATCGGCCGTCGTCACCCCCGGCCGCACCTCCGCCTTCACCCGCTGGATCGTCAGCCCGACGATGCGGCCGATGCGCTGTAAGGCCTGGAGCTCTTCCGGGGTCTCGATCGACATGGTCTTTTCATCTCGGGTTTACAGAAGGCTGGCCTACCAAATGCATATGGTGTCATAAGAGACGGCGATGGCGGTTTTCACCCCCCGCTCTTCAACCAGGACCCGGCGCCGCAGGAAACCGCCCCTTTCCGGGTTCCACGAGCAGAAAGGAGGGTTTCCGACATGAGCAGCAAACGCATGGTCTCGGCCCTCGCCCTGATGGCTCTTCTCGCCCTCACCGCCAGCGCGTGCGTGGGATATGGATATGGCCCCGACGTCGGCGTCCGCGTCGGCTTCGGCCCCCCGGGCTTCCGGACCGAAGTGGCGGTGGGCTCCCCGGGCCCGGGCTACATCTGGGTCCCCGGCTACTATGACTGGCTGGGGGCGGACTACGGCTGGGTCGAGGGGCGCTGGATCCTGCCACCCCACGCGCACGCGGTCTGGGTGGCCCCGCGCTACGAGCATCGCCGCGGCGGCTGGTTCTACCGGCACGGCCACTGGCGGTAAACGCGAGCGGCAGCGGAGCCTCCGGCCGGGTGATATCCTTGCCGGCCGGAGGTCTCCTTGTTCGACCGGCTCTTGTATCTCTATCCCTATCTCAAGCGCTACAAGGGCAGGCTCGTCTGGGGCATCCTGACGATCGTCGTCTCGGTGGCGTTCGGCCTCCTCAACCCGCTCCTCGTCGGCCGCGGGATCGACAGCCTGCGCAGCGCCTTCACCGCCGGGGAGGTCCTCTCCTACGCCCTCTGGATCGTCGGCGTCGCCGCGGCGCAGGGGGTGTTCAGCTATCTGCAGCGGATGATTCTCGTCACCCTCTCCCGGGACGTCGAGTTCGATCTGAGAAACGTCTATTTCGCCCATCTCGAACGGCAGCCCCAGGCGTTTTTCCAGCAGCGCCCGACCGGCGACCTGATGTCGCGCGCCACCAACGACCTCCAGGCCGTGCGGATGCTCTGCGGGCCGGCCATCATGTACAGCGTCAACACCGTCTTCACCGCCATCGGCGCGCTCGTCCTGATGGCCCGGATCGACCTCCGCCTCACCCTCCTGGCCCTGGTCACCGCGCCGATCGTCGTCGTGGTCACCCAGATGTTCGGCAGCCGCATCCACCGGCTGTTCGAGAAGGTCCAGGGGCAGTTCGCCGCGATCTCCGCCCGGGTGCAGGAGAACCTCTCCGGCGTGCGGGTGGTCCGCGCCTACGCCCAGGAGGCGGCGGAGCGGGAGGTGTTCGCCCGGCTGAACGACGAGTACGTGGAGGGCAACCGCAAGCTCATCGTCTGGACCTCGGCCTTCCACCCCCTGCTCCAGGCGCTGATCGGGATCGGCTTCGCCGCCGTCCTCTGGTATGGCGGTCTCCTCGTCGTCCGCCACGACATCTCGCTCGGCGAGTTCGTCACCTTCAACTCCTTCGTCGGCAAGCTGGTCTGGCCGATGATCGCCCTGGGCTGGGTGATCAACCTCACCCAGCGCGGCCTGGCCTCGCTCGGCCGCATCCGCCAGGTCCTCGACGTGGCGCCGACGATCGTCGATACCCAGCCCCTGGTCGAGCCGGCGGAGATCCACGGCGCCATCCGCTGCCGCGACCTGACCTTCGCCTACGCGCCGGGGGCCGAGCCGGTCCTCGCCGACGTCGATTTCCAGGTCGAGGCCGGCCGGACGGTCGCCCTGGTGGGGCGGACCGGTTCGGGCAAGAGCACCCTCCTCGCGCTCCTCACCCGGCTCTTCGATCCCCCCGAGCAGAGCGTCTTCGTCGACGGGATCGACGTCCGTCGCCTGCCGCTCGCCCAGCTGCGCGGCGCCATCGGCATGGTGCCGCAGGAGACCTTCCTCTTCTCGGCCACGGTGGCGGAGAACATCGGCCTCGGCCGGCCGGAGGCGAGCCCGGGCGAGATCGCGGAGGCGGCGCGCCAGGCCGGCCTGGAGGAGGACCTCGCCGGTTTTCCCCAGGGCCTCGACACCGTGGTGGGAGAGCGCGGCCTCACCCTCTCGGGCGGCCAGAAGCAGCGCGTGGCGTTGGCCCGCGCCCTCCTGCGCCGGCCGCGCATCCTGCTTTTGGACGACTGCCTGTCCGCCGTCGACACCCAGACCGAGGAGCGCATCCTCGGCCACCTGCGGCGGGTGTTCGTGGGGCGCACGGTCTTCCTCGTTTCGCACCGGATCTCGACGGTCAAGGAAGCCGACCTGATCCTCGTCCTCGATCGCGGCCGCATCGCCGAACGCGGCACCCACGAGCAGCTGATCGCGACCGGTGGCCTGTACGCCGACCTCCACCAGCGGCAGATGCTCGAGGAAGAGCTGGCGGCCGTTTGAAAGGCGAGTGCCCATGCGGGTCGTGATCACCGGCGGCAGCGGGCTCATCGGCGCGGCCCTGGCTCACGACCTGGGGGCTGCGGGACACGACGTCGTCGTGCTCAGCCGCGATCCGGGCAAGTTGCGGAGCCTGCCCGCCAACGTCCGCGCCGCCCGTTGGGACGGGGAGAGCGCCGCGGGTTGGGCCGATCTCGCGGCGGGGCCGGATACCGCCATCGTCCACCTGGCCGGGGAGAGCATCGCCGGCGGTCGCTGGACGGCCGAGCGCAAGCGCCGGATCTCCGACAGCCGGCTGCGGTCGAGCGCCGCGGTCGTCCAGGCCATCGAGCAGGCGGCGAGCCAGCCGCGGGTCCTCCTCCAGGGCTCGGCGGTCGGCTACTACGGACCCTGCGGCGACGAGGAGGTCCCCGAGGAGCATCCGCCTGGGGACGACTTTCTCGCCCGCCTCTGCGTCGAGTGGGAGGCGTCGACGGCGGCGACGCCGGCGATCGACGCGCTGGGGGTGCGGCGGGCGATCCTGCGCACCGGCGTCGTCCTGGCGCGCGACGGCGGAGCCCTGCCCAAGATGGCGCTCCCCTTCCGGATGAGGATCGGCGGCCCCCTGGGGAGCGGCCGGCAGTGGCTCCCCTGGATCCACCTCGCCGACGAGGTGGGGGCGATCCGCTTCCTGCTCGAAGACGACGCGGCCCGCGGCCCCTTCAACCTGACCGCCCCCACTCCGGCCAGGAACCGCGACCTCGGGGCGGCCCTGGGCAAGGTCCTCCACCGGCCGAGCCTCCTGCCCACCCCCGGCTTCGCCCTCCACCTCGCCCTCGGGGAGATGGCCGGCATGCTCTTGAACGGGCAACGCGCGGTGCCCAAGGCGCTCCTGGCGCGCGGCTACCGCTTCCGTTTCCCAGAGCTCGGGCCGGCCCTGTCGGACCTGCTGGACTAGGAATGCCCGAAAAAGCGGAGGCCATCCGGCAAGGCGACATCCCGGGAGTGCAGCTGCGCTGCCGCCAGGCGCTCCCCCTGCCGCCCGGGGAGGTCTGGGGCTGGCTGGTCGAAAATCCGAAGCTCACGCGCTGGCTGGCGGCGGAGGCGGCGGTGGAGGCAGGTCCCCAGGGCTCGCTCCAGCTGGCCGGAACGGAGGACGGTGAGACCGGCGTCTGGCGCGAGCGCGGCCGCACCCTGGTATGGACCCCGCCGGGCCTCTGGGTCCTCGCCTTCGAGCGCCTGGACGCCGGCTGGACCGCCGCCACCCGGTTGACCCTCGCCGTCCATCGAGAACCCGGCGAGGCCGGCGGCAGCGAGCTCGACGTCCTCCAGCACGGTTTCCAGCGCCTCCCCCTCTCCCTCTGCCTCACCGTCTGGGAAGCCTACCGCCGCCGCTGGCGCACCGCGCTGTCGCGCCTGGCCGCGGCGGTGGCGGCTCCCGCCGAATAATCGTTCCAAAGAAAAAGGCCCCGGTCTAGCGACCGGGGCCTTCGTGTTGCGTGGGGTTCGAATCGACTAGAAGCGGATGCCCACCGAGAAACGGAAGGTGCGCGGCAGCTGGTAGTCGGTAAAGGCGTTCGCCTTGCCGAACTTGGGACCCTTGGACCAGTTCACGCCCTCGACCGGAGTCGTGGTGAAGGGGTTGAACTTGGCGGCGTTGCTGTTGGTCGGGTCGAGCACCGTGGAGTTGACGGCGAGCAGCCCGTGCTGGTTGAAGGCGTTCAGGATCTCGGGCTCGAAGAAGATCTCGTACTGCTTGTTGAACGGCCCGGCGAGCGAGAACGAGTAGTTGAGGGACAGGTCGGTCGAGCTGATGTTGTCGGTCCGGAACGCGTCCCGCTTGGTGTAGTAGTAGGTCACCGTCGCGGGCGGAATGGCGTAGCCCGGGTTGGTGACGAACGGACGCGAGTCGACCGCCCCGACCGCCCCGTAGGGCTGACCCGTGTTGTAGGACTCGAGCACGGTGAAGTTGAGCGCGTTGTGGGTGTTCTTGAAGACGTCCCAGATGCCCCAGATGCGGACGCGGTGGCGCACGTCGGAGAGCAGGTCACCCTTCGGGTTGCTCCACGCGTTGTTGTCGGCGTATTCCGGATAGGAGAACTGGGTCGAGGAGACCGGGCCGCTGCCGGCGGTCTCGCCGTCGACGTTGCCCTTGAGCTCGGCGAACGTGTAGATGCCGCCCAGGGTGAACTTGTCGGTGAAGCGGTACTGGAACTGGGTGTGCAGACCGGAGTACTGGCGCTGCAGGCTGTTGGTGTTCTCGATCACCGCGAGGTCGGCGGGGGTGCCGGTCGCCGTCAGGACCCGGCCGGTCGAGCGGTCGATGCGCTGCGAGTAGAAGGCCTTGGAGTCACGGCGCACGAGGTCGGCGCGGAAGAGGCCGCGGGTGCCCAGGCGCTTGCTGATGCCGAACGAGATCTCCTGGGTGTACGGCGAATCGAGCGAGCCGCGGATCACCGTCGTGCCGCCCGGGATGGCGACGACGCGAAGGTTCTTCGTGTTGGCGGTGCCGCCCTGGCTGTCGAACCAGTTGAAGATCTGCTGGATGACCTGCGAGGTCGGGACGATGGTGCTGCCCGGGGCGTTGATGTCCGGGCCGCGGTAGAACCACTGGTAGGTGGCCGGGTTGCCGCCCTGCGAGGTGGAGTCGGCCTGGGTGTTGGCGATCGCCGTCACGTACTGCGAGAAGTTGGCGTTGGCCACCCAGTCGCCGTCGCCCTTGAAGTCATAGGCGGCGGCCAGGCGCGGGCTGACGCGGCTGTCCTTGGCGACGGACTGGCCCTGCGAGTCCTTGCCGTCGTTCTTGTCGTAGCGCACGCCGACGTTGAAGCTCGCGTGGTCGTTCAGGCGCCACTTGTCGTTGTAGAACAGCGAGTCGGTCTTGAAGCTGGTCCCCAGGCTGCTGACCAGGATGGGGTTCCACTGGATGAAGGTGGAGTCCGTGCCGAAGACCTGCGGGGTGGGAGTCTGGCCGTTGACCACGGTGTTGCGGACGAGGATGCGGAAGTCGCTCCCCGACTGGTGGTTGTTGGCCTTGCGGATGTCGTTGTAGGTGTCGTAGCCGAAGACCATGTCGTGGGCGCCGATGGCGTCGTTCGACAGGAAGTACGAACCCTTGACGACGGTGTTCTTGTTGTTGCGCGCCTCAGGGGTGCAGACGCCGCAGAAGGTCGGCGCGTTGTAGCGGAAGCCGGTCGGCCGGTCGACCATGAGGGTGCCGTTGATGCGGTCGACGAAGGTCGACCCGGCGTGCTCGAAGGTGAAGTTGCGCTCCGAGTACTGGCCCTCGACGAAGAACTTGTCGGTGAAGACGCCGTTGTAGTTGAACGCCTTCAGGTCCTGCGGCAGCGTGCGGTTGACCAGGCTCGCGAGGTCCAGGATGTTGCCGAAGACGTTGCCCTGCTCGCTGCGGCTGATCTTGATGTAGGAACCGATGATCCGCTGCCCCTGCCACGGCGAGAGGGTCAGCTTGCCCTCATAGCGCTTCTCGTCGTTGACGATGGGGAAGGGGATGGCGGTCAGCGCCACGGTGTTGCCGGTCAGCTGCTCCTTGAAGTTGCGGCCGGCGCCGAAGAACCAGAGGCGGTCCTTCAGGACGTAGCCGCCCAGGGTCGCCTCGTAGCGGTTGTTGACCTTGTCGGTGCGGACGTTGTTGAGCGGGGTGGGCTGGGTCCACCGGTCGTTGGTCACGCTGTCGCGGACGCTCGCATGGACGTCGTTGCCGCCCGACTTGGTGATGGTGTTGACGACGCCACCGCCGAAGCGGCCGTACTCGGCCGAGACCGCGGAGGTCGTGGTGGTGGTCTCCTGGATGGCGTCCTCGATGAAGAGGTCGAACGGTTGGCCGCGGAGGTTCTCGTTGACCACCACGCCGTTGACCAGGAACAGGTTCTCGTACGACTGGCTGCCGGCGATGGAGATCCCGCGGGTGCGCGAGGCGCCGGGGCCGGAGGCGGAGACGCCGGGGGTGAGGAGGACGGTCTCGCGGATGTTGCGGTCGACCGGCAGCTCCTCGACGAACTTCTTCTCATAGGTGGTCGACGCCTGCGGGGTCACCGAGATGGTCTCGGCGGAGCCGGTGACGACGATCTCCTCGGAGATCTTCTCGACCGACAGGTTGACGTCGAGCGGGGTCGTCTGCTGGGCGGCGAGGGTGATCGAACGCGTCACCGTCTGGAACCCCTGGAGCTCGAAGCTCACCTGGTAGGGGCCGGGCGGCAGCAGGGGGAGGAGGTAGTCCCCGCTGTTCGTTGTGCTGGTGGAGCGGGAGCCCTGCAGGTTGGGCGAGGTGACCGACACGGTCACGCCCGGCAGGCCCTTGTTCTCATTCGACACCTGACCCCGCAGGGTGGCTGTGGGGATCTGGGCGAGCACCGGCAGCGCCACGAGGAGGGCGCCGGCCAGGCAGAGGAGAACGGTTCTCGATCTCATCAGGCTTGACTCCTTTCGAGTCAGGCTCCTCGCGGGGCGAGGGAGCGGTTCACGTGGTGACATAGGACGAGACATTGCATCAGAGCTGACAGAACGTCCCCGTTCCGAGCCGCAGCGGAACGGAGGCGGTACTAGTGCAACCCAGCACGATCTACGGAGTTACGAGTAGGCAATTGTTATGCCGTTTGTCACGCTTGTCAAACGGCTGTCAAGAGACGACGGGAACTCTTTGAAAAGGCGGGAGTTGTAAAGAGGGGGTAAACCGCGGGGAGACGCCGGCCTCCCGCCAGCGGTCCGGTTTTTTGATTTTGGTCCAATAATTTGGATTCAATCGGCCGTTTACGCCCCCCAGAGCTCGCGGATGGCGGCGCCGACCTCCTGGCGCAGCTCTTGGGGGGTATAGACGCGGAAACGCTCGATGCGCGCCAGGTGGCGGATGAACTGGCTGGCCTCCGCCATCGGTTCCAGGCTGCCGTCGTTGCGCCGCACGAGGACCCGGCTGCTGCGCAGGCGGTGGGGGTCCTTGGCGGAGTTCGAGACCAGCAGGTTGCCGGCCCCGAAGCGCCGGCCGAGCTCGGGGAGGAGGGCCTCGAAGCTATGCTTCTCCTCGGCCGAGAGGTGCTCCCGGGTCTCGAAGGCGACGGGGAAGTGCTCGCGGTCGACCACCGCCCGGGCATGCAGCGACGGCGAGCGCCGCATGGCCGCCCAGACCGCGACGTCGTCCTCTTCGAGGAAGGCAAGGGCGGCGTCCGGCCAGCGGTGCCCCTCGCCGGCCAGCCACTGGTTCAGGTGGAGCTCCAGGGCCTTGCCGGTGGCGTTGAAGTAGACCTGGGTGAACATGTAGTAGCGCGCCAAAACCAGGGCCTCGACGGCGTGCACCCCCCCCTCCTCCAGGCCGACCCCGAGATCGCCGGTCTTCGGATCTGCGATCGGCAGCAGGGTTTCGAGCAGCCGCTCGAGGTCGAAGTTGCCGTAGCGCACGCCGCAGTACAGGCTGTCGCGCAGCAGGTAGTCCATCTTGTCGACGTCGAGCTCGCCGGAGACGATCTGGGCGAGGAGCCGCTCGGGCGTCCCTGCGCTCCCGCCACCCCCGCCGCTGCCGCCGACCAGCAGCCGGAGGACGTCCCCCGGGGTGAGCCCCTCCCCCCAGCGCGCGAAGAGGTCCGCCATCTCGGGGGTGGCGATCAGGCGCCGGGTCATCTCCTCATGGTCGATGCCGCCTGAGAACAGCTCCTCGGCCGAGTGGCTGAACGGGGCGTGTCCGAGGTCGTGGAGGAGGGCGGCGGCGCGGGTCAGGCGGCGTTCCCGCGCCCGTTCCCCCGGCGGCAGCAGCCCGTCGCTTCGCGTCGCCAGGGCGTCGTAGACCCGGCCGGCCAGGTGCATGGCACCCAGGGCATGGCTGAAACGGCTGTGCTCGGCGCCGGGGAAGACGAGGAAGGTGAGGCCGAGCTGGTGGATGGTGCGCAGGCGCTGGAGCGGCCGGCTGTTGATGAGCGCCGCCTCCAGCGGGTCGGCGCGGATGAAGCCGTGGATGGGGTCGCGGAGCGAGAGCACGGAGGGGACTCTATCGCGGACCGTGGCCGGGATCGTAGGGGCAGGCCCCCGTAGGCGCTACCTGGGAGAGCATAGGCGCTAACTTTGGCTCCGAGGGGTCGGGAGGTGGGTCCCTCAGATCCTGCCGTGCGGATGCAGGGCAATCCCCTACCCGTTCTCCTCCGCCACCTTCCGCCGCAGCTCCTCGATCCACGCCAGGGCCGCCTGCCGGCGGGCGGCGCCCAGGGCGCGGCCGCGGGCGGTTCGGTAGCGCTCCTCGGCCGGCCCGGGGTCGAGCTGCGCCAGGGCGCGGGCGAGCGCGGTCCGCTTGCGGCCCGCCGCCAGCAGCCGCTCGGCGGCCGCCGACACCCCCGACCCTTCGAGGAGGAGCGCGTCGTGGAGGAGCTGCTCCTCGCTCCCCTGGGGCGTCTCGCGCAGGCGGCCGAGGCCACTGCGGACCCGCCGCACCCGCTCCTCCGGCAGGCCCAGGCCGCGCAGGAAGAGGTCGAGCCGCCCCCCCGGGGCGAGCGAGCCCAGCCGGTCGACGACCCCGTGGAGGAGGAGCAGGAGCTCCAGCAGGGCGACGTCGACCGGCTCCGCCGGCTCTGCGATCCCCGCCACCTGCCGGCGCAGGCGCTCGACGCGGTCGAAGGTCTGCACGCCGTCCAACCCGGCATAGAGCGGCCGCACCATCTCCTCGATGCGCCGCCTCACGTCTTCGGGAAGGCTCAATGCCGGCTGACCTCGGCGAAGCGCTTCTCCAGGGCCGGCAGGGCGAGATCGGCGAGCCGCTCGGCCACCGCGTCGGCCGGGGCGAGGTGGTCGACCGGATAGGTGTGGGCGAGGCCCAGGGTGAGGAGACCGGCGGCGGCGGCGGCGGCGAGACCGGCCGGGCTGTCCTCGATCGCCAGCACCTCGTGCGGGTGGACCAGCCGCTCGGGGAGAGGGGGGAGGCTGTTGAGCGCCTCCAGCGCCCGCCGGTAGCCCTCGGGATCGGGCTTGCCCTCGGCCACGTCCTCGGCGGTGACCAGCACTTTGAACAGAGGGTGCACCCCGGCCTGGCGCAGGGCGCCCTCCACCTCCTCGTGCAGAGCGCCGCTCACCACCCCGAGCATCCGGCCGGCCGCGGCCAGACCGCGCACCAGGTCGATGGCGCCGGGGAAGAAGGGGTAGCCGTGCCGCCGGATGTGCTCCTGGTAGTAGCTCGCCTTACGGGCGATCAGCCGCATCAGCCGGGGGATCGGCACCGTCTCCCCGGCGGCGGCGAGGACGGCGGCGAAGCAGCCGCGGTCGTCCAGCCCCAGGTAGTGGGCGTAGTAGTCCTCCCGGGTCAGCGTCACCCCCTCCTCGCCCAGCACCCGCTGGAACATCTCCAAGTGGAGCGGCTCGTCGTCCACCAGGACGCCGTTGAAGTCGAAGAGGATGGCGCGGAGCACGGGGCCATCATACCGGGGGGCGGCGCACCTGGAACAGGTTACGGCACTCCCTTGTTGTAGGATAGGCAACTGGAATGATGGCCGGCGGCGGCATCAGACCGGCAGGCCGGCCGGTAAAGGAGCGGTGACATGGAAGGTACCGAGCAGCTTCAGCCCGAGGGCCAGAGCGCCCACGGGCTCCCGGACGAAGAGCTCCCCGTCACCTTGACCCCCAAGGCGGTCGAGATGGTCAAGATCACCCGCGAGCAGGAGGGCATCGATCCCTCCCACGGCCTGCGGATCGCCGTGCGCGGCGGCGGCTGCAGCGGCTTCGAGTACGCCCTCGACTACGAGAGCGAGGCGCGGCCGGACGACGTCATCTACGAGCAGCACGGCCTGACCGTGTACGTCGACGGCATCAGCGCCCGCTACCTCGACGGGACGAACATCGACTACGTCTTCGGCATGGCCGGGGCGGGGTTCAAGTTCAACAACCCCAAGGCGACCGGCAGCTGCGGCTGCGGCTCCTCGTTCTCGGTGTAAGGCCGCTTTAAGGGGCGGCGACGAAGGGCAGGGGGTGGATCTCCGCCTGCCCGCCGCCCTCTCCCCCGCCGCCGAGCGCCAGCCGGGTCCCCGGCTCGGTCGCCCGCAGGTTGAGGACGGCGAGGCCGATCGCCCGGCCGAGGGCCGGCGAATGGACCGCCGTGGTCACCGTCCCCACCTCTTTCCCCTCGTGCAGCAGCTTCGCGCCGACCGCCGGCATCTCGGTATCGGCGGCATCGGCGGCATCGAAGACCAGCCCGGCGAGCCCCTTGTGGACTCCTCCCCGGTAGTGGATGCGGGCCACCACCTCCTGGCCCAGGTAGCAGCCCTTGGTGTAACTCACCGCCCGCTCCTCGAGCCCGCTCTCCTGGGGAAAGTTGTCGGCCCCGTAGTCGACCCCGTAGCGGGGGATGCCGGCCTCGGCGCGGAGCACCTCCAGGGCCTCCGGCCCCACCGGCCGCACGGCCGCCCCTCCCTCCAGGGCGAGGAGCCGCTCGCGCCACTCCGCCTCCCGCTCCGCCTGAAGCCACAGGGTCCAGGCGCTCGCCCCCAGGCCGTCCTGCCGCACCACCCTCCCCCCCTCCCCGAGCGCCGCGGCAGCGACCGAGGACCACGGCCGCTCCGGCAACTCGGTAAGCCCGGCCTGCGCCAGCGCCTCGCCGGCCCGGGGGCCGATGAGGGTGTGGAGTCGGATTTCGTCGAGCGGCCGGACCTCCACCCGGTCGACGATGATGTACTTCCTGAGCTGCGCCGCGATCGCCTCCGCCCGGCCCGGGGGGAGCTCCAGCCAGAGCGGGTCGTCCTTCTCCGGCCCGGCGAGCACCGCCACGTCGGCCAGGATCTTCCCCTGCGGGCTGGTGAAGAAGCCGTAGGCGCCGGTGCCGGGGGTGAGGCCCTTGACGTCGCAGGTGACCTGGCCGTTGAGGAACCGCTGCCGGTCGGCGCCGGAGAGGGCGAGCCGGCCGGCGGCGGAGCGGTCGGCCAGGCCGCAACCGTGCCGCAGGGCGGCGTAGTCGTCTGAGAGGCTCATGGCAAGAGTCTACCGCGCTCCCTGTCGGGAGGGGCAGAGCTGGGATACCATCCCGCCATGGACCCCCAATTCGACGGCGTCATCTTTCAGACCCACTCGGCGGAGCTGCATCGCCGTTTGCACTATCCCTTTCCCCCCTTCAAGATCCTCGACGCCCGCTCGGCCGACGAGTTCCGCCGCGGCCACCTGCCGGGAGCGCTCCTCGCCTCTGGCCAGGACCTCGCCGCCGTCCTCGCCCAGGAGACCGGCCGGATCGAGATCTTCGTCGTCGGCAACCTCCCCGGCGATCCGCGGGTACGCGAGGTGAGCCTCGCCCTCCTCCAGCTGGGCGCCCACCGCATCGTCGAGCTGACCGGCGGGATGCTCGAGTGGAAGCGCTCCGGCCACGAGATGGACTTCGAGCGCGCGGCTTAGAGTCCGAACAGCGGCGCCGCCCCCGGTATCGCCGGCATCGCCAGCAGATCCGGCACCACCCAGTCCGCCCCGGCCGCCGCCAGGGCGGCTGCCGGCGTGTGCCCGGTCGCCACGGCGAGGACCGGGATGCCGTTCGCCTGGCCGCAGGCGACGTCGTTCAGGCTGTCCCCCACGATCAGCGTCTCCGCAGGGCGGAACCGGTGGCCGGTCGCGAGGTACGCCCGTTCGAGGGCGACCGGCGGCAACTCGCAGCGGTCGGCACTGTCGCAGCCGAAGGCGCCGAAGGGGAAAAAGCCGTTCAAGTCGAAGTGGGAGAGCTTGATCCGCGCTCCCGGCTCCCAGTTCCCGGTGAGCAGGGCGAGACTCACCTCCGGGCGCTCCGCGAGCCGTTCCAGGACCGCCTGGACCCCGGGTAGCAGGCGCATCTGCGCCCGGTCGAAACCCTCGGCGATCCGCGCAAGATAGCTCGCCTTGGCATGCGGCAGCCCCGCGAGCACCGCGTCGGGCGCGAACCCTGCGACGGTCAGCGCCTCCAGGGCGATTCCCGGGTCGGTCTTGCCGGCGAAATCGACCGCGCCCAGGTTCCCCGCCGTGCCGAAAGTCTCGATCAGGGCAGCCTCGAACAGCCGCCGGCCCTGAGCGCCGCAGAGGAGCAGGGTGCCGTCGATGTCGAAGAGGATGAGCCTGCGCATGGCGACTCCGGGGGCCGCCGGTATCCTATACCCCTCTCCTTCCCAGCCCACCAGGCCGGGAAGGAAGGGGAAGGGCCAGGGGGTAGTAGGCTATCGAGGAGGGCCCGGCCCCGCCGGAGATGAATCTCCGGACTATGAGTTACGCCGGATGACCTTGCGGACGAGCTCGCCGTGTGGCACTCTCGGCTACGGCAAGCGATCGAGGAGGCCCCCGAGGCGGCCGGTGATCTCCTCCCACTGAATTCTCTTCCGGTCGATCGCGGTCCGGTACGAGCGCATCGGCTCCTCCTGAGGTCCCTGGGCAGCGGGCGAATCGCGTTGCCCCGGAAGGGTATCACCCTTCCCCAGGAGGGAGGGCTGAAACCCTCCCCGGGAACCCCTGATCCCCCCAAGGGATCCTCCTTTCCCCCGGAGGGAACCTCTTCTCCCCCGGAGGGAACCTCTTTTCCCTCACAGGGATTTCTCAAGTACAGACAGGGAATCAGTAAGCCCCGAGAGGGATACGGCTTTCCCCGAGGGGGATCGACCATTCCCTGCCAGGGAAGCCCTACAAAAGCCTCTCGAGATGCATTCGAACGCCGTTTTCGTCCATTCCAGTGGCTGCGAAGCCATTTCCGGCGGCTGCAAACGTCCTCAAAGCGAGACCAGATGGATTCCGCGCCGCTCAGCAGGCTCTCGAAACGGCTCCGTGCCGATTCTTTCCGGATCTGGGCGCATTTCTTCTGGCTCGAATTCGATTCGGGAGCCTTCCAAGGCTTCGTGGAGCGGTTTCACCGCGAATCGGAGGGACGGCGGATTCGCCTGGCGCGCCCGCCGAGAAAGCGTGACAGCCCCCTCCAGGTGCCAGGCGATTGACAAGCGACGCCGGCCGGGCGGAGAGTTCCGCCCATGCGAACCGCTGCGCTGGTCCTGCTGGCCGTCCTGGCTCCCCTCTCCTCCCTTCTGGCGCTGCCGCCCACGCCGGTTCCTCAGGCGCCGCCAGTCCCGCCGACGCAGCCGAACTGCTCTTCCGTGGAAGGCCTGGCGCCGCTCCTCGCGGCGGGGCATGGTCTCCTCCTGGGCGAGATGCACGGCACCGTGGAGAGCCCGGCGTTTCTGGCCGACGCCGTCTGCCTGGCCCTCCAGGCCGGCCGCTCGGTCACCGTGGCGCTGGAGATCCCCCTTCAGGAAAAGGCCCGGTTTGAAGCCTTCCTCGGCTCCGCCGGCTCGGCGGCCGACCGCACCGCCCTCCTCGCCGGGGCGTTCTGGCAGGACCCCTACCAGGACGGCCGGCAGAGCGCGGCGATGCTCGCCCTGCTGGAGAGCCTGCGCCAGTTGCGGCACTCGGGGAACGCCGGGGCGGCGCTCCCCGTCGTCCTCCTCGATTCCACCCCCCAGGCCCCGGCGCGCGACCGGTTCATGGCGGAGCGCCTGAGCGCCGCGGTGGCCCAGCGGCCCCAGGACCTCTTCCTCGCCCTCACCGGCAACTACCACAACCGGCTCGCCCCGGGCGCTCCCTGGGACGCCCACTACGAGCCCATGGGCCTCCTCCTCTCGCGCCTGCGCCCCGACCTCCCGCTGACCGCGCTCGACGTCGCCACCACCGGCGGGACCGCCTGGATCTCTCCGCCAGCCCGGACTCCTGCTATGCCCGCCCCACCAAGGCGACGACGGAGACGAAGGAGAGAAGCGTCTCCCTCCACGCCGCCATGGACAAGAACGGCTACAGCGGCGTCTACCGGATCGGCCCCATGACCGCCTCGCCGCCGGCGGTCCCGGCGGTCGTGAAGTGAGGGGAGGATCGCCCTACGGCGTCTTGG
>DASQPA010000115.1:0-18256 GCA_035644215.1 Thermoanaerobaculia bacterium
TGATCCTCTGGCAATATCTTTTCCCGACCAAGCCGCCGGCGCGGGTGCCGCCGCCGTCCCCCGCGACGGTCGAAACCGCCGCCTCGCCGACACCGTCAACCGCGCCGGCACCGGCAGCAACACCGGGCGCAGGCGCCACGCCCCAGGCCGCTCCGCCGTCCATCTCCGCCGAGCCGCCGGTCGGCGGCGAGAAGGAGGAGCGCGTCGTCCTGGAGAACGAACGGACCCGGGCGGAGCTCAGCAACCGCGGCGCCCAGCTCGTCTCCTTCATCCTCAAACAGCACAAGAGCGCCGACGGCAAGCCGCTCGAGCTGGTGCGGGCGCGCAGCGGCGGCTTCTATCCGTTCGGCCTGGTGGGCCGCGACCTCGCGGCGCTGCCGATCGACGACGCGCTCTTCGCGGTCGAGAGCCGGGACCCGAGCGGCGTGACCTTCCGCTACAACGGCCCGCAGGGGACCTGCCGCAAGAGCTTCCGGTTCGACAAGGACGGCCTCCTCACTGCGGAGGTCACGCTGGCGGGCCGAAACGACTGGAGCCTGGCGGTGGGGCCGGGCATCCGCAACCCCACGGCGGCCGAGCTGGGGAGCCGCTACCAGAGCCGTTCCGCCGTCTGGGAGCTGGGGAGCGACGTGCAGACCGTCGACACCCACAAGGCCGAGCGCCGGGAGCTGCCTGGCACGGGGCTGCGCTTCGTGGGGATCGAGGACAGCTACTACCTCGCGGCGGTGATCCCAGGCCGCAACCTGTCCCGGGCGGTGCTCCAGCCGGTCCTCCTGGAGACCGGGACGGGCGGGGTGGCCACCCGCTTCCTCCCCCTCCCCCCAAAAGACCAGATCACCAAGGCCCAGGAGAGCCTCGGCCGCGAGTTCCTTCTCCTGCTCCGACCCGAGGGCGACACCCTGGCGGTCAATACCTACTGGGGGGCCAAGGAGTTCGACCGCCTCGCCGCCCTTCCCTATGGGCTCGACAAGACGATCGACTTCGGGACCTTCGGGATCGTGGCGCGGCCGCTCCTCTCCGGCCTGCACTGGATCTACCACCACGTGGTCCAGAACTACGGCTGGGCCATCGTCCTGATGACCGTGCTGATCAAGATCGTGCTCCTGCCGCTTACCCACAAGAGCTATGTGTCGATGCGCCGCATGCAGGAGCTCAACCCCAAGCAGCAGGCCATACGGGACCGGTACAAGGGGAAAATGAAGGACAAGCAGGGGCGCCCGAACCTGGAGGCGCAGCGCAAGATGAACGAAGAGATCATGGGCCTCTACAAGGCCGAGGGGGTGAACCCGGCGGGCGGTTGCCTGCCCATGCTCATCCAGTTGCCGATCCTCTTCGCCTTCTACCGGATGCTGACCGCCGCCGTCGAGCTGCGCAACGCTCCTTGGGCCTTCTGGATTCACGACCTCTCGGCGGCGGACCCCTATTACATCCTCCCCATCGTCATGTCGCTCACCCAGTTTCTGCAGCAGCGCATGACTCCGATGGCAGGCGATCCGGCGCAGCGGAAGATGTTCATGATGATGCCTTTCATCATGCTCTTCCTCTTCCTCCCCTCGCCTTCCGGCCTCGTCCTCTACTGGCTGACCAACAACGTCTTGACCATCCTCCAGCAGGGGGTTTACAACCACCTCAAACAGCGGCAGGAGGCCTGAGGGCCCCTGACCCGACGACCCAGGAATGGTGGCGGACCACGATGAGCGCTTCCCAAAAACGATATTTCTCCGGTGACACGCTACGCCAGGCCCTGGTCCAGGCGGCGAACCATTTCCACCTGGACCCCGACGAGATCGCCTATCGCCCGATCGAGAAGCGGCACGGCTTCATCAAGAACCGCAAGAAGGTGCTGATCGAGGTCGACTCGGAGGCACCGCGCCGGACGGCCCCCGCTGCGTTGCCCCCGCCGCCCGCGCTGGCCCCACCACCGCCCTTGGCCTCCACGGCGCCGGCCCCACGGCCGGTCGAGCCGCGAGCCTATGAGGAGCGTCCGGGTGCTCGCCCGGAGCGCGAGCGCCGGCCGGCGGAGCGGCGAGAGCCTCGGCGGCGCCCGGCCGAGACGGCCCGGCCCCCGCGCAGCGAGCCCGTACGAGCGGCGGCCTTCGCGCCGACCGACGAAGAGGACCTGATCGTCCTGCCCGAGCGGCCGCGCAGCGCCGCCGAGCGCTTCCCGACGGCGACCGGTCCCCAGGCCGACGCCGCGCGCAAGGGACTCGCCCTGCTCCTGAGCATCGCGGGTCTCGACCTCGCACCGACCATCCTCCAGGGGGAGGAGGGACGGCTGGAGATCGAGCTCTCGGGAAGCGACACGGATCGTTGCTTCGAGGAAGAGGGAGAGGTCCTGCGGTCGATCGAGCACCTGCTGCCGCGGTTGATCCGGGCGCTCTGCGGGGAAGCCATCCCCGTCCGGGTCGATTGCGACAACTTCCACGAGATCCGTGAGGAGCAGTTGCGGACGCTGGCGCAGCGGGTCGCGGCGGAGGTCCGGAAGCGGGGGCGTCCCCGTACCCTGGAGCCGATGAACCCCGCCGACCGACGGGTGATCCACATGACCCTGGCCGATGATCCCGGGGTCGTGACGGAGAGCGAGGGCGAAGGCTACTTCAAGCGGGTCTCCGTGCGTCCGGCGTGATCCATGTTTCACGTGGAACATGCCCGCTCCGCTCCCCGCGTTCACTCCTGAAGAATTCGGGCGGGCCCTCGCGGCCCGCTCCCCCGAACCCCTCTCCCCTACCGTGGTCGATTCGCTGTATCAGCACTACCAGGAGCTGGTGCGCTGGAACCGGACGATTTCTCTCGTCGGTCCGGGCACCGCGGACGAGGTGATCGCCCGCCACTACGGGGAGGCCCTCGCCGCCCTTCCGCTCCTGCCGCCGGGGGCGCGGGAGGCGGTCGACGTCGGTTCGGGTGCGGGATTTCCGGGGATCGTCCTCGCCGCCGTGCGGCCGGGTCTCCACGTCACCTTGTGTGAGGCGCGGGGACGCAAGTGGTCGTTCCTCGCCGCCGCCGCCCGTCGCGCCTCGTTGCCCTGCCGTTGCCTCAATGCTAGAGTCAGCCTCCCGCTGCCCACGGGCCTCCCGGATGCCATCGACCTGGTGACGGCTCGAGCCGTCCGGCTCGAGCCCGAGGTCCTCGGAGCTCTCGCCAGTCGTCTCACGCCGGGAGGCCGGGTCCTGCTCTGGGTCGGGGAAGAGACTCCGGATCTACCATCGAACCTGACCCCTGACCGCGAGCTGCCGCTCGCAGGGAGCGCCCGGCGTCGTATCCTGGCTTTACGGCGCACTGAGAGCCCGAGCGAAACCGGATGAGCCACATTCTCGCCATCGCCAATCAGAAGGGGGGCGTGGGGAAGACCACCACGGCCATCAACCTGGGGGCCGGCCTGGGCGCCTTCGAGCGCCGGGTCCTCCTCGTCGACTGTGACCCCCAGGGCAACGCCACCCGCGGGCTGGGAGGGTGGCCGACGGCGCCGCACCTCTATCATGCCCTCATGGGGGAGGTGCCCTTGACCGCGGCCATCCGTCCGTCGGGCTTCCCCAACCTCGACATCGTCCCCTCCGGCCGCGACCTGGTGGGGGTCGAGGTGGAATTCGTCGGCCGGCCCGGGTGGGAGGGCACCCTGAAAGGGGTGCTGGCAGAGGTGGCAGACCGCTACGATACGGTCCTCATCGACTGCCCGCCATCGCTCGGGCACCTCACGGTCTCCGCCCTGACCGCCGCGGACGGCATCTTGGTGCCGCTCCAGTGCGAATACTTCGCCCTGGAGGGGGTGAGCGAGCTGCTGGCCACGGTTGAGCGGGTGCAGGGCGGCCTGAACCCCCAGCTGGAGATCGCCGGTATCCTCCTCACCATGTACGACGATCGCACCAACCTGTCGCGCGACGTGGCCGAGGAAATCCGGCGTCACTTCGCCGATAAGGTCTACGAGACGGTCGTACCGCGCAACATCCGCCTGGCCGAGGCGCCCAGCCATGGCCTTCCCATCTTCCAGTACGACATCAAGTCGCGCGGCGCCGAGGCTTACCTGGCGCTGGCGCGCGAGTTCCTGCGGAGGGCAGCGTGAGCAGCAAGAAACGTGGGCTGGGCAGAGGGCTCGACGCCCTCCTCGCCCCTCCCGTCCCTGTCGCCCCGAGCGAAGAGGGGCCGGTCGAGGTCTCGGTCACCCATCTGCCGGTCGCGAGCCTGCGACCCAACCGCTTCCAACCCCGCACCTCCTTCGACGAGGCCGGTCTCGACGAGCTGGCCGAGTCGATCCGAGCCCAGGGAATCGTCCAGCCGCTCGTCGTAACTCACGAGCAGGATGGGAGTTACAGCATCATCGCCGGCGAGCGTCGATTCCGGGCGGCGCAGCGGGCGGGCCTCTCCGAGGTACCGGTCGTGGTGCGCGAGGGGCTGGACGATCGCAGCCGCCTGGAGCTCGCCCTGGTCGAGAACCTCCAGCGCGCCGATCTGAATCCGCTCGAAGAGGCCGAGGCCTACCAGACCCTCCAGGAGAGCTTCGGGCTTTCCCAGGAGGAGGTGGCCGGACGGGTGGGGAAGGCCCGGCCCACGGTGGCCAACGCCCTGCGCCTCCTGAAGCTCCCGGAGGAGGTGCTCGAGCTGCTGCGCGAGGGTCAGTTGACGGCGGGCCAGGCCCGGCCGCTCCTGGCGCTCCCGACGCCTGAGGAGCAGGTGGCTCTCGCGCTGCGCATCGTTCGGCAGGGGCTCTCGGCCCGCGAGGTCGAGCGCCTGACCGCGCCGCGCCCCCAAACGCCCGCCGCTCCGGCTCCGCCGGCCGAGGTCCATGCCGCGGCGGCCGCCGAGACCCTCACCCGGCGTCTCCAGACCCGGGTCGAGATCCAGCGCAAGGGCAAGGGCGGAGTCTTACGGCTGCACTTTCACTCGGAAGAGGAGCTGATGCGGCTCTACGAGCTCCTCATGGCCAAGGCATAAGTGAGCATCATGACCCGGAGGGGAGTGAGCGATGAGAGGTAAATCCGATGCCAGGCAGAGCGACCTGAACGGTTTTCTCGACAGCGGCAGCCACATGGAGGGAGAGCTGCGCTTCGAAACCTCGTTCCGGATCGACGGGAAGTTCACCGGCAGTATCGTCTCGGACGGCGATCTGATGGTGGGCGAGGGGGGGGAGATCGAGGGCGAGCTCTCGATCGGCCGCATTTTCGTCTCCGGCACCATCCGCGGCAAGGTCCGCGCCTCCCGGCGGGTGCAGATCGCGCCCAGCGGCAAGGTGTTCGCCGACCTGGAGACTCCTTCGCTCGAGATCGAGGACGGGGCTCTCTTCGAGGGGCGCTGCTCGATGATGCGCGAGGGGGAGGGCAGCGTGTCCGGCGTAACCGGGGCGGTACCCAAGCTGGTCAGCTCGATCGCCGTGAAACCGAAGGCTTGAGACCCGGTGGCGGCCCGGTCAGCGTCTCGTACGAGGGCAGGAAGGTCAGGGGCTGGCGGGCGAGGAAGCTCTTGTCGAAGGCGGAGGTCAGGACCTTGCCGTCGAAATCGCGCGCCACGGGGAAGCTCAGGCCGTAGAGCAGGGTGGGCGCCACGTCGGTGAGCTGGGCCCCGGTCAGGAGCGCCCCGGGCGCAATTCCGCCCTGGCCCCCTCCTTCCTGGTAGAGGATCAGCACGCCGTCCGGCGAGTGGTCGGTCTGGCCGGCGAGCAGGGCGCCCGGCGAAACTTCGGCGCGCAGCCGTCCCCAGGTACCGCTCGGCGCCTCCACCCCGTAGGCCGAGACGATGGCGAGGAGCCGCGGTCCCGGTCGCCGGTCGCTCTTCCAGAGCGCCTCCAGAAACTCGTCCAGGTGGATGTAGTAGGTCGAGACGAGCGCCGCGGCCTCGGTGAGGACATGGGACCTGGCGCCGTCGAACTCGGCCGCACTGTAGCCGCCAAAGTAGCGGCGCGAAATCCCTTCGAGCCCCGGGAGGGTGAGGAAGAGGGCGTCCAGGTCCGGGGTCGCGGCCATCAGCGAACGGGCCGCCGACTCCCGCCAGAGGTCCCCGGCCAGAGCGATGCTCAGGTCACCATCGCCCGCCGGTCCGAAGCGGGTGAGGAGGCCTCGATCGACGTCGACGGGTTGGATCCGGAGTGCCCGGGCGCGTGCCGCGAGGTCCGCCGGCAGGGCGGCGCGCGGGCCTTCCTCGCCGTGAAAGAAGCCGTCGGTCAGGGCGAAGGCCGCGCTCGCCGGCGCGGGGGCCGAGGCGGGCCAGCCGAGCATCCCCGAGCGCACTCCGAGCCGCGCCAGGATCTCCCACAGCATGGAGGCGGTGCGCGCGCCCGCCGACGGCGCCCGTGGGCTGCCGAGGGTCCCCCAGCGCCGGAAGCCGAGCCCCACCGGCAGCAAGTGGAGCTCCGCCCCGGGCTCCAGGAAATCGACGCGGTAGATCCCGCCGCCGACAACCCCATGTCGATAGGGGTACTTGCCGGTAGCGAGCGTGGTCCACAGGGCTTCCGGCCGATGGGGGGTGAGCGATTGCAGGCGGCCGTGGGCTCCCTGCTTGAGTAGCGAGGCGAGGAAGGGCAGCCGTCCCTCGCCGGCGAGCGGCAGCATGGCGTCCAGGGTCGCGCCGTCCAGGCCGATCACCCACAGGCGTGGCCGCTCGCCGGATTCGACGGCGGGTGGCCGCGGCGCCGGTGGCGGGTGGGGACGAAAGGCCTCGCGGCGCTCGACCATGACATAGACCGAGAGGACCGCCACCAGGGTGAGCCCGAGCCGGCTGCGCCGGCCATAGGGGCGGCGATGCAGGCTGTGGAGCAGGGCGGTGTAGAAGAAAATCAAGGCGGCGAGCGACAGCCAGAGGGCGGCCTTGATCAGGCGATCGTTGATTCCGGAAGGCAGAAAATAGGCGTAAATCGAGGCATGACTGGCATCCAGGAGCGCCGCCAGGGCGAGGGCCACGGCGAGTCCCCAGGGGAGGATGCGTCGCGCCTGTCGCGGTCGGCCCCAGGTCCAGGGTAGACAGACCGCGAGGCTCACCCCGCCGAGGAGGAAGCCGTAGAGGAGGACCCCCCGCACCACCGGGACGGCGGCGAAGGGGAGGTCGGGATTGAGAAAGAAGAGGAGGCCGGCGATCTGAGTCCCGGCGAGCAGGCCCGGCAGGAGGCCCGCCGCCAGGACGTCGCTCCAACCGGGCCTCCTCCGCACGACGCCCTAGAAGATGAAGATGGGCACGTCGACCTGGTGATCGAAGTTCCAGTGGTAGGTGTACCCCGGGAACTCGAGCGGCACCGTGTAGGTGGCCCGCATGCGCAGGCGGTCGCCGTTGCGCTCGACCTTGACGTGCTCCTTGTCGAGCGGCAGATCGAGCCGCTGGGCGGTCGCCAGGATGTCCTTCTCCATGTCCTCGGGATTGGCCCTGGCGCCGAACTTGCCCATCTCGACCATGTGGTCGTAGAGCTCGGCGCTCTTGATCTTGACCGGAATCGCCTTGTAAGCCACGAGCACCCCGACGATCAGGGCGATCGTCCACAGGATGCAGCCCAGGTTTCCGGACCCCTTCTCGGCGGACCAGCGACGCATAGGAACCTCCTCCTTGATGAATCTCGCGCCGGTAGTTTACCGCACGATGCGGAGGGTGCGAGCCCAACGGGTGCGCGCGAAGAACTTGAGCCCCACCTGGCCGAGCTGGCGGAGCTTCCCGGAGAGGCCCGGCCCGTCGGGCGACTCGCCCTCGCCGGTGTCGAACGACCAGTAGATCATGAAGGCGCGCCCCTTCAAGTTGGCCTCCGGCACCTCTCCCCAGAAGCGGGAGTCGTTCGAGTTGTCGCGGTTGTCGCCCATGCAGAAGTAATGGCCGGGGGGGACCACCCGGGGTCCGAAGTTGTCGCGGTTGGAGAAGTCGCTCGCGAGCGCGCTCCGCGGCAGGACGCGCTCGTCGGTGTGGTAGGTGTACCCCTCGTCGTGCACCACCCGGCCGTTCAGGAAGAGCCGCTTGTCGAGGATCTCGACGCTGTCGCCGGGGAGGCCGACGCAGCGTTTGATGAAGTCGCGCTCCGGGTCCTTGGGGAACTTGAAGACGACGATGTCACCGCGCCGCACCGGCCGGACCGGCAGGAGGCGGCTCTCGAGCGGCGACAGGGTCGGTCCGTAGACGAACTTGTTGACCAGGATGTGGTCGCCGATCAGCAGGTTCTGCTCCATCGAGCCGGAGGGGATCTTGAACGCCTGCACGATGAAGGTGCGGGCGAAGGTGGCGAAGATCACCGCGATCAGAAGCGCTTCCAGGTACTCGCGAGAGACGGACTTCTCGGTCTGCATCGAGGTGGGGGTGGGGGGGAGCCTAGCGGATCAGCCGGAAGGTTCGCCGCCACCTTGTATCGGGCACGAAGTGCAGGGCCGTGCGGCCGAGGTCCCGGGCCTTGTCGCCGACACCCTGCCAGGCGCCGCTCTCCGTGCCGCCGCCATACGACCAGTAGATGAACAGGGCGCGGCCCTTGAGCATCTCGGCCGGCAGCGATCCCCAGAAGCGCGAGTCCCAGGAGTTCTCCCGGTTGTCCCCCATGCAGAAGTAGTGGCCCTGGGGCACCGTGTAAGGACCGAAGTTGTCGCGGTAGCGGAGGTTCTCCGGCAGATAGGCGCGATTGGGATAGACGTTGGGGTCCCGGTGGAGGGCGAAGCTCTCGTCGTGCACCACCTTGCCATTGATCGAGACCTGCTTGTTGGTCACCTCGACGACGTCGCCCGGCAGGCCGATGCAGCGCTTGACCACGTCGATCGTGGGGTTCTCCGGCGAGCGGAAGATGACGATGTCGCCGCGCCGGACGCCGCGCGCCGGCAGGAGCTTGTCGAGGCTCCCGGGCTCGGGGCCGTAGATGAACCGGTTGACGAACAGGTGGTCCCCCACGAGGAGGGTGTTCTCCATCGAGCCGCTCGGGATGTAGAAGGTCTGCAGGACGAAGTGATTGGCGAACTGGAGGAAGATCGCCGCGATGATCAGCGCCTCCAGGTACTCGCGATAGACCGATCTCTCCGTCGCCCTCTCCGTCGCCATAGCCGGCCTAATCTACCCGAAAGGGCGAGCTAAGGCGAGTTTCGCGCCCCCTGTCCAAAGATCTTGCGGCCGTCCAGATCGCTGGACAAGGTGCCGCGAGTCGTTCCCACCTCCCGGCGCCACCGGTGCCGCCTCGTCTTTTTCTCCCTTCCCCCACCGGTCCGCGGCCTCCCCGCCGTCTCCGCCGCCAGATCACTGGACAGGCGGCTCCTTGCCGGCTCAGCTGTCAGCGATGTAACTCCATTCATTCCAGTTACTTAGATCGCAGAGGCCACCTGGCAGCGGACTTGATCTATGGGCTGCCGTCAACGACGGAGAGGGGGTGCAGAGGAGAGCGAAAAGGACCACGGAAAACCAAGGCAAGGGAAACCAAACCGCCCGGGGCCGAGAAGGCCCCGCGGCTGTCTTCACCGCGCAGTCGACTTCCAACCCGTTCGATCGAAAGGAGCCTTCCAATGTCCAGCAAGCGTCGTTTCCTCAATAGCATCCTCTTCCTCGGCCTCCTCGCCACCACCCTGCCGGTCGCCGCTACCGCGGCCGAAGGCAAGCGGGTGGTCAACATCAACACGGCGGACGCCGCCAAGCTCGCCCTCCTGCCGCGGGTCGGCCCGGCGGTGGCCGAGCGCATCGTCGACTACCGCAAGGAGAACGGGCCGTTCAAATCGGCCGAGGACCTGATGCACGTCCGCGGCATCGGGGAGAAAACCTACGACCTGATCAAACCCTACATCGCCCTCTCGGGCGAGACCAGCCTGACGGAGAAGGTCCACAACAGCCGAGCCAGCAGCAAATCCAAATCCGCGGGAGCCCGCCACTAGGCAGCCCGCCTGGGCGGGGCGGCCGGACCGCCCCGCCCGGGGGGAACCGGGCCATGCCAAGAGAACGCGGCTTTCAAGTAGCGGATTTGACCGTGACCCTGGCCGTCTTCGCCCTCGCCATGGTGGTGGGCGTGCCCCAACTGCTCCGGCTGACCGCCGACCTCCGGGTCCGGGCGGCCGCCGCGGAGGTGGTCGGCGCCCTGCGCCAGGCGCAATCGCTCGCCGTCCGGTTGAACACCGAGGTGGCGGTGCGTTTCGCGGCAGAGGGACGGAGCTACACCTTCACGCTCTACTGCGACGGCGACCACGACGGGGTGACCAACGCCGACATCCGCTCCGGCGTCGACCGCCAGGTCGGTCCGGCGAGGCGGCTGGAGCACGTCGGCGGGGACGTGGGGTTCGGGATTCCCGCCCGCCCGGTCCGCGATCCGGGCGACCCGCGGAGCTTCCTCGATCGGATCGACGACCCCATCCGCTTCAATCAGTCTGACCTCGCCTCTTTCGGTCCGCTCGGCACCGCGACCCCGGGCTCGGTCTATCTCACCGACGGCAACTCCCGGCTGGCGGTGGTGCGGGTCTTCGACCGCACCGGCAAGGTCCGGGTCCTGCGCTACGACTTCGCGTCCGAGACCTGGCGTTAGTCCGCCAAAGACGCGACCGCGGATTGACGGCTCTCGGGCCGGTGCAGTAACGTGACCTCATGGGGGCCATCGTCGTCGTCACCACCGTCGGAACCGAGGAGCAGGCCTACCTGATCGCGCGCGAGATCGTCGCCCGCCGTCAGGCGGCCTGCGTCAACGTCCTGCCCGGCATGCGGTCGATCTACCGCTGGAAGGGGAAGATCTGCAAGGACGGCGAGCTGCTGCTCCTCGTCAAGACGATGGAGGGGGAGTTCGAGGGGGTGGCGGCGACCATCCGCGAGCTCCACAGCTACGAGCTGCCGGAGATCCTCTCCTTCACCGTCACCCGCGGCGAGCCGGGCTTCCTCGATTGGATCGCCGCCAGCGTCGACAAGGAGGCCGAGTTCTCGGACGAAGAGGACGAGCTGGCCTACGCCGCCGATCCCGACGACGCAGATTTCTGAGCCTGCCGCCTCCTGCCCGCCGCTCAGCAGGGCTGCAGGGCCTCCGTCTCCAGCGTCGCCAGCGCCGCGTTCTCCTCCACCCCGGCCAACGCCTGATCGAGGTCGGCCAGGAGGTCGTCCAGGTCCTCGATCCCCACCGAGATCCGCACCAGGCCGTCGGTGATCCCGAGCTTCCGGCGCCGTTCGGGCTCGACCGAGGCGTGGGTCATCGAGGCCGGATGGGAGATCAGGCTCTCGACGCCGCCCAGGCTCTCGGCGAGAGACAGCAGGCGCACCTGCCGGAGGAGCTGGCCGGCCGCCTCGAGGCTCCCCATGTCGAAGGTGATCATTGAGCCGAACCCCGACGCCTGGCGCTTCTGGATCTCGTATCCCGGATGGTCGGTCAGGCCGGCGTAGAGCACCCGCTTGACCTTCGGATGCCGCACCAGGTAGCCGGCGATGGCGCGCGCGTTCTGCTCGTGGCGCTCCATGCGCACGGGCAGGGTTTTCAAGCCGCGCAGCACGAGGAAGCACTCGAAGGGGGAAGGCACGCCCCCCGAGCACTTCTGGGCGAAGGCGAAGGCCTCGGCATGCTCTTTTCGGGACGACACCAGCATGCCGTTCAACACGTCGCTGTGACCGTTGAGGAACTTGGTGCCGGAGTGAACCACGACGTCGGCCCCGAGCGCGAGCGGCCGCTGCAGGTAGGGGGAGAGGAAGGTGTTGTCGACCGCCACGATGGCCCCCCGGGCATGGGCGATCTCCGCGATGGCGGCGATGTCGGAGATCTGCATCATGGGATTGGTGGGTGTCTCCAGGAAGACCATGCGGGTCTCGCCGGTGAACGCCGCCTGGACCGCCGCCAGGTTGGTCGTGTCGACCCAGGAGAAGCGCAGGCCGTAGCGCTCGAGGACCTTGTCGAACAGCCGGTAGGTCCCGCCGTAGACGTCTTCGGAGACGATGACGTGATCGCCGGCGCTCCACAGGGTCATGAGAGCCGAGATGGCCGCCATCCCGGAGGCGAAGGCGTGTCCCGCATACCCCCCTTCGAGGGCCGCGACGTTGGCCTCCAGGGCATCGCGGGTCGGGTTGTCGAGGCGCGCGTACTCGTAGCCCTTGTTCTCGCCGAGCCCCTCCTGGACGTAGGTCGAGGTCTGGTAGATGGGGACGTTCACCGCTCCCGTCCGGGGATCGGGTGGCTGGCCGGCATGGATGGCACGAGTCGAGAAACCAAGCTTTCGCGGATCGCCTTTCACGAGAGTTCCTTCCTTTCCCCAGAAACGATAGCTCATCATCAAGGTGAAGCCGTCCGTCGCAAAACGGTCGGAGCGGCAGGAACCCGCGCCCTCCTCCACGCCATAGTTTCGTTCCTGCTTTGCGACCGATTGTAACAGAGGCATGTGCTGTATATCAGAGTTGTCGGCCCACTGGCGAGAGGGGTGGCTGGCCGGCCGGCTGTCGTAAGATCCTCCGCCATGAGAACCGACGCCGAATCTCCGGAGAGCCTGTCGCCCTTGCGCTGGACCGATCGCGGGCTCGAATTGCTCGAACAGACCCGTCTTCCCGCCGAAGAGGTGTGGATCCTTTGCGAGCGCCCGGAGCAGGTGGCAGACGCCATCCGGCGCCTCGCCGTGCGGGGCGCTCCCGCCATCGGCGTGGCCGCGGCGTACGGCTTGGTGCTCGGCCTGCGCGACATCGACGATCCCGACCTCCTTGCCGGGCGCTTCGACGAGGTCGAGGCGCTCCTCGGGGCCACCCGTCCCACCGCGGTCAACCTGCGCTGGGCCTTGGCGCGGGGCCGCCGCGTCTTCCTGGAGAACCGCGCGGCGAGCCCGGCGGCGGTCACCACCACCCTCCTCGCCTGGGCTAAAGGCCTGCACACCGCGGACGTCGAGGCCAACCGGGCGATGGGCGAGCATGGGGCTCAGCTCTTCGCCACCGGCGACCGCGTTCTCACCCACTGCAACACCGGTGCCCTGGCCACCGCCGGCTACGGCACCGCGCTGGGGGTGATCCAGTCGTCGTTCCGGCAGGGCAAGGTGGGGATGGTCTGGGTCGACGAGACCCGCCCCCTTCTTCAAGGTGCGCGTCTCACCGCCTGGGAGCTCCAGCGCCTCGGCATCCCGTTCCGGCTGGTCACCGACTCCTCCGCCGGCGCCCTCATGGCCCGCGGCCTCGTCGACCGGGCGGTGGTGGGCGCCGACCGCATCGCGGCCAACGGCGACACCGCCAACAAGATCGGCACCTACACGGTGGCGGTCCTGGCGCAGCGCCACGGCATCCCCTTCTACATCGCCGCTCCCCTCTCGACGATCGACCGCAGCACCGCAACCGGGGCCGACATCCCCATCGAGGAGCGGGCGACGCGGGAAGTAACGGAGGTCCTCGGCCGGTCGATCGCGCCGGCCGACACCGAAGCCCTGAACTTCGCCTTCGACGTCACCCCCAACGAGCTGATCGCGGGGATCATCACCGAGGTCGGCGTGCTGACGCCGCCCTACACGGAGAGCATCGCCAGGGCTTTCGAAGGGCGCGCCGAGAGCTGAGATCTGAGGTACTCTGTTGACGAGGCCCCTCCGGTGACGCGAACCATCATCTCCCCCTCCGACCTGTCCGAAAGGACCCGCGAGATCCTGGATCGGGTGCACGAGGGAGAGCTCGCCGTCGTTGCGAGCGGCGGGGAGGAGCGGATCGTCCTCCTCGATGCGCTCGACTACCGGCTCCTGCATGCCCTCGCCCGCTGCGCCACCGGCAGCGGAGCCAACGATGATCCCAGCGAGCTTCTCGAGGCCCGGGTGCTTCGGGAGTACCTCGAAGAGAGGATCAATCTCGGGAAGGCGGCCGAGTTGCTCCAGCTTTCCCGCTTCGAGCTCGAGGAAAGCTTCCAGCGGCTGGGGATTCCGCTCCGCCGAGGAGCCCGCTCGATCGAGGACGCCCAGGCCGAGATCGCCGCCGCCCGCCGGCATGCCTGAACCACCCGATCCTTCCGCATGCCGTCTCTCGCCGACACGACGGTCCTGAACAACTTTGCCCAGATCCGGCGGACCGACCTTTTGCGGTCGATCTACCCGGATCTCTCTGCCCCGATCCCGGTCTGGAATGAACTGGAGATCGGAGTTCGCCGCGGGATGGTTCCTGCCTGCGATTGGTCCTGGCTGAAGATCTTCGATTTGACCGGGGAGGAGGGAGCCCGAGCCGACGAGATCGGCCGTGGTCTGGGCGCCGGAGAAGCTGCGTGCCTTGCAGCGGCCGTTTCTCGCGGATTCCTCCTGCTTTCCGATGACTGGGAGGCGCGAGCGCTCGGCCGCTCACTGGGGCTTGAGATTTCTGGCTCTCTGGGCGTTCTCGATCGGCTGGTCGAGAAGAAGGTTCTCGGGTTGGAGGAAGCGGACGCTCTCTTGGCAGAGATGGTGCGGCGCGGCTTTCGCAGCCCCTACCGGTCGCTGCGCGAAATACCCCGCTGATGGGAAGGCTTTGGTGGAGGTGGTGGGAGTTGAACCCACGTCCGAGAAACGCGTCCCGAAAGCGTTTACGTGCATATCCTTCCATTTAAATCTCGCCGTCCGCGTTGCGGAGGAAGGCGCCTCGCGCGTCGGCCAGCCTTGCAATTTGATCCAGGTCCGGTGCAAGGCGCCCGGACCTTTTGGCCCGCTTGAGTTGCGCCCTGCTGGACGTGGCGGGCCGCGCCTCCAGCAGGACGTCACGACCTAGTTCTTAGGCCGCGAGGGCGAAGTTGTCGTTCGCAGGTATTTTCTCTGTTTTAGCGAGCAGAAACTCGACACGCGGCTTCCGAACCGCTCTTGTTCCCCGTCGAAACCGGTACACCCCCAATTGCGCGCCGGCCGAGATCGAGGCCCTGAACTTCGCCTTCGACCACCCCACACGAGCTGATCGCCGGGATCATCACCGAGGTGGGGGTCCTGACGCCGCCCTATGAGGAGAGCATCGCCCGAGCGTTCGCCACATGATCGCAAAGCACAGCACAGGCCCCGGCGACAGGGGCATCCGGCCGCGCCACAGGGCGCGGCGACCGCCTACTACTGTCCTGGAACGGTTATGAAGCTGGCGGTCGTGGAACAGCTAACTGCGTTGCAGACCGTCAGCATCGCCACGTAGATGCCGGCAGCGCTGTAGGTGTGGACCGGGTTCTGAACGTGGGTGTAGGAACCGTCGCCGAAGCTCCAGGACCAGTTCGTCGGGGAACCAGTCGAGGTGTCGGTGAAGGTGGCGGTGTTGCTGCCCACGGGCGTGGACGCGGTGAATGCAGCAACTGGCGGTGGTGGCGGCGGCGGCACCTGGCATCTGCCGTCGTTGGGGATATAGGTGAGGGCGCCGGGTGCCGTGCTCGAGCAGCCGGTGATCGGATTCGTGACCGTCACGTCGACGCTCACCGGGACTTCTTGGGTGCCTGTCTCGCCGCCAGCGGAACAGGGCTGGGTCGGGAAGGTGCCAGTGAAGGGCGGCGCAGGCACGTGCAAGGTGGTGGTCGTGGAGGTGCCGTCCGGGGATGCTGCCTGTGGGCCGATCAGCACTCCCGTCTGGGAGGCATATGGGAAGGAGCCGGTAAGGGAGAGCACCGCGCCGCCGCTCTCGCCGACAGACGACGGCGAGACGCCGACCAGGGACGGATTGGATGGCAGGTAGGTGAACTGTGGTCCGTCGGCGCTTTCGCCGCTGCTGAGATTGGTCACGTGAACTGGACCCTGCACCGCGGAGCAGCCGATGCCCACGGGGAAGGCCGGCACCACCTCGATCTCGGTGCCGCTCGAGCAGAGCACCTGTGCCGCGTAGCCGGCCAGGCTGACCGCCACCGGGTCCGTGAAGCCCTGGCCGAAGATCCTGGTCATGCCCAGCTGGGTCAGCTCGGTGGCGGCTGGAGCCAGCGAGTCGACGGCGATCGGCCCTGAGCCGGCAGTGGTCTCGAAATAGCCGTTCACGTCCACGAGCAGGTTGGCGGTACCGGCTCCCGAAGCAATGTAGAAGACGCCGATGGTACCGGCGCCATCGTCGGCCAACTGGACGATGGCATAGTTGGCCCGCACCTGGCCGGCGCCGAAGTTGAGATTGCTGGTTGCGGGCAGCTGGGCGTCTCCGGCATAGGCCGTCAGGTGGCCTGCAGCTTGCGGGCCGACGACGGTGAGATTTGCCGAGACCGCCCTGGCGCAGGCCGGAATCCCGCAGTGGCCGGCCAGCGGGAAGAACTGGATACCGGGCAGCAGGGGCAGAGAGGCCCGCGTGTCGACCACCCGGCAGGGAGGCAACGTAAAGAAGCCCAGCCCGGCAACCGCCGCCTGGGGGCCGCTGCCCGCGGGGGAGGCCGCGGTGATCGGCAAGGTGAGCGCCAGGGCCAGGACCACAGCGACGCCGGCCGGCGTCGCGAATCCTCTCGAGCAACCCTGAGCATGCATGAGGGTTCGCCTCCTCTCGTCCAACCGATCCGATCAGACTAGCACCCGCGAAAGTTTCAGCGCAACTTAGGTATTGCCATCGGTCGATACGTCGGGGGGCGCGCCTGAGGCGCGCTCGTACGATTCGGGTGGGAAAGCTTCGTTCTTTGGCGGATGGGTGGGAGTTGGTGGAGGTGGTGGGAGTTGAACCCACGTCCGAGAAACGCGTCCCGAAAGCGTTTACGTGCATATCCTTCCATTTAAATCTCGCCGTCCGCGTTGCGGAGGAAGGCGCCTCGCGCGTCGGCCAGCCTTGCAACTTGATCCAGGTCCGGTGCAAGGCGCCCGGACCTTTTGGCCCGCTTGAGTTGCGCCCTGCTGGACGTGGCGGGCCGCGCCTCCAGCAGGACGTCACGACCTAGTTCTTAGGCCGCGAGAGCGAAGTTGTCGTTCGCAGGTATTTTCTCTGTTTTAGCGAGCAGAAACTCGACACGCGGCTTTCGGACCGCTCTAGTTCCCCGTCGAAACCGGTACACCCCCAATTGCCAAAGAACCGTCAGGAGTATAAACCAGGCGGAGCCCGTTCGCGATTCCCGCTTACGGCAGGGGCGCCGCGTCCTCCTCGCCGCCGATCGCCGCGACCATCTCCAGGAACTCCTGGGGGCCGCTCACCTGCAGGCGGCTGAGGACGAGGAACCAGGCGCCGAGGGCGAGCAGGGCGCCGATGGGAGCGAGGCGGAGAAGCTGGGGAAAGAACGGCCAGAGCAGCAGGAGGATGCCGCCGGCTCCGCCCAGAGCCAGGAGAGCCACGGCGAGGAGTTGGAGATGGTAGTCCTTTTGCTCGACGCGGAACGAGAGCCGCGTGCCGCCGGCTCCCTGGGGCTCCGCCGTCAGCTCGCCCTCCACCCACCCCCGGCGCAGGCCGGCGAGCACCGGCAGCCGCAGCCGGCCGCCCTCCTCTCCGGGCGTCAGCTCGGCCCCCCACTCGGAGGCCGCCCGCTTCGCCGCCGACAACGCCTCCCGCGGCTCGCGCGCGAGCTCGATCGAGTGCTCTTCCATGGCGGTGCCTTTGCTTCCAGGCGCGCTCAAGCCGCCTGTTCGACCAGGATCTCGGAGAAGAAGCTCTCGACGACGTCGAGGAAGGTGGGAACGTCCGGGATCTGCTGGATGCTCTGGCGCAGCCGCCGGCCGTTGGGCAGGCCGTGGGTGTACCAGCCGGTGAACTTGCGCAGCTTGTGGAGGGCGTACTTGCCGCCCTCGCGCTCGGCCAGCAGGCGGAAATGGCCGAGGATCAGGTCGCGCCGGTCGGCGAGCGTCGGCTCGCTCCAGGTGCCGCCTTGGAGCCGGGAGGCGATCTGGCGGAAGAGCCAGGGGTTGGTGGTGGCGCCCCGGCCGACCATCACGCCGTCGCAACCGGTCTCGGCCAGCATTCGCAGGGCGTCCTCCGGCTGGCGGACGTCGCCGTTGCCGATCACCGGGATCGACAGGGTCTCCTTCAAGCGCGCGAGGTGGGTCCAGTCGGCCTCGCCGGAGAACATCTGGCGCGCCGTCCGGGCGTGCATGGCGACCATGGCGACCCCATTGGCCTCGCAGAGCCGCCCGAGGTCTAGGTAGTTGCGCCGCTTCTCGTCGAGGCCCAGCCGGAACTTGACGGTCAGGGGGATCGAGATCGCCTGGCGGACCGAGCGGATGATGTCCTCGGCGAGATGGGGGTCGCCCATGAGGGCGGCGCCGGCGCAGCCCTTGAGCACCTTGTTCGCCGGGCAGCCCATGTTGATGTCGCAGATATCGGCCCCCAGCGACTCGACCACCCGCGCCGCCTCGGCCATGGTGGCGGCGTCCGAGCCGTAGATCTGGATGGCGAGCGGCCGCTCCTCGTCGGCGAAGTACATCAGCTCGCGGGTGCGGTCGTTGCCGGAGACGATCGCCTTCGAGGAGACGAACTCCATCGACACCACCCCCACGCCGCCGATCCGCCGCACGATCAGGCGGAAGTCGCGGTCGGTCACCCC
>DASQPA010000116.1:0-3868 GCA_035644215.1 Thermoanaerobaculia bacterium
TGACCCAGGGGAGCCAGACGTGGTTGAGTGGTGGCACGTCCAAGGGCGCCTGCCAGTGGCTCAATTTCTATCGCAACGTCAATCTGACCGAGGACGCCGGCGCCGGCGGCTACGTGTACCACGTGATGCTGAAGAGCCCGAGCGCCACGATCAACATCCCGGGTTTCGACGATCCGAGCATTGTCGGCGTGATCTTCCGCTACTACCTCTACCAGTCGACGCAGACGACCGTCGGCAACGCGGCGATCGAAGCGCTCTACCAGCAGCAGCCGCCGGGGACGAATTCGGCCGTCCTCCAACTCGTCGCCACCTTCGCGCCGCTGTATGACGACGAAACCATTTTCACCACTCCGGTCGGCCGGCTGATGGTGGCGGACACGCCGACCATCGAGACGCCCAAGGGTACCCGGAACAACGGCCAGAACGGCCGCATCGCCCTGGCGCCCGCCGTGCTGGCGGTCGACGGCGACGTCCTCTCCGCCGATTTCTCCGGGACGTTCCCGGACTACGACCAGGCGGGCAACAATCCCAAGTACGATTTCGGAACGGTTTCGCTGGTGGTCACCAACGGGACCGACAGCGCCACGGTCGCGGCGGTTCCCTACGCGGAGACGGCGGCGGGGAACCAGTGCGGCTGGCTGTTCGACTTCGACCTCTCGAAGAACCCGGCGGCGCAGCGGATCCTCGCTGCCGATGGCGGCGGCGAGGCCACGTTCCAGCTCGTCCACGCCACCTATGGCATCGTGCTGGCGGAGACCGAGTACTACTTCGTCACCAACCAGCAGGCGATCTATGGGGAGCAGGGCGGCTCCGGTACGAAATTCGTCAACCAGGGGGGCCGGGAGCCGGCGAGCCTGGCGGTCTTCCGGCGGGGCCAGGAGCTCGCCGCGGGCACCTGTCCGCCGATCACGGTGTGGCAGTACGCCTCGGTTCCGCTCCAGGCCCCCGGCGACGCGGAGGCCATCGCCACGGACTACCAGCCGGGCCAGCCGATCGTGGTCGCGACAGACCAGCCGGGCAACTTCCTGTTCACCTTCACCGTCCTGGGCCAGGCCCCGCCGCCGGCCAGCTACGGCACGTTCATGTACCCGCCGTACATCACGAACGGGCCCCAGCTCAGCTTGCGCATCCTGCCGAATGGCGAGGACTTCCGTCGCTACTTCGTCGACCCGGCCGACCCGGGGCCGGTCGGCAACGACGATCTCACGTTCGACGTGGTGTACCAGAAGGTGCTGCGGACCTACTATCTGCTCTATCCGGCCATGAACCAGATCTTCGCGTTGAACGACGAGTCGGCGGTGGCCGGGTACGCGCAGGCGATCCTCGCCGCCACCTCCCCGGCGCCGGCCAACTGGATGTCGAGCGGGTACATGCCGCGCACCCGCGACATGTCCGACAGCCGGCGGACGCTTTTGCAAGCCTGGTGCCGGAAGGTCCTCGCCGGGTAACGGAGAGCGGGTACCGGAAGTCGAGGGGTGGGGGTATGGGAGAATACCCTCACCCAGGCCGGGAAATTTCCCTTAGGCCGGCGCCATTTCCACCCCACCTGAGGTAAGGTGGGAGGATATGAAGGGCTGACCCCCCTGCAGAAAATTCTTTTTTGCCGAGAGGGGCGCCCGATGGCCCTCTCGCGGGGGGTGCCTGATCTTATCTGTAAGGGGGCACTCTCATGAACCGGAATAGGACTCTCGCACCGCTTCTTCTCGCCCTGGCCGTCATCCTGCCGGCTGCCGCAGAAGGAACCAGCTCGCTGACCGTGCCGATCTCGCTGTCCGGCATCACCGGCAGCCTGACGGTGACCCTGGACGACCTCACCGGACTGAACCTGGCCAATCTCGGGGTCACCACCCGGCTGGTCTCGCCGTTCGACCTGGTCCTCCTGTCGCGCCTGCCGCCGAACGTATCGCTTGCCCTCGCTTTCCCGGTGCTGGTCCGGATCGAGCCGCCGGTCGACGGCGGGCTCGCATTTACCGGGGCGACGTCGGTCGAGCTCCAGAGCGCTCTCAATCCGCTCTTTCCCATCCTCCCCCTGCGCCTCTTCTCCGCCCCCCTGGATGGGAGCTTCCAGGACATCACGCAGTCGCGGCCGAACAACAAGTCCTACCGCGCGCTCGGCGCGACGGGGGGGTTCTCGGAGTTCCTGATCGTCCTCGACCTGACGCCGCGGAATCAGGTCATTGCGAACAAGCTCAACCGCCTGGACCAGATCCTGGCCGACAACGCCGCCGCGATCGATCCGACGGTCCTCGCCACGCTGTCCGCCGAGGTCGCCGCCATCCGCGCCGACTTCCTCGGGGGGAACACCACGACCGCCTTGAGCGACCTGGACGTCTTCCTCGCCACCGTCGACGCCCACAGCGGGACGGACATCCCGAACGTCTGGCGCGCCACCCGCGACCTGGTGGACGTGGCCGGGAAGCTGGAGGCCGGCGGGCTGACCCTGCGGTTCAGTTTGGAGCAGGGATTCCTTTTGTAGACGGAGCCACCGGCAGATTTTTTCGCGCCCCGGGAAGCCCTCATCAGGACAGGGGGGCTCTCCCGGGGGTTCCGCCCCCGGGCGGGATGGGACACCGTACCGGGCTCCCCGGTTGAGGGTGGTGTATAGTGGGTTTATCAAGCTGGCGGGGGCCCTGTCTCAAGTGTGGACAAGCGGTACGGTAAGGGGGAATTCTCATGAACCTGATGGACCTCGGCCGGTAGGACGGGGCGGCGATGCCGGCGCGTCTGACCCTGCAGTTCGCCACGGCTCCGGCGCGTGAACAGGTCCTTCCGGACGAGGGCGAGACGGTCGTCGGCCGCGGCCCGGAGTGCGGGGTGGTGATCGAGGACGACCGGGTGTCGCGGCGGCACGCCGTCCTGGCTTCCGGCCCGTCGGGCTGGACGGTGGCGGACCTCGGTAGCAAGAACGGCACCCTGGTCGACGGGGTGCCGGTCTCGACCGCCCGGCTCGGCGAGCGCAGCTGGATCAGCTTCGGCGGCGTCCTCGCCCGCTTCGAGGCCGCGGTGGGGCCGGTCGAGGCGCTCCAGGAGGAACGACTGCGGCGCCTGACCACGGCGCTCGGGGTGCGCCGCGAGCTCGACCCCGGCGTCGGCCTGCAGGAGCTCCTGGCGCGGGTGGTCGCCTCGACGCTGGCGCTCGCCAACGCCGAGCGCGGCTTCCTCCTCTTGGTCGGCGCCGACGGCGACTTCGAGGTGGCGGCCCGCTCCGGGCTCTCGGCGGCGGACCTGCGCGCGGCGGAGTTCGGCGGCAGCGTCGGCGCGGTCGAGCGCGCCCTGGTGAGCGGGCGGACGGTGGTCAGCGTCGACGTCCGCGGCGACGCCGACCTGGCGGCGCGGGAGAGCGTCGTCGTCGGCGGCATCCGCGCTCTCCTCTGCGTGCCGATCCAGGTACTCGACCGGCGGATCGGGGTGATGTACGCCGACAGCCGCCAGCCGGGCGTGGCGTTCACCGAGCTCGACGTCGAGATCCTGGAGGCGCTCGCCGCGCAGGCCGGGCTGGCCATCGCCGTGGCGCGCCTGGACGGCGAGCTCCGCGGGCTGGCCGAGCGGCTGGCGCGGGAAAGCGGGGGAGAGGAGGGTGGCAGGCTGGGCACCCGCCTGTCGGGACAGATCCGGGAGATTCTCGACCGGTCGCTCCGCGGCCCCGCGGAGCCGGTGAAATCGGCGGCGCCGGAGGCCAGGGCGGTGGCGATACCTGCGGCAGCGGGGGCGGCACCTCCGGCATCGCGGCCGCTCGCCGACACCTGGCAGAACCTCCTCGGGGTGACCTCGTGAGCGAGGAGCTTCCGGAGCGGCAGCGGAACGATCTCCCGACCCGGACCTTCGTCGCCGCCCGGGGGCTCGCGGCGGGGGCCCGGCTCGGCGGACG
>DASQPA010000117.1:0-3919 GCA_035644215.1 Thermoanaerobaculia bacterium
AGTGGTAGTGGACGGCGGCGAGGTTCGCCCCCGCCCGCTCGGTGATGGCGCGCAGGGAGGCGGCCTGGATGCCGCGCTCCGAGAACAGGGCTTCGGCGGCGTCCATCAGGCTCTCTCGCGTTCCGGCTTCGACGGGTTCGATGGTCTTGGTCATTGGTTCAAACGTCCGATTGAAACGAACGTTTGAATTATGCGCTGAGAAGAGCCGGCTGTCAACCTCTCAGGGTCGGGAAAGTGGGGACCGATTGAATACGGCGGGGAAAGAGGGTAGGTTGCTCTCTCTGTTCCTGGTGCGGAGGTGACGCGATGTGGAAGAAAGTCCTCCTGCTGCTCGGGCTGGCCGTCCTCGGCGTCGCCAGCTTCCTGGTGTTTCAGATCGGGCCGCGCAACATCATCGGCTTGCTGCGCTACGACCAGCGCCACGAGGGCCGGCTGCGGGTCGGCGATCCGGCCCCGGACGTGGCCGTGACGGCGCTCGACGGCACCTCGCGGCAGCTCCTCGCGGGGAGCCGCGGCCGGCCGGTCGTCCTCGTCTTCGGCAGCTACACCTGACCGCCCTTCCGGCGCTCGGTCGAGCGCGTAGAGGATCTCTATCGGCGGTACGGTGATCGCGCCCGGTTCTTGACGGTCTACATCAAGGAGGCTCATCCGCTGGACGAGTGGCAGATGGAGGACAACGAGAAGCAGGGGGTCTGCTACGCGCAGCCCAAGACCTTCGCCCAGCGGCTCGCCATCGCGAACGACTTCGCCAAGCGGTTCGGCTACCGGGTGCCGCTCGCCGTCGACGGCATGGACAACCGCGCCGAGCGGCTCTACTCCGGCTGGCCGGAACGCTTCTACATCGTCGACGAGAGCGGCCGGATCGTCTACAAGGGGGAGCCGGGACCCTTCGGCTACCACCCGGAGCAGGTCGAGGCCTGGCTGGCCAAGCGGTTCCCGGAGACGAAGAAGGCCGCGCTCCGCTAGATGGAGATCCAACCCCCCGCCATCGACCGCCCCTCCCGGACCGAGACCTGGGCTCTCCGGGGCCTTTTCGCCTGGGCTCTGCTCCTCTTCGCCGTCGGGATCTGGTGGGGGCTGCCGAACTGGATCGCCTGGGCTGGCGACGAGCTCCACCCGACCTCCTGGCACCAGGCGATCTCGCCCGCGACCCCCCGGGGCTGGCACGCCCGCTACCCGCCGCTCCACTTCGTCCTCCTCTACTGGACCTCCTGGCCGCTGCGCCTCCTCCTCGACCACAAGGTGCTGTCGCTCGACGACTACGACGCCAACAGCCTGCTCATCTACTTCAGCCGGCTGGTGAGCCTGGCGATGGCGATGGCGACGCTCGGGCTCGTCTACCGGGTCGGCCGCGAGGTCTACGACCGCCGCTCGGCCCTGGGCGCGGTCTTCGTCACCGCCTCGATCGCGCCGTTCGTCTACTACGCCAAGATGGGGAACCTGGACATCCCCTATCTCTGCTGGTTCGCCCTCTCGCTCCTCGCCTACGTCCGCTGTCTCAAGTACGGGCGCGGGCGCGACTTCCTGCTCTTCGGGGCAGCGGCCGCCGCCGCGGTCTGCACCAAGGATCAGGCCTACGGCCTCTACATGCTGGCCCCGCTCGCCCTCATCACCGCCCTCTACCGTCACGACTTCCGCGACCGCGGACCGGTCAAGGGGGTGCTGCGGGCTCTCGTCGATCCCCGCCTGCTCGCCGGCGGGGCGACCTCGGCGGTCCTCTTCGCCGTCTTCCAGAACCTCTTCTGGAACTTGGAGCGCTTCCAGATCCACGTCCGCCAGCTGCTGGGGCCGATGAGCGAGGGCTACCGGGATTTCCCCGACACCTGGGACGGCCACCTCGCCCTTCTCCAGCTGTTCCTGCGGCAGATCGTCTTCGCGCTCAACCCGGCCTTGACGGCGGCCTGCGTCGCCGGCCTCCTGCTGACGGTCTACCAGGCGGTGATCCGGAAGGAGGCGCGAGACCGGCAGGAGGTGTTCCTCCTCGGCAGCCTGTTCCTCCTCGTCGTCTCCTACTACGTGACCTTCCTGAACCTCATCCTCTTCACCTATGACCGCTACGTCCTGCCGGTCGCCCTGCTCCTCGCCTTCTTCGGCGGCAAGACCCTGGGCACGCTGCTCGCTCCCCGAGCCCCCGGCAATCTCCGGCCGCGCCGGCCGGTCCTGCGCTGGGCGGCCGTCGCCCTGGTCGCTCTCGTCGGGATCTACAGCGTCCTCTATGCCAGCTCGGTCGACTTCCGGCTGCTCGCCGACTCCCGCTACTTCGTCGAAAGCTGGCTGGAGCAGAGGGGGGTGAAGCCGGAGCAGGTGCTGGCGGTGGGGCGCCCCCACCACGTGCCGCGTTTCGAGCGCCTCCCCTGGGAGAACGTCCTGCGCTCCCACGGCAGGGCTCTCCTCGAGCGGGAACCCGAGTACGTGACCATCAACCTGACCGACATCCGTCGTCCGGCGGAGGCGGAGATGGTCGAGCGGCTGGGGAGCGGCGAGCTCGGCTACCGGAAGGTCCTCGACCACCAATCGCGGCCGTTCCTGGATTTCCTCTCGGCCGACGACGTCGGCTCCTCCCAGCGCTTCATCGACCCGGAGATGGCGGTCTTCGCCCGGAACCCCGGGTAAGAAGAACCAAGCTGCTACCTTAGGCGTACTGCCGCGGCAATCGGCTCGCCGATCAGCAGCTCGATCTGCCGCTCCACCCGCTCCAGTTCCTCATCGGTCTCCTGGATGGCGGCTTCGAGTGAGCCCAGATCATCCTTACCGAACCGGGTTTCGTAGGCAGTCAGATCCTCCAGCAGCTCGTTGCGGAGCGCCAGGAACTGACCGAGGGCCGCGAGGATGAAATCGCGGAAATTCCGTCTCTCGGCGAAGTGCAGCAGTTCTGCCAGCCACTCGCCGTGCAGCGTATACGTTTCAATATCAGCGCCCTGGTATTGGAGATGGTCCGCCATCCGATGCGCACAAGGGTTGGGAAGGAACCGGTCGGGAGCCGACACGGTGTCACCTTTCCAGGTGTTGCAGACGTTGCAGGCATAGAAGAGATTGGGCCAGGTGGTGTCGAGGCCAGGGAACTTTGACTTGGGGAGGTAATGGTCGACGCCGAAGCCCTCATAGCCCTTCAACCCGTCCGAAATGCGGCAATAGACACATTTCCGACGGAACTCCCTCTGGAGATGTGGCTTATAGGCGCGAGAATCCTTGAAGGGACCGGGATCGGGGTGCCGCTCGTGGAGTTGTTGCGGAAAGAGCAGCGCATCAAAGAGGTCGTTCATCCACCCGCCCCAACCCGACCCGCCGTCGGCGCTCTCGGGCGCTCTCGCGGATGTGCTTCATCTCTTCTGTCATCTTCAGAAGAACCGCGAGATCTCCAACGGAAACCGGTGGCAGGAGCTCCTTGAGCCTGGCGGTGAGGCATTCGAGCCTCTCCTGTTGGTCCGGGGAAAATTCTCGTCCACTGTATTTTTGGGCCAGAAGCTCCGAGCGCTCACTCGCGACCGCATCGACCCTCTCCTGCTGCCGACGCCTCAGGTAGGCGTCGACCTCCGCCTTGTGACGCAGGTAGTAGGTCAGCACCGCGTAAACGTCTGCGAGTTGGAGAGAGGGATCGCTTTGGGCGATCTCCTCAGGTGTTCCACCGGTGCTGTACCACTCCACGATTGCATCCAGGGTCACACGCGTCCCGATGATCCGCAGAACGCCTTGGGCGTCGGCGACCAGAGGGATCGATTCTGCTGCCGCTGCCTGGGCCATGACCTCAGTGTAGCCGAAGAAAAGGGCGACGGGTACCCGAGACCGGCGGGCGTAGGCGTCCGTCAGGCGAACAACCGGGCGATCGAGGCCTGGATCCCCGCCGCGGCCTGCCGGGGATCGGGGGCGTTCTGGATCGGCCGGCCGACGACGATGTAGTCGGCGCCGTTCTCGAACGCCT
>DASQPA010000118.1:0-5681 GCA_035644215.1 Thermoanaerobaculia bacterium
GTCCCTGGGGTTGGCACCCCAGGCTACCGACCTGCGCCCCTTCGGGGCGGGGAGACGGGCAGGTAATGTCAGAGCCCCGGCGCCTGAGACCCCGCGGGCTGAGGCGCCCCCCCTCCTGTCCTCCCCCCAGACCCAACCCTCCCCCGCCCCAGGGGGAGGGACGCGGTAGCGGGCGCTGTCGCCGGCAGAGCGAGGTGATACTCTCGCCTCGGCTGCGGCAAGGATCTTGGGACCGATGGACGAGAAGGAAAGCGACATCATCTTTGTCGATCGCGGTCGAGGGGAGCCCGTCGCATGACCCAGCACGCCTCCCTCACCCCGGAACGGTGGTCGGCCTTCAGCCTCGACCAGCAGATCCTGATGATCGGCAACGAGATGAACCGGGCGTCGCGCCTTCTGCAGCCCAAGGACCGGGCGAGTCTCGCTCTCGCCTATGAGCGCGTCCTCCGCCTGCTCGATCTGACGGTCGAGGTCCAGCGCCGTCCCACGTTACGGCGGGAGCTCCTCCGCTGGCGAGATCTGATCGCGGAGCTCTACATCCGGCCCGAGGCCGATCCTGCCGGGCACACCGCTGCGTTCCGCAGCCTTCTCCTTTTCACCCCGGAAGCGGCGCGGCAGATTCCCTTCGTGCTGGCGTAACGGAAGGCCGGAATCGACCGCTCCACTCCAGGATAGAGAGCTCGGCGCCAAAGATAGGGAACTCTGGGGCCGGATAGACGATCCTGGCGCAGGATAGAGAGCTTGCGGCCAAATATAGAGAGCTGAGCGCCCCGATAGAGGGGTTCTGCTGTCCGATAGTCTATCGGAGCGCCCGATCGAGGGGTTCTGCCGTCCGATAGTCTATTCTGGCGCCCGATCGTCTATCGGGGCGTCCGATAGACTATCCTGGCCTCCGATCGTCTTATCCAGGCGCTCGATAGACGACCCTGACGCGTGGGCCCCCTCTTGTCCTCCTCCCAGATCCAACCCGCCGCCGCCCCGGGGTCTTCCGCGGAGATCTAGACCCATCTTCAGCACGCCTTTCTCCGTGGGCGTAGCGCCCCCACCTGTGGGGGGCGTTCTCCCGGACGCCGCCGCTTCCACTGGCGGCTGGCCTTGGCGACCTCCCCCGGCCTGACGCGGCCTCCTACGTCAGCCGTATGAAGCGGTTCCAGCCGCCGGTGAACGGCCCGACGATCGGCTGGCTGCCGTCCCGGCTGACGTCTACGTAGCGGTGGAGATTGCCGTCGGCGGTCACGGCGTAGATCACGCCGTGGTCGCCGGCGAAGACCCGGGCGAGCCCGCCCCAGCCGCCGAGGCCGATGACCTTGGGACCCTTGAGCTTGCCCGTGCCGTCCCGCTTGGCGTCCTGGTACCAGAGGAGCTGGCCTTTGCCGTCGACGGCGTAGAGGGAACCGTCGTCTCCGGCGGTGACCTGCTTCAACTTGCTCCAGCCGCCGCGGCCGAGAATCTTGGGTCCCTGCACCTTGCCCGTGCCGTCGCGGTTTCCGTCCTGGAACCAGAGGAGGTTGCCGCTGCCGTCCACGGCGTAGAGCACGCCGTCGCGCCCGGCGGTCACCTGAGAGTAGGCGTTCCATCCCTGGCCGATCACCTTGGGGCCGACGAGGTCGGCGGTGCCGTCGCCGCTCGGGTCGCCGTACCAGAGGAGATCGCCGTTCGGCCCCACGGCGTAGACCACGCCGTCGCGGCCGGAGAAGACCTGGCGCAGGTACTGCCAGCCGCCGCGGCCGATCGTCCGCGGCCCTTCGAGGCCGCCGGTGCCGTCCTGGCGCCAGTCCTCGTAGCGCTGGAGGTCGCCGTCCGGCGTCACGGCGTAGAGGGCGTGGCCGATCGGGGTCTGCAGGCGGTCGAGGACGTTTTGCGTGATCCGCTCCACCTGCGGATCGGGCGGCGTCCGCAGCCCCTGCCCCCAGCCGGTCGTGCCGGCCGAGAAGACGCAGCCCTTGCCCTGGCGGAAGAGCCCCACCGTGCCCTCGCGGCCGGCGCCGTTGCCCGTCCACTCCCGGCCGAGCCCCACCGCCGCCAGGGTGTGGAAGCCGCGCGGAGTGTCGAAGTCGCGGGCGTCGCACTCGTAGCCCACGATCGCATCCTTCTGCCCGAAGACGGCGCCGTCGGCGAGGCCGGTCCCGGCGAAGACCCAGCTCCGGCGGTCCGCCACGGTGAAGCCGATGGCGGCCCGGGGCTGGTCGGTGATGGCGGCGGCGCTCCGGTAGGAGAGGCCGGTCAGGTCGTTGGTGGGGCGGGAGATCGGCGGGTCGTACCAGACCGCCGTCGCGCGCTCTGCGGGGATGCCGGGATTGGCCTGGCGGTCGAGGGCGGCGTCCTTATAGCAGACGAGCGTGCGGTCGCCGTCCTCGAAGCGCACCTGCCAGTAGCAGGTGTTGCCCGAGAAGAAGGCGGCGTTGCCGCCCGCCTCGACGAACGACTCGACGCGGTCGCGCATCTCGGCCGACCAGTACTCGTCGTGGCCGAGGCTTAAGAAAAGACGGTAGCCGGCGAGCGGGTCCGCCTCGGCGTGGAGGTCGTGGTTCGCGCCGTAGTCGACCTCGTAGCCCTGGTCGAGCCAGGCGAGGAAGCTCTGATCGAAGAGGAGGAAGCCGAAAAGATGGTTGGGGCGATCGAACGAGAGCTTCGCGGCCTGCGCCGTCCCCTTCGGCAGGTCGGCATAGAAGCTGTTGTCGTTCCAGGGGTTGTACGCCTGGTAGGTGTTCGTCGCCAGGGCGCAGAGGATGCGGGCCGAGCGCTGCCCCGCGGCCGGCCGGACGACGAAGAGGACCCAGGTGACCGCCTCGGCCGCGCCGAAACGGGCGAGGTAGGGGCCGCTCTTCCAATCGGCCGGGACGGTCAGCCGGTGCGCCTCCGGCCAGCCGCAGCCGCGCGAGGCGTCCGGCTTCTCGCCCGGGCCGGGCGTGGGGTAGGCCGGCGGGGGGAGGACCGGACCGGGGAACTCGGCGCGGTAGAGCGGCTCCTCCTCCGGGGCGACGGCGATCGCCTCGCGGTAGTCCTCGTCGAAGACTCCGATGGCCGACAGCTTCTCCTGAAGGCGCTTGGCGTCGAACTGCAGCTGTGCGTAGTGGAAGACCTCCAGTTGCACGTCCTCTTCCGTAGGAGCCGCGACCGCGACGTGGAAACCGATCGAGTCGCCCTGGCGCACCGAGGCGGCGGAGGCGTACGCCTCGACCGGGTGCTGGCGTTGAGCCGGGAAGTTCCCCATGGATCTCTCTCTTTCTCTCGTTCCAGGAAGGAAGCAAGCATAGCAGGATCCAGCCGGATCGCCCGCGGTTGTGGCGGGGAGGAGAAGCCGTTAGAGTACCCCCGATGCGGTGGACTCCCCTCGTGCCTGCGACCGGTTTCCCGCGCCAGCGATGAGCGACGGAGGGGTCTTCACGGCGCTCGCCGCCGCCGCCGTCTCGGTCGCCGCGATCCACACCCTGGCCCCCGACCACTGGGCTCCCTTCGCCGCCGTGGCACGGGCGCGCGGCTGGTCGGCGGCGCGCACCGCCCGGGTCACCCTCCTCTGCGGCTTCGGGCACGTCACCGCCTCGGCCCTCCTCGGGCTCCTGGCGCTGGTCTTCGGCCTCGGCGTCCTGCAGTCGGTCGGCAAGCGGATGGAGGCGCTCGCCGGCATCCTCCTCATCGCCTTCGGCCTGATCTACGCCGCCTGGGGCCTGCGCCGCACCGCCGGCTCCCACTTCCACGGCCACGTCCATCAACACTACGACCACGTCCACGAGCCGGAGAAGGCGACGGTCTGGTCGCTCTTCCTCCTCTTCTCCGCCGACCCCTGCGTCGCGGTGATGCCCATCCTCTTCGCCGCCGCCCCTCTGGGCGCCCTGCGGGCGACGATCATCGTCCTCCTCTACGAGGCGGCGACCCTCGCCACCATGGTCCTCCTCGTCCTCCCCGCCCGGGCCGGGGTGAAGCGGCTCCGCTTCTCGTTCCTCGACCACTACGGCGATGCCGCCGCGGGCGGGGCGATCGCGGCGGTGGGCCTGGCCGTCATGCTGCTCGGCTGGTAGAGCCCACCGCCTGGGGCGTTGGAGACGCCCCGACGGCACGGTAACGGCAAGGATTTCGATAGCGCCTGGGGCGTCTCTACCCCCTTCGCCAAGGGGCCGGGGGTGAGGGCCTACGACCGCGAAACCAACCCGGTGATCTCCCCCGTCCTGCCGCCGGCGGAGACCCGGTTCTTCCCCGCCTTCTTGGCCCGGTAGAGGGCGAGGTCGGCGGCCTCGACGAGGACCTCCAGGCGCTGGCCGGGCGAGGGGGTCATGCAGGCGAGGCCGAGGCTTGCCGTGACGTGGCCGCCGGCGACCGCCGGGTGGGGGATGGCGAGGGTCTCGATCCCGGCGCGCAGCTCCTCGGCCACCTGCCAGGCCACGGCGAGGTCGGAATCGGGGAGGAGCACCGCGAACTCCTCGCCGCCGTAGCGCGCCACCAGGTCGCCGGCGCGGCCCACGGTGTCGGCCAGATAGCCCGCCACCCTCTGCAGGCAGAGGTCCCCCTCCGGGTGGCCGCGGGTGTCGTTCAGGAGCTTGAAGTCGTCGAGGTCTAAGAGGATGAGGCCGATCGGCTGGCGGTGCCAGAGGGCGCGGCCCCACTCCTGGCCGAGCACCTGCTGCAGGGCGCGCCGGTTGGCGACGCCGGTGAGCTCGTCCTGGAGCGTCAGCTCCTCCAGCCGGGCGTTGGCCCCTTCGAGCTCGGAGTGGGCGCGGCGCAGCTCGTCGACCGTCTGCCGCAGCTCGACCGTCTGCTCGGCCACCCGCGCTTCGAGCTGCGCCGCGCGCTGCGCGAGGGCGCGACCGCGCAGCGCGGCAAAGCCGTAGACGGCGCCGGCCGCGACCGTCACCCAGAGGAGGAGCGCCCAGGGCGTCCGGTACCAGGGGGGACGGACGCCGAAGGTCCAGGCGGTCTCCGGCCCCACCTCGTGGCTGGGTCCCACCGTGCGCACGTGGAAGCGGTAGTCGCCCGGTGGCAGGTGGGTCAGCTCGGTGAACGGCTCGTCCGCCGGCGCCCCCCAGCCGGCGTCGATGGGATCGAGCCGGGTCTGGTAGCGCAGGCCGGCGCGGGAGGAGAGGGGGGCGAATTCGAGCCGCAGGCGGCGCACGTCGGGCGGCAGCTCCGGGGCGCCCGGCCGGGCGGTGGCGGCGCCGCCGAAGAGGAGCGCCCCGTCCCCCGACGCCAGGCGCGAGAGGAGCGGTGCCGGCAGGGCCGCGCTCGGACCGCCCAGGGGGCCGGCATAGCGGTAGAGGCCGTTCTCGGCCGCCATCCAGACCACCCCGTCCGCCTCGGCGAAGAGGGTCTCGACGTCGCGCGCCGGCACCTCGACCAGCGAGCGGACCTGCCGCCCCCAGGCGCCGCCGCGGGCGAGCGCCACGGTGGGTGGATGCGTGCTCATCCAGAGGTTCGAGGCGGCATCCTCGGCGAGCCCCACGAGCCCCCCGCGCCCGAAGCCGGCGAGGTCCGGATCGGCCACCAGAGCGCCCCGCGTTTCGTCGAGCCGCTCCACCTGCTCCTCCCGGGCCACCAGGATGCGGTCCCCGATCCGGAAGAGGTGGGAGCCGTCGCTCCCCGGCACCCGCTGTAGCCGCGCCGGGGCGAGGCCCGCGGGCGGGACCTGAAACCCCACGATGCCGGCCGGCCCACTGCTCCAGAGGACCCCCCGGCTCTCGACCACGTTG
>DASQPA010000119.1:0-10817 GCA_035644215.1 Thermoanaerobaculia bacterium
TATCGGCAGCAGCATCCTGCCAGCTGAGGGCGAGAGCTTCGACGGCGTTGCCGTCCGGACGCCGGGCGTGGAGCCCGGAGTCTTTCTGGGCGAGCGTCAGTCGGGCCGTCCGTTCGCCACCCCGCGCTGTCACCTCTCCTCCCTGGATCGCGAGGTCGGCGAGCTCCGTGACCCCGTCCGCGGTCGCCTGCTCGATTTCTCCTCCGGTCACCCGGCCGGCCTCCAGGTAGATCCTCCCCTGGAGCGCGAAGTCCCCCTTGCAGTCGAGCTTCAGGCGGTCGATCTCTCCGCCAGCCCGCCGCGCCGCCAGCCGGCAGTTGGCGGTCCGCCGCTCCCGCGGGGCGCCCGGGGCGCTGCCGGCGGCGTAGAGATGGTCGTCCAGATCCCGGACGTCGAGCTCGGCGAGGAAGCCGGCGAGGCCGGAGAGCAGCCGCTCGGGCGCCGTGTCGAGGGTCCAGGTCTCGAGTGGTGGCCGCGGGTTGAGCGGCTCGAAAGCGGCAGGGATGGGGGAGTGGAGGACGACGCCGCCGAGGAGGGCCGTCTGCTCCGGGGTGAGGCTCCCCGGCACGCTCACCTGCTGGACGCCAGAGGTGTTACCCACGAAGGGGTCGCGGTTGGGGAGATCGGGGTCGGGCACGGCGAGCCCGCGCGGGAAGCGGTCCCGCACCTGGGCGGTGAAGCGAGCCAGGAAGCCGTCGCGGAAGCGCGCCGAGCGATCGTCGAAACGGCCGCCGGTCAGGCGGTACTGGAGCACGGCGGCGAAGAGCGCCGCCCGGCAGCGCGGGCCACCTCCCGCGCAGCCCTCGCGCCAGAGCCGCTGGTCGAGGGCGAAGCGGTTCGCCCGGTCGGCGGCGGCCTGGACGGCGTAGGGCGCGTCGGGTCCCAGGTCGAGGGGGAAGCCGTAGAAGTCTTTCTTCTCGCCGCGCAGCAGCTGGACGATCCGCGGGTTGGCGTTGGTCTCGTCCCAGATCTGGCGGGCGAAGATGGGCGCTGCGTTCTGGTGGCAGGCGGTGCAGAGGGCGCGGCTGGCGTAGAGCACCCGCGGCGTCGTCCCAGGCCGATAGTCGCGCACCACCTGGAACTCGAAGCGCCCTGCCGCCTCGTTGTAGCTGATCACTTCGACGATCCCCGCCGTCTCCTGGTAGCCCAGGTAGAGCCGGTCCTTCAAGAGCGGCGCGCCCGGCCGGCCCTCCCGGCGGACCTCGCCCACCACCGCCACCACGGCGCGCGGGGCGGCGAAGAAATGCGGCGCCGCGGCGTTTCTCTGCAGCGAGCGGCCGAGCGGGAGGAGCACCCGCTCGAAGGCCGAGGAGCCCCCCAGCCGTTCCTCGACCCGGCTTACGAGGGCGGAGAAAGGGAAGGGGACGGCGTAGAACCGCTCGTCGCCTTTTCGCTCGGTCACCAGGAAGTCGAAGATCGATCGGCCGACCGGCGGCAGGTCCTCCCCCGGGTCCTCGGGATCGACCGCCCAGGGGATCAGATGACCGGCGGGAGCGGCGGGAGCGGCTGGAGGATGGGGAGCGGTGGGTTGCGGCGCTCCTCCCGCGGTGGTGGCGGCGAGCGCCAACAGGAACAGAGACAAAAACGGGCCGGCAATAAGTCGCCGGCCCATCGTGCGAGCGTGAAACGGCATCACCTTCCCGTCAGTGGGCGTCGGCCACCTGGTTGTAGTGCTGCGCTTCGCCGGTCCAGCAATCCTCGGCCGCCTTACCGGCCTTGGCCGCGGCCTCGTTGTAGAGGGTGAAGTTCAGGACGAAGACCCGACCCATGTAGGCTCGTCCGAGATAGAAGCCGGGGCGGACCAGGCGGATCTCGTCGCGCACCTGGAGGCCGTTGCGCCCGGCGACCGAGTCGACGTTGGTGAGATAGCCGTCGATCTCGTCGCCGAAGGCATAGTCGATGATCACCGACTCGCGCCGGCTGTCGAGCAGGCTCTGGCCGCAGTAGAGCTTGGCCGGGAAGAGGAGCCCGACGGTCTTGCCGTTCCACTGGCCGGTGCGCATGTCCTTGACGTCGACGTCGAAGAGCTTGGCGACGACCGAACGGTCGTCGATCATGTTGCGCAGCTCGCGCTTGTCGCGATAGAAAACCTTGCCCTTCCACAGCGCCCGGCCGACGAACCGGAGCTGCTTCAAGGCGAGGTCGTTGGCGAAGCCGGCGGCCCCGCCCAGGAGGTCGGAGATGCGGTCCAGGCCGCCGCCGCCAGAGAAGAAGAGGTCGCCCTGGTAGGGGCCGTCGGGAATCGGGCCGGCGGTCAGGCGGGCGTAGATCTGGTCCACCTGCTCCTGGTCCAGGGAGCGCAGACTGTCGGGCGTGATGGCGGCCCGGTCGGCCGGCGTCAGCGGATGGTCGAGCTCGACGCGGGCGAAGTCGGGCTTCTCGGCGTAGGGCGCACCGTACTTGGAGAAGGCGACCTTGGGCGGCGGGGGAGCGGTCGCGCACCCGGCCAGGAGGAGCAGGGCGGCGACGGCGAGGAACTTCGTTTTCCGGTTTCGCATGGTTCGTCTCCTCGCTTCTGTCCTAGAAGGTGGCCAGGTAGGCGGTGAGCGCCTTTTTGTCCTCCGGCGGGAGATTGCCGCCGAAGGGGTGGCCGCCGTTCTCGACGTCGGCGGTGCAGTTGCTGTAGAGCCGCATGAGCGTGTCGGCGTCGGCCCGGGCGGCCTGATAGGCGTCGCCGTCGTTCAGGTGGTGGGACATCTCGCTGGCGAGGCGCGAGAGCAGCTTCACGTCGTCGTCGGCGTGCGACGGGTCGTGCTTCGCCAGCCGGACCTTGAGCTTCGCCGGATCGCTCTTCGACAGGATCAGGTCGTCGACGAACGCCTTGGCGTCGAAGCTCACCAGAAGCCCCGCCGGCTCGTCCTTGGGGATGACGAACTTCAAGGTCTTGATCTGGTGCTTGCCGATCGAGCGCAGCCCGACGTCGATGCGGATGTCGTCGTCGAGCAGCGTCACCTTGGGCTTGCGCTGGTCGGGGGGAGTCAGCAGCTCCTCCATCGACGCCTTGTAGAGCGCGTAGCGCCCCTCGACGCTGGGATCGTAGGGCCAGCACTTGGGGGCCTGGTCCGGCGGCAGCCGGCGATAGCCGTCGGCCGTCTTCTCGATGTAGGGCGAGCGGTAGAAGTCAGGGGCCGGACCGGTGTCCCCGCCGCAGACTTCTGGTCCCAAGGCGTTGTTGTGCATAAAGGGAGCATAGGCCCAGACGTTGAGCAGCGAGATGTTCCGGAAGTAGCCGGGACCGCCGCTCGCCTTGTCGGGCAGGTTGGGATCGCCCGGCCGCTCGTAGTAGGTCTCCGAGGCGTACTGGGCGAAGACGTGCCCCTTCTTGTGGTTGGTGTGCAGGGCACGGCAGCGGTAGGTGCCGACCTCGGAGGCCGGGGTGGCCTTGTCGTTGCCCAGCCAGTCGATGCGCTGGCCCTGGGAGTCCTTGGCCAGGAAGTCGCGGTTGTCGAACGGCTCGGCCTGGCTGGAGTGGCAGCGGGCGCAGTTCTGGGCGAAGACCACCCGGCCGCGGTCGACCGTGCCCTTGCCGTATTCCTTGTCGAGCTGCTCGACGAGGTCGCGCGGATCGTCCAGGCCGCGCGCCTGGTAGAGGTCGGTCGGCTTGCGCGACAGGAAGAAGGCGAGCACGTCGTCCAGGCGGTCCTCGACGGCGCGCAGGCCCGGGCAGTCGCGGCGGCACTGGCCGATCTCGAACTCGGTCTGCCCGAAGTTCCGCTGCTGGGGATCGATCTGGCGGGAGTCGGTCAGGTGGTTCAGCCAGCAGGACTCGGCGCAGGAGCCGATGTTGAAGTAGACCCGCTGGATCGCCTCCTTGACGCCGATCGAGTCCTCGCCGCCCTTCAGGATGTGGAAGACGAGCTTGTCGTCGGTCCGCACCGAGCGCAGCTTGCACTTGTCCGGATGACCGGGCTCGCACCAGCAGACGTCGGGGTCGGACTTCGCCGGGCAGCTGGCGACCGGCCGCCACTTGAGGATCTTCTCACCCGGGAACTGCGGGCGCCGGTCGAAGTTGATGATGGCGTTCATGGTGCCGGGGTTGTGGATCCCGTCGTTGGGCATCGCCGAGGTGTCGACGGTGCCCGGCCGGTCGTGCGAGAAGAGCTGCCACTCGGGGCTGTCCTTGGGCATCCCCGAGTCGAAGATCTCGGAGACCCGCGTGTACTGGTTGCCCACCGCCCCTTTGAGGTTCGCCCAGGTCGGGTTGGCCGGGTCCTTGGGGGGATGGAGCGGGTTGAAGGCGATGTGGCACATGCCACAGGCCATGCCGATCAGGTAGGGCGGCTCGATCGACGAGTCGGAGAGGTGGCTCACCTTGGAGTCCGGGTTCTTGGGATCGTCGGAGAGCCGTTTGTCGTAGCCCTCCCAGGTGCCCAGCCGGCCGCCGTTCAACTTCTTCCATTTTTCGGCGTCGAAGCGCGGGTTGGGGAACTTGCGCACGCCGAGCGCCCCGGTCGAGGTGCCGAACTGCAGGTCGCAGGGACTCTGCTTGTTGCCCAGGCCGTCGGGGTCCTTGAAATTGCAGGCCGGATCTTTGTAGCCGGCCTTGCCGACGTGCTTCAGGAGATCCTCGTCGCCGGGGCACCACTCGAAGCCGTAGGTCTCGTCCATGCTCTTCGCCGGGCAGCCGGCGCTCCCCGGGACGCAGCAGCCGGGGTCGTGCATCAGTCCCCAGGCGCGGAACCGCTCGTTCTGTTGATCGGCGCGCAGCACCCTGTACCAGTCGATGAGCACGCCCAGGCGCTGCTGGAAGGTGTAGGTGGAGAAGCGGGCACTGCCGGCGGTCGCCTTGTACCAGATCTCGGCGCCGGCGAGCTCGGCCGGCGGCAGGCCGGCCTCGGCGGTGGCGAAGCCGTCGTCCTTGTATTCCTGCGCGGTGGCCGGCGAGAGAGTGCCGGCCGCGGCCGCGAGCAGGAAGAGCCCCAGGATCATCGAGGCTCGTCGCATGGAGGCCTCCTTTCGTTGGCTGAAAAGGTTTCTCATAGTGTCTTCAGATATTCGAGGAGCGCTTCTTTCTCCGGCGCGGGAAGCTGCGTGCCGAACTCGTGGCCGCCGTTGCCGTTGCCGCGTTCCTTGGTATCGAAGCGGTAGAACTTGTGCCCCTTGATTTCGGGGAGGTTCGAGACGAAGCCGAGGTTGGTGGGATCGATCACGTCGTAGCCGCGATAGAAGAACTGCGGCCGCGCGGCCGGCGGGGCCAGGAGGTCGCGCACGGAGGGCACCGAGCCGTTGTGCAGGTAGGGGCCGCGCAGCCAGAGGCCGTCCAGCTGCACGGCGATGTAGCCTTCGGTCTTGATCATCGGCGTGCGGACGATGCCGAGCGAGGCGACCTTGGCGTTGGCGCCGTCCGCCGCCGCCTTGGTCCAGGCGTCGAGGCGTTCGCGGTCGGTGCCGATCTCGGCGATGGGGATCACCGTACCCAGCCGGTTGTCGAGGTCGGGCGCGTGGCAGGAGGCGCACTCGGCGGCGAAGACCGTTTTGCCATGGGCCGCCTTCGCCGCGTCGACGGGCAGCGGATAGGGGGGAGGGGTGAAGGTCTCCAGCCACTTCAGGAGCTCCGGGATGCGCTGGTTGAAGAACGGCGTGTTGCTCGCCTGGAGCCCCAGGGCCGAGTCGATGAGCACCGAGCGGAACGAGGTCGTCGCCCCGTCGAGGTTCATCAGCATGGTGTGGGCGGGGATGGGCGTGGGCGTCTTGTCGGTCCAGGTGCGCCCCGCCTGCTCGCGGACGGCGAGGTGCCAGATCGCCGGGAAATCGGTGTTGTCGACGGTGCCGTCATCGGCCCCGCCCAGGAGGTTGAACTTGGTCAGGTTCATCGGCGCGTCACGGCCGGGACCCCACTGCGGCTTGCTGGCCGCCCAGGCGAAACCCTTGCCCTGAGTGAGGAGAGCCTGCTTCACCATCGGCACGAGGAAGCGGTAGATCAGGCGGTCGAGGAACGAGAGCTTGGTCACCTGATCGATCTCTGCCAGCATGTCGTCGGCGTTGAAGCGCGGGTCGGCCGCGCACTTGGTGAAGAAGACGATCAGCCCCTGGATGTCGGCGGTGTGACCGGGGCCGGCGGGGACGACCTTCGGTGCCTCGTCCTCTTTGGTGCGGTAGGAGGTCGAGTGGCAGATGGCGCAGTTCTGGCCCATGCGGACGAAGCCGACGGTCTTTTTCGAGAAGCCGGCCGGCCACTCCTTGCCCTCCTCCCACGAGAGGCCGAACGCGGCGTAGCCGCCCGGTCCCGGCAGGTACTCGGGGAACATGCGCGGCAGGACCAACCAGATCCAGTAGGGGATGCCGCCGTCCCACTTCTCGGCGCCGATCGAGCCGTAGAGGAAGTAGTTGCGCTGGTCCTTCGTAATCCACTCGGGCTGCGGCACGTCGCGGAAGATCTTGTACCAGGCGGTGATCCCGACGACGAGGACGAGCACCCCGAGGACGGCTAAGGCGATCAGGAGCTTCCTCTTTTTGCGTGGGTCCATGGCGGCCTCGTAAGGGATAGATCCCGGTCAGAAGGTTTTGAGGTATTCGAGCAGGGCATTTTTCTGCTCGGCAGAGAGATAGGTGCCGAAGGCCTCGCCCTCGTGGCCGCCGTTGCCGTTGCCGGGCCGGGCGGTGTCGAAGCGGAAGAAGCGGTGCCCCTCCCGTTCGGGGAGGTTGGCGACGAAGCCGACGTTCGCCGGATCGTAGACGTCGTCGCCGCGGTAGAAGACTTTCGTCCGCGCCGCAGCGGGCAGCAGCAGCTCGCGCAGGTTGGGGACCGAGCCGTTGTGCAGGTAGGGGGCACGCAGCCAGGCGCCGTCGAGCGGCGCGTTGGCGTAGCCCCAGGTCTTGTGGTAGCGGGTGAAGCGCTGGGGATAGGGTGGGTCGAACCCCCAATCCTTCTCGAAGCCGGCGTAGTTGGTCGCCAGGTTGACCGACAGCTCCCGGGTGAAGGAGTCGAGGCGGTGGCGGTCGGTGCCGATGACGCCGATCGGCGTCACCTCGCCGACGTATTCGGCAGGCAGCGGCGGCAGGTGGCGGAAGGGCGGGTCCTTGGTGCCGTGGCAGCTGGCGCAGTAGTGCGCGTAGATCGGCTCGCCCCGGGCCGCGAGGGCGGCGTCGACGGGGAAGAAGTCGGTGATCGGCACCGGCTTCGCGGTCTCCAGCCACTTGGCGGTGCGCTCCATGCGTGCGGCGTCCGCCGTCGGCGGGATGACCCCGGCGGCGTAGGCGGCGTTCAGGTTGCGTTCGCCGACCCGGTCGTTGTTGCCGTCCCAGTGCAGCCCCATCGCCCACTTCCCGTCCTGCCCCTGGCGCGGCCCCTGGTTCCAGATCGACGGGAAGTCGGCGTTGCCGGTCGCCTCGGACGGGTCGGCGTGGGCCATGGGGAAGCGGAAGAACGCCTTGTCGGCGCCGAAGGTGTCGTTCCTCCCCGGCCCCCAGCTCCCCAGGTCGATGAAGCTCAGGCGCTGGGGGAGCGCGAGCATCTGCTCGCGCATCAGGTAGACGGCGACGTAGCGGAAGATCAGGCGATTGATCAGGTCGGGTTTGTCGACCACCCGATGAGGGTTGTCCTGCAGGGCGCGGATCTGGTCGAGCAGCCGCTCGGGAGTGAATTTCTGATCGCGGGCGATGCGGCCGAGGAACTGCGCCCAGGCGCCGGTGTCGAAGGTGTTGGCCGGCATGCCGAGGATCACTCGCGGCGGCGCGTCCGGCGCCTTGCGCACCGTGCTGGTGTGGCAGACAGCGCAGTTCAGGTAGACGCTCTCGATCCCCCGCACGTTGCGCCGCGAGACGCCGATCGGCAGGGCGTAGCGCGGGTCCTCTCCAGGCTCGTAGAGCATGCCGAACGAGGCGTAGCCGCGGCCGGGCTGCTGGTCCGGCAGGTACTCGGGGAAGAGCTCGGGGAGGGCCACCCAGAGCCAGTAGGGGATCCCCATCGTGCGCTCGCCGCCGAGCGAGCCGTGCTTGAAGTGATCGGCGTCCGCCTTGTAATCGACGGGGCGGTCGAGGGTCAGCCGCCAGGCCAGGTAGAGACCGAAGCCGACGACGAGGACGAGGCCGGCGACGAGGGCGATCCGCAGGATCGTGGCCCACTTGCGTTTGCCTTCAGGCGTCATGGCAGATCTCCTCTCCCGGGCCGCCCCAGGTCAGAACGTCTTCAGGTATTCGAGCAGGGCCGTCTTCTGCTCGGGAGAGAGGGTGGTGCCGTAGGCGGGCCCCTCGTGGCCGAAGTTGCCGTTGCCCGGCTTCGCCGTATCGAAGCGGAAGAAGCGGCGCCCGTCGAGCTCCGGCAGATCGAAGACGAAGCCGACGTTTTGAGGGTCGTAGACGTCATTGCCACGATAGAACACTTTCGTCCGCGCCGCCGCCGGCGTGAGCAGCTGGCGCAGGTTGGGGACCGCGCCGTTGTGCAGGTAGGGGGCGCGCAGCCAGAGCCCGTCGAGCGGCGCGTTGGCGTAGCCGTAGGTCTTCCGGAAGTGGGTGAAGCGCTGGGGGTAGGGCTTGTCGAACCCCCAGTCCTTCTCGTAGCCGGCGTAGAGGGTGCCCTGGTTGACCGCCAGGAGCTCGGTGTAGGAGTCGAGGCGCCAGCGGTCGGTGCCGATCTTTTCGATCGGCTCGACAGTGCCGACCTTCTCGTCCGGCCAGGGTGGGGCGTGGCGGAAGGGGGCCTCGCGGGCGCCATGGCAGGGGGCGCAGGAGTGCCGGTAGATCGGCTCGCCCTGCCAGGCGAGCCGGGCGTCGATCGGGTAGGGATAGCGCGGCGGCCTGGCGGTCTCCAGCCAGTGGGCGGTGCGCAGGACCCGCTTGGTGTCGATCGTCGGCGGGTAGGCGCCGGTGCCGAAGGCGGCGGAGAGGTTCCGCTCGTCGACCGCGGTGTTGTTGCCGTCCCAGTGGAGCTGCATTCCCTTGCGCGGTCCCTGGTTCCAGATCGAGGGGAAGTCGACGTTGCCGATCAGCTCGGCCGGGTCGGCGTGCGCCATGTTGAAGTTCAGGAGCGCCTTGGGGGCGTTGAAGGTGTCGACCCGGCCCGGCCCCCAGGTCGAGGTGTCGATGAAGGCGAGGCGCTGGCGCAGCATGAGCAGGCGCTCGCGCATCAGGTAGACGGCGAGGTAGCGGAAGATCAGCCGGTTGATGAGGTCGGGCTTGCCGACGATCCGGTGGCGGTTGTCCTGCATCACCCGGATCTGGTCGAGGAGGCGCTCTGGCGTGAACTTCTGGTCGCTGGGGATCGCGGTGAGGAACTGCCCCCAGGCGCCCAGGTCGAAGGTGTTGGCCGGCATGCCGGCGATCACCCGCACCTCGGAGCCGGGCGCGTCCCGCACCGTGCCGGTGTGGCAGACGGAGCAGTTCAGATAGACCATGTCGATGCCGCGCACGTTGCGCCGCGACATCCCGACCGGCAGGGCATAACGCGGGTCCTCCCCCTTCTCATAGATCATTCCAAATGAGCTATAGCCGCGGCCGGGCGTCCGGTCCGGCAGGTATTCGGGGAAGAGCTCGGGGAGGGCCACCCAGAGCCAGTAGGGGATGCCGGTCAGGCGCTCGCCGCCGGTCGAGCCGTGCTTGAAGTGGTCGAGGTCGTCGGCATAGTCGACCGGCCGGTCGCGGGTCAGGCGCACGGCCAGGTAGAGGCCGAAGGCCAGGAGCACCAGGAGACCGGTGACGAGGAGGATCTTCCCCCACTTGCGAAGTCGGGTACGGCGCATGCCATCGGGTGCCGCAGCAGCGTTCATCAAAGAGCTCCCTCCTTGGTACGCCCGGGACTTGCCACTTCATTGTTCGGCTGACGTTTCACTTTAACTCTTTCGTAGTAGACTTTCAAGCATCGATCGCGACGGTATGGGGGTGATCTCGTCCTCTTCGGCGGCTGCCGGGCCTTTTTTGTTACCTGCGGTAATGAAAGAGGGACCGGGCTCGCCTCTAGGAGGAGCAGATCATCTGTACTTATAGGGAGGTGGCGATGCGAATCAGGAATGGATGGGGGAGTCTCCTGCTGCTGGCGGCCGCGATCGGGATCGGCGCCGGTCTCTCCGGCTGCGCCGAGAAGGTCGGCCCGCTGACCGAGAGCGCCATCGCGGCGAGCCTGCAGGCGGTCAACCGGGGGGCGAACCAGGAGCAGATCGAGAAGCTGCTGACCTCGGAGGCGGTGGTGCGGTCGACCCGCAAGCTGACCCAGGCGGTGGTCGACGCGTCCCTGGCCGAGCTCGACAGCCCGGAGCGCCGAGTGCGGGCGAAGCAGCTGGCGGCCGATTTCGTGCGCGACCTGGGGCCGACCCTGGGCGCGGTGTTCGACCAGGAGCTCCTGCCGCGGATCGAGAAGGAGATCGCGGCGAGCGTCCAGATCGTCCTCGACCAGGCCTTGAGCGAGGCGAACCGGCAGCGGGTGGGCGGCTTCACCACCGCGCTCGCGCGCCAGGCCCTGGACGCGGTGGGGCCGCAGATCGAGCGCGCCATCGCGAACGGGGTGAGCGCCGGCGTTCAGAGATCGCTGCGGGCGGTCCTCACCGAGGACCTGGGGCCCGCCCTGGGCAAGGCCCTGGACGCCAACACCCCGGCGCTCTCCCGCGCCATGCGGAGCGGGACGGAGGGGGCGCTCTTAGGCGTCACCGATGCGATGAAGGGTCCGTTCGGCAAGATGCTCGAAGAGCAGATCGACAAGGAGCGCCGGAAGTCCTTTGAGGAGGCGAAGAAGTTCTCCGACGCCGAGCGCGACGCCTGGCTCGGCGAGGTCCACCGCTGGCTCCGCATCGTCGTGGTGCTGGCGATCGTGGCCGGGGTGATGATCCTGGGTTTCGGGATCCTGGTCTGGCGGCTGCTGGTGGAGAACCGGCGGTTGCGGACCTGAG
>DASQPA010000120.1:0-4617 GCA_035644215.1 Thermoanaerobaculia bacterium
ATTTTCCCCTGGTCCTGCGCGCCCTGGGGCCGCTTGACGCCATCGCCCAGGCCGCCGGGCGCTGTAATCACAACGGCCTCCTGCCGGAGCTGGGCGTCCTGCGCGTCTTCCGCCCCGAGGAGGAAAGATATCCACCGGGTGGCTACGAGGCGGCGACCAAGGTGACTCGGCTCCTGCTGCGCAGCCGCGGCGCCGAGGACATGGACCTTCAATCCCACACCCTGTACGAGACCTATTACCAGACGCTCTACGACCTCATCGGGACCACAACGGGAGCCGAGGGCAAGGCGAAGGAGCTTCTGAGCTCCATCGATCACCTCGACTTCGAGGAGACGGCCCGTCTCTACCGTCTCATCGACCAGGACGCGATCAACGTCGTGGTTCCCTGGGACCGCGCAACGTTTCGTGCCCTGGAGGACGAGCTTCGCCAGCTGGGCAGGCCCACCACCGGCTGGATTCGCCGCGCCAGGCCCCACACGGTCAACCTCTACCGGCCGAAGCTCCGGGACCCCATATGGGCCTACCTCCAACCGGCCTCTCCGTTCGCGAAGGAAGATTTACGGCAGGATTGGTTCCTGCTGCTCGACGAAACGCTCTACGACCGCGAGATGTTGGGGCTGAAGGGAGCCCAGGACGTCTGGATCGCATAAGCGGCCAAGGGCAGGGTTCGAGTCTTCCCATGGTCCCGGCAAAGTCGATGGGTATGGCCCGCCCCGAAGGGGCGCAGGTCGGTAGCCTGGGGTGAAAACCGGTGAAAACCCCAGGAACGCCACGGAATCTAAGAAGGATCAGCCCCGAAGGGGCGAAGGTAAACCCGGGCCGTACCGCCGCCCCTTCGGGGCTTTTGTTTCCTGTGGTTCCACCAACCTGGGGCTTGCGCCCCAGGCTACCAACCTACGCCCCTTCGGGGCACGCGTCCGGGTAGGAAAGGAGCATGAAGAGGAGGCGATGTCGGGAAGTCGGAGGGAGGATTTTCGTCGCTCCCTCCTCTAGAGCCGATAAGGCGAGCCAGTTTCAATCCACTCCCTTGACCTTTCAACCCTTGGGCACTGGGCATTGGGCCGAAGGAGACTCACGAGGTGCTGAAGCTTAACACAGTTCGATGCTATCCTTCTGGCTTGCCTTGTCCAACTAGAGAGGGAAGCACATCGGTAAGATAAGTATAATGGGGGCTTGACACAGAGTATCAGCTGTGCCAGGCTCATATCGTAACTGCTGGAGGGTGGAAAACAAGAACGGGTGACAAAAATGAAAAGCCCCGCGAAGGATTGCGGCCTTCACGGGGCACCTAGAACCACGATCGGCTTTGCGGCCAGACCGGGGCCTCAGCATCTCCAGTCTAGCTGCCTCAGCCGACCTTTACAAGAGAGGCGAGAGGCGCTATGACCAGCTCCAACCCCTATCAGGGACGGCGTGCCTTCACGATCCGTTACCTCAAGGAGATCCTCTGGTTGGGGCTGCCGCGCGCTCACACAAATACTGGCCCGAGAACATCCCAAGACGGCGGTAGCTCAGGCCGGAGATAGGTACCGTTTAGTCGTCCGTGCCTGAGCACGGCCACCCAGGGCCACTAAACAACCGCGGCCAGCAAGTGTCTTCTTCTTAGAACCAGTTCTCGAAAGGAGGACTTCCATGCCCCCCAATTCCCAGGTACTCGAGGTCTGGGGCGACTTCGCCTGCTTCAGCCGTCCGGAGCTCAAGGTGGAGCGCTTCAGCTACCCGGTCATCACCCCGTCCGCGGCGCGCGGCATCTTCGATGCCGTCTACGCCAAGCCGGTCGAGTTCCGCTGGGCCGTGACGGCGATCGAGGTGCTCGCGGAGCCCGCTTTTATCGCTCTGCGGCGCAACGAGGTGAAGGAGAAGGTCAATACCCACGCCGTCCTCGACTGGATGACCGGCAAGCGCGAGCCCGAGCCGCTGTGGGCCGACGGCGACCGCGCCCTGCTCGGCACCGACGAGAAGGGCCGCACCCAGCGCCAGACCCTGGCCTTGAAGGACGTACGCTACCGCCTCCACGCCGAGATCCGCCCCTGGCCCGGGTTCGAGAACCGGCAGACCGCCCTGGAGGCCCAGTTCCGCCGGCGTGCCGCGACGGGCAAGAATTTCTACCAGCCTTTTTTCGGCTGTCGAGAATTCCCCGCCTACTACAAGCTCGCCTCCGACCCACCCGACCGGGCGCCGGTCGCGCTCGATCAGGAGATCGGCTTCATGGTGTACGACGTCTTCGATCTCTCCCGGCCCGGCACTTCCGGCGACGCCCCCGCCGTCAGCCTCTTCCATGCCATCCTGCGCGGCGGCGTCCTGGCGGTTCCCGACTACGCCAGCCCCGAGGTGCTCAAAACCGCGGGAGGAGCAACCTGATGCTCAGCGCTCTGCTCGAATATTCGCGCCGTCACGAGCTCGTGGCCGAGCCGGGCTTCGCTCCCAAGCTCGTCCGCTGGGCCCTCGTCTGTGACGCCGACGGACGGTTCCTCGAAGCTCTCGATCTCTCTGGCGAGGGCTCCCGGGGCCGCACCTTCAGGCGGTGCCCCGAGCTCTCCCAGCCCGAGATGAAGCGCGGCGGCGCGGGCTGCCGCCACTTCCTCGTCGACTCCGCCGACGTGGTGGCTCTCCTCGCCGCCTCGCCGGATGCCGAGCCGGACGCCAAGCTTCTCGCCAAGCATGCCTACTTCACCGCCCTGCTGCGGCAGGCCGCCGTCGTCCTTCCCGCGCTCGCCGGCATCGCCCAGACTCTCGACGATCCCGCGCAGCTCGCCGCCATCCGGGACCAGTTGCTCGCCGGCAAGGCCAAGCCCACGGACCGCGTGACCTTCTCTCGGCTCGGCGGCTCTCCGGCCTACCCGGTCGACTCGGAGGCCTGGCATGACTGGTGGCGCCAGTTCCGCCGTGGGTTGGCCGCGGAGCCCAAGGCGGATCCGCGCCCTGGCGAGTCCACCTCCCAAGGGTCGCTCGCCCGCTGCCTCGCCACCGGCGACCTGGTGGAACCCGTGTCCACCCACCCCAAGATCGCCGGCCTCACGGACGTCGGAGGCCTCTCGATGGGCGACGTCCTCGCCTCCTACAAGCAGGAAGCCTTCTGCTCCTACGGTCTCGTCCAGGCCGCCAATGCCGCCGTCTCCGAGGTGGCCGCCTCCGGCTACCGGGCGGCGCTCAATCATCTGATCCAGCACAACAGCCGGCGTCTCGCCGCCACCAAGGTCGTCTTCTGGTTCAAACGCGACCTGCCGCCCGAGGACGACGTCCTCGACATGCTTTTCGGCTCCGACCGGGCGGAGGGAGAGGAAGGGGTCGCCGAGCAGCGAGCGCGCCAGCTGCTGGCCGCGATCGAGGCCGGCGAGCGGCACGACCTTCTCGACAATCCATACCACGCCCTCACTCTCTCGGGCGCCTCCGGCCGGGTCATGGTTCACGACTGGATGGAGGGCCCGTTCGTCGAGCTGGTCGAGAACGTCAACGGCTGGTTCGACGATCTCGAAATCGTTCGCGCCGACGGTAGTGGCAGAACCTGGCTGCCACGGCTCCCCGCCCTCCTCGCCTCTCTCGTCCGCGAGCTCAACGAGAAGACCCGCAACGAGCTCGCCGCGATCGAGACCGGCCTCTGGCGGGCCGCCCTGCGGAGGACGACTCCCCTGCCCGGCGCCGCCATGGTCAAGGCCCTCGCCCGCCTCCGGGTGGACGTCCTCGATCCGAAACGACCGTTCAGTCCGTCCCGCATGGGCCTGCTCAAAGCGTTCCTCATCCGCTGTCCACAAGGAGATCCCTGCATGAAGCCCTTCCTCAACGAGGATCATCCTCAACCGGCGTATCACTGCGGCCGGCTCATGGCGATGCTTGCCGCCCTTCAATATCGCGCCCTAGGCGACGTCGGGGCCGGCGTCGTGCAGCGCTACTACGCTTCGGCGAGCTCCACGCCCGCCCTCGTCCTCGGCCGGCTCATCCGCACCGCGCAGTTCCATCTCGACAAGCTGGACCGCGGCCTCGCCCGCTGGCACGAAGGACGGATCGCCGATACCTGGGGACGCATCCGGGACGACGTCCCCCCCACGCTCGACCTCGAAGGGCAGACCGTCTTCGCCCTCGGCTACTACCAGCAGATCGCCGCCGACCGCTATAGCACCCGCCAGAACGCCATGGCCGGCGAAGCCCCCCAACCTGCTTCCGACGACCAGGAGACCGCCTCATGAGCGAGCCCATCCGGAACCGTTACGAGTTCCTGTTCCTCTTCGACTGCGAGAACGGCAATCCCAACGGCGATCCCGACGCCGGCAACGCGCCGCGTCTCGATCCCGAGACTATGCTCGGCCTGGTTTCGGACGTAGCCTTGAAGCGCCGGGTGCGCAACTACGTCCAGATCGCCCGCGGCAATCAGATGCCCCACGCCATCTTCGTCGAGCACGCCACCAACCTGAACCGGGCGATCGCTCGCGCTCACGAGGAGACCGGCGGCCTGTCGGATTCCAAGGACGCCAAGAAGGGAGGCGCCTCCAAGAGCAGAGTCGAGGCCGCAAAGAAGTGGATGTGCCAGAGCTTCTTCGACGTGCGCGCCTTCGGCGCGGTGATGAGCACCGGCGCCAACGCCGGCCAGGTGCGAGGCCCGGTGCAGATCGCCTTCGCCCG
>DASQPA010000121.1:0-28987 GCA_035644215.1 Thermoanaerobaculia bacterium
AGCACCACCCGGCGCCCCGCCACCTCGCTGGCCGGGAAGGCGCCGAGCAGGAGATGGAGGATGCCGTAGGTGCCGTCGTCGTGGGCGACGAGGAAGACGAGGGCCGGGTCGCCGGGGCGGAAGGCGGGGACCCCCTCGATCCGCAGCTGGAGGCCGTTTTCGCCCTCCCCCCCCGGCTCGCGGAGGACGAGCGAATCGCCCAGGTCGCCCTTGAGCGAGCGCAGGACGGTCACCCGGTAGTCGGTGGCCGGGCGCCCCACCCCGCGCGCCGGTTCCACCGCTTCCACCCGGACCTCGGCGATCGCGGCCGCCTGGTCGGCGAGCGCGCCGTCCTCGATCGGCACGTACGAGGTGGCGGCCGCCGGGACCGCCCAGAGGAGAAGAAGGAGGAGGAGAGGGGCCGCGGTGCGGGGCACCCGGCGGAACCCGGGACGGCGCGCGAATCGACCGTTGAGCATTGGTCCCATCCTCCTTAGAAGGCGTTGTTGTCGAGCCCGCCGCAGAGCTTGCCGGTCGTGCTCTGGTAGGTCCGGGTGGCGCCGGTCAGCGTGTCGGTCACGTGGATCGTGTAGGTCAAGTCCGAGAGGGCGCCGTAGAAGAAGACCACCCGGTCGGAGAACGGGATCACCTTGGTCATCAGCTCGACGTTCGAGGAATCGGTGAAGAAGAAGGTGCCGACGAGGTTCGACAGCGCGTCGGCCCCGCCCTGCCCGCTCGTGCCGTTGCCCGGGTTGCTCCAGTCGACCTGCACGGCGAAGCGCCCATTCAAGAGGCAGAGGGTGGTGCGGCCGGGCCGGCAGGAGCCCGAGGCCGGGCTCGTGGTGACACCCAGCTCGGCAGCCGCGAGCGCGCCCGGAGCGGTGCTCCAGCCGCCGAGTCTGGCGTTGGTGAAGTAATTCTGGTCGCTGCCGCCGCAGTCTCCGGAGGTGTTCTCGTAGGTCTTGAACTCGCCGGTCTCGGTGTCGGTCACGGTCAGGGTGAACTTCAGGTTCGTCAGCTCGCCGTAGAAGACCTTGAAGGTGCCGCCCCCGAAGTCGAGGATCTTGACCAAGAGCTCCAGGTTCGCCGGGTCGCCGAAGGAGAAGTAGCCGGTGACGTCAGTCGCCGGCACCGCCCGGCCGATGCCGGTCGAGCCGTCGAACTGGTTCACCCAGGAGAGCTCGACCCGGAAGCGCCGGCCGTCCAGGCAGAGCGCCCGGTCGCTCGACCGGCAGGTGCCGGCGGCGGCGTCCTTCTCGAGGTAGAGGCGGCGCAGGCCGGCCATGTCGTCCACCCCCAGGCGGGCGCCGCGGCCGTCGCCGTGGACGTTGGCCCGCATCAGCGCGTCGTTCTTGTTGGCGTCCGAGCCGCAGCTCGGGGAGCGCGAATCGCCGCAGGAGTGGAGCAGCCCCAGGGTGTGCCCGAGCTCGTGGCCGAGCATCTCCTCGACGTCCGTCGAGGGGTGGGTGCTGCGGGTGAAGAAGCAGTCGATGCCGTCGTTGGTGACGATCCCCGCCCCCTGGATGCGCAGGAAGGTCTCGCCGTTGAACCGGCCGGTCACGCCGGCGAAGAAGAAGGGGCCGCCGATGGCGAGGATGCCGCCGGTCGAGCAGTCGAAGGTGCCCGAGATCTCCTTGTTGGGGTCGCCGAAGAGGACGGAGTTGACGCCGTCGTAGTCGGTGAGCCCCAGGGTCTCCGTCGTCGTCCCCGCGTAGGTGTAGCGGATGGGGGTCAAGGGCTCGTTGGTCCAGGCGGCAAGCCCGCGCTGGAAGGCGTCGAAACCGCCCCCCGGCACCCCCGCCTGGCCGCTCGCGTTGGCGTGGAACTCGATGCTGCCGCCGTTGTCGAACTCGAACCAGCGCAGGTACTCGCCATCGTTCTCGAAGAGGGTGAACTTACCGGTCAGGTTGCGCAGGGCGCTCTTCGGCAGGTCGACGAAGTAGTCGGCCGGCCGCTCCCGGCCCTGGGCGCGGTCGGCGAGCCAGGCGGCAAAACGGTCGAGGTCGCGCGGCCGGTCCTCGCCGGCCCCCGCCGCCAGGCGTCCGGCGGGCGTCCGGCGCATTTCGGTCGCCTGGGAGAGGTTGCGCAGAGCGATCCGCCGGCCGCCCACCTCGCCAATCGGGAAGGCGCCGAGCAGGACATGGAGGATGCCGTAGGTGCCGTCCTCGCGCTCGACGAGGAAAAGCAGGACGCGGTCCCCGGGGTGGAGCGCCGGGGCGCCCGAGAGCTGCAGGCCCAGGCCGTCGGCGCGCACGCCGCCCGGCACGTGGACGACGAGCGAACGGCCCGCCGGCTCGCCTTTGAGCCGCTGCACGACGGCGACCCGGTAGTCGGTGCCGGGGATCTGGCCCGCCGCGCCCGGCCGGGCGACGTCGACCCGCACCTCGGCGATCACCGCCGCCTGGTCGGCCAGGGGACCGTCCGCGACCTGGACGTAGGACAGGGCGGCTGCCGGGGCGGCCCACAGGAGGAGGAGCGAGAATACGGCGCAGAGGAGCAGCAGGACGAAGGGACGGAGCGAGCGTGGACCCATGGGCATCTCCTCGCCAGATGGCGATCCGAAGGGCGGTCGTGCGCAGGAACCGGCGGTACCGCTGACCGGTCTTTCTTTGAGCCAGCGGTTTATTTTATCAGGTGGCGGATCGGCAAGGGGGGGCCGCCCCCCGCAGGGGGCGGCGGGGAACCCTCAGTGGCCGGCTTCGACCAGGCCGCCGGAGATCGGCGCCAGGGCCGCGACCGGCAACGCCGGTGCCAGGGCCACCGGGAAGACGCGCTCGGGGGTCGGCGGCAGGACTGCCGAGACCAGGGAGGAGAATCCCAGCGTGCCGTAGATCCGGCGGACATAGCCCAGGGTCTCGGAGAACGGCGGCACGCCGCCGAAGCGGTCGACCGCGCCCTCCCCGGCATTGTAGGCGGCGACGACGCGGGACAGGTCGTCGCCGAAACGCTCGGTCAGCCAGCGCAGATAGCGCACCCCGGCCTCGATGTTCTTCGCCGGCTTGAAGAGGTCGCGCTTCTTCATCAGGCCGAAGCGCCGCGCCGTTTCGGGCAGCAGCTGCATGAGCCCGCAGGCGCCGGCCCGCGACTTCGCCCCCGGCTGGAAGTCCGACTCGGCCTGGATCACGGCGGCCACCACCTGCGGGTTTACCGCGTGGCGCCGGGCGGCCTTGTAGATCAAATCGCCGTAGGGCGTGCGCGGGCGGGGCTGGTGGGCGTTGAAGTGCAGGATGGGCGGGCTGGGGATCTGCAGGGCGACGGGTTGCGGCGGCGGCACGGGAGCCGGCGGCAGGGGGGCCGGTTTGGGGAAGGCGGCGACGCCGCCGCCGAGCAGGGGAACGAGGAAGAAGTCCGGGGCGGCCTCCTGGGCGCGGGCGGGGCCGGCAAAGGCTGCCGCGTAACCGGCAGCAGTGGCGGCGGCGAGCAGGAGGACGGTGGTCCGGCGGGCGGCCTTCATGGCCGCCTCCGGGCGTCGTGGCGGGTCGGGGCTTCGAACGTCATGTGCACCTCCACGTCGTCGGAGTCAAACGTCCCTACAGGACGGCCCGGGTGGCGCCGGAGAGCGCGAACCTGGCCGAAAGCGGGGAGAGAGCCAGAGCAAAGAGGGCCATAGATACGGGATTCCGGGGCGCCAAGTCAAGCGCGCCGGGGGAGGAGGGGGTGCGGCAGGGGGTCGGCGGGGGGCGGGGAGCTATCCCGCCCGCCCCACCTCCCTAGCCTACACCGGCCGCCCCGGGGGGGCGGGGCGGCCGGTGCCGCTGGGGGGTGGGTCAGACGAGGACCGGTGCCTCGACCAGTGCCTCGATCTCCTCGAAGCGCGCGGTGAAGTGGCGCAGGGCCTTGGCCTGGTAGGTGAACCGCAGCCCCTTGATCTCGTTGCGCTTGCCCTTGATCAGGCCGAGGACTCCGGCCACGTAGGCGAGGTGGGAGTCGGTGTAGACCCGGCGCGGGATGGCGAGGCGGACGAGCTCCATGGTGGCCGGGATCTCGCGGCCCGACGACGGGTCGGTGCGGCCGAACATGACGGTGCCGATCTCCACGCCGCGCACCCCGCCCTCCCGGTAGAGCGCCACCGACAGGGCCTGCGCCGGCAGGTGCTGGGGCGGGATGTGGGGCAGGAACTGGCGGGCATCGATGTAGACGGCGTGGCCGCCGGTCGGGCGCATGATGGGGATGCCCATCTCGATGAGGCGCTGGCCGAAGGCTTCGACCTGGCCCACCCGGTAGGCGAGATAGGCCTCGTCCATGACCTCCTCCAACCCGCGCGCCACCGCCTCCAGGTCGCGGCCGGCAAGGCCGCCGTAGGTCGGGAAGCCCTCGATGACGATGAGGTGCTGGGTCAGGGCTTCCATGATCTCCGGATTGCGGCTGGCGATGAAACCGCCGATGTTGGCGAGGCCGTCCTTCTTGGCGCTCATGGTGCAGCCGTCGGCCAGGCTGAAGACCTCGCGCACGATCTCGGCGACCGTCCGGTGGCCCTGGCCGGCCTCACGGCACTTGATGAACCAGGCGTTCTCGGCGAAACGGCAGGCGTCGATGTAGAAAGGAATGCCGAACTCCCGGCAGAGCTCCGACATGCCGCGGACGTTGGCGAGCGAAACCGGCTGGCCGCCCCCCGAGTTGTTGGTGAGGGTCAGCATGGCGAGCGGGATCATGCCCCGCGGCGTCTCCTCGAACAGGCGGCGCACCCGGTCGAGGTCGATGTTGCCCTTGAACGGGTGCAGGGCGCTGGGATCGTGCGCCTCGCGGATCACCAGGTCCAAGGCGGTGCCGCCGTTGGCCTCGACGTTCGCCCGGGTGGTGTCGAAGTGGCTGTTGTTGGGGACGATCATCCCCGGCCGGACCAGCTGCGAGAAGAGGAGGTTCTCGGCCACCCGCCCCTGGTGCACGGGCAGGACGTGCGGGAACCCGAAGGTCTCCTGGATGGTGCTTTCGAAGTGGAAGAAGTTGCGCGAGCCGGCGTAGGCCTCGTCGCCCATCATCAGCCCGGCCCACTGCCGGTCCGACATGGCGGAGGTCCCGGAGTCGGTGAAGAGGTCTATGAAAACGGCCTCGGACGGGACTTTGAACAGGTTGTAGCCGGCCCCGGCGAGCCGCTTCTCACGCTCGGCGCGGGTGGGCAGGCGGATCGGCTCGACGACTTTGACGCGCCAGGGTTCCGGCAGCGTAAGACCGGCGGGAGCGTCGAAAGACGCAGGACGGACGGACTTCTCCTCAAAGATCATGGCATCCCCCCCAAGACAAAGACAGACAAATAACGAATAGAAGACAACTTCAACAGTGACACAGCCGACTTCAGATGGATCTCTCTCCTGCCAGGGTGTAGCCAACGGTCGAAACCGGGACTATGACGTCAGGAGAGGTGCAGATGAATCGGGCAGAGTCTAGACAGGAAGAGAGAAATGTCAACGCTGTAGCCGTATAACAAAATGCGAATAAGCAAAGGGCCGCGGGTGATCCGCGGCCCTTCCCGATCCTGAGGGCGACAGGTCTAGCTGTTGCGATCTGCGATGGTGAACTGCTGGGTGCTCACCTTCTGGTCGCCGATCCAGACCTCGACGTGGTAGTCGCCGGCCGGCCAGGCGGCGGCGTTCTGGGCCTGGAAGCTGAGCTGCGCCTTGTGCTTGGCGACGGTCTTCTGGTCCTCTCCCACCTTCTGGTTGCCAGGGTCGTACCAGGCGACCCGGACCGGCGACCCGGCCATATCGGTGCCGACCTGCATGGCGACGTAGATCGGCTCGCCCGGGGCGAACTTGTTGGCCTGGTCGTCCTGGGCGATGGCGCCATCGGGGGAGACCTTCTTGCCCAGGGTCACGTTTTCGACCGCCACCTTGCCGCTGTGCCGGGAGCTCGCGCTGTAGGGGGAGTTGGTGGCCTGGTCGGTCACTTCATGGAGGCTCCTCGACTGGCATCCCGCGGTCAGGGGGAGGGTGAGGAGGAGAAGGGCGCTCAGCGACGTAGGGGTAAATTTCATGTGGGTATCTCCTTTCTCGCTGTCGACATACGTACAGGAGCAAATCGCATACCAGGAGGGGCGCAAGCCGGGCGACTGGGGTAGAATCCCCGCCCAGTGACCGCTCCCCCGACTCCTGATCCTCCCCGCTCCGGGCGCCTGCTGCGGGGGCTCGGGGCCTGGGACGGCGCCCTGATCACGATCGGCTCGATCGTCGGCACCGGCATCTTCATCACCACCGGGGACATGGCGCGCCACCTGCCGGACGCCGGATGGATCCTCGTCGCCTGGGTCCTGGGCGGCCTCCTCACCCTGGCCGGCGCCCTGACCTACGGCGAGCTCGGCGCGCTCTTCCCGCGCGCCGGCGGCATCTACCATTTCCTCAAAGAGGCCTACGGCCCGCTCCCCGGGTTCCTCTACGGCTGGACGTCGTTCCTGGTCATCATGTCGGGGGGGATCGCGGCCATCGCGGTCGGCTTCAGCGAATACCTGGGGAGCTTCCTGCCCTTCTTCTCGACCCAGCACGTCCTCCTCACCCGGACGGTCGGCGTCTGGACCTGGACGGTCTCCGGCGGCCAGCTCGCCGCGGTGCTCGCCATCGTCTTCTTGACCGTCGTCAACTACTTCGGGTTGAAGGAGGGGGCCTGGGTGCAGAACCTCTTCACCCTGGTCAAGGTGGGGTCGATCGTCGTCTTCGTGGCCCTGGGGCTGTGGCTCACCCGCGGCGGGGCGCCGGCCGACCGGCTCGCCAAGCTCGACTTCCACTCCCAGCCCTCGGGATTCCTCTTCGCCGCCTTCGGGGTGGCCATGGTCGCCACCCTCTGGACCTACGACGGCTGGTACAACCTGACCTTCTCGGCCGGCGAGATGAAGGACCCCGGCCGCAGCCTGCCGCTCGGACTGATCGGCGGCACCCTGACGGTCGCCGCCCTCTATACCCTGCTCAACCTGGTCTACGTGCGCGCCCTGCCGATCGGGGCGATGGCCGGCACCTCCCGCATCGGCGAGACCGCCGCCTCGGCCCTCTTCGGCTCCCGGGGTGCGAGCCTGCTCGCCGCGGCGGTCCTCGTGTCGAGCTTCGGCTGCCTCTCCTCGACCATCCTCTGCTGTTCGCGGATCTACCACCCGATGGCCGAGGACGGCCTCTTCTTCCGCTCGCTCGCCGTCGTCCACCCGCGCCACCGTACCCCCGGCAACAGCCTGTGGGCGCAGAGCGCCTGGGCGATCGTCCTCACCCTCTCCGGCACCTACGAGCAGCTCTACACCTACGTCACCTTCGCCGCGGTGCTCTTCCACATCGCGACCGGGGCCGCGGTCTTCGTCCTGCGCCGCACCCGGCCGGACCTGCCGCGCCCCTACCGCGCCTGGGGCTACCCGGTGGTCCCGGCCCTCTTCATCCTCGCCTCGCTCGTCCTCTTGGCGAACACCCTGGTCGAGAAGCCCAAGGAGGCGCTCTGGGGGCTCCTCTTCGTCGCCCTGGGCCTACCGGCCTACGCCTGGTGGCGTCTGCACGGGGTGGCGGTCCCGGAGGCGGACCGGGCGTAGCACCCCCTCCTGGCTTCAGGGCAGGCGCGGGAATGTCGTCCGCGCCAGTCGCCGTTCTCACCAACGGTATGGAAATCGTGCCCGGAGAGAACGAGAGTCCGCCCACCGTGTTCCTGCTCTCGCCGGCGACCCTCCAGGGGTTGCGGGCGCAGCAGCTCGCCGCGCGCGGGGCGAGCTTCGAGACCGCTCGGCGGTTCCGTTCGGCGGCGGGGGTGCCGATCGGCGAGGCCTTCGCCTTCATGAGCGCCCTCTACTTCCGCGGCAAGATCGCCTATGCCCGGCGCTTCGCGATGCCGCCGGCAGGGCCGGCAGAGCTGGCCGGCGGCATTTTCGTCATCGCCCCCGGCTTCGGCCTCGTGCCGCCCGAGTGGCCGCTCACCCTCGAGCGCTTCCAGAAGATCCGCCGCACCCCCGTCGATCTCACCGCTCGCGCCTACCACCGTCCCCTGGCGGCGGGCGCCCGGGACCTCGCCGAACGCCTTCCCGCCGGGTCGCGGGCCGTCCTCCTGGGGAGCGTCGCGACCGGCAAGTACGTCGACGTCCTGCAGCCGATCCTCGGCGAGCGCCTCCGCTTCCCCCTCTGTTTCGCCGGCACCGGCGACATGGCCCGCGGCTCCCTTCTCCTGCGGGCGGCGAGGAGCGGCGAGGAGCTGGAATACGGCACCCTGGATCAGCCCCGGCACCGGCGCCGGGAGCGGGGATAGGGAGCCGAGAGGTGGCTCGGATCGGTTCCCGAGCAGGGCGCCGCAGGGATGTCGTGTAGAATGACGCCATTCGTTACTACCGAGAGCGACGATAGGGTGAGTGAATCGGTCATCAACGTGTCGGAGCTGACGCGCCGATTCGGTGCCAAGACGGCCCTTGCCTCGGTGAGCTTGTCCCTGTCACGCGGGGTGGTCTACGGCCTCGTCGGCGCCAACGGAGCGGGCAAGACGACGCTCATCAAACATATTCTGGGTCTCCTACGGGCGGAAAGCGGCTCGGTGCGCGTCTTCGGCCACGATCCGGTCGCCGAGCCGGTCGCCGTCCTGTCGCGGATCGGCTACCTTTCCGAGGAAAACGACCTCCCCGGCTGGATGCGCGTTGCCGAGCTCATTCGCTACTCGCGCGCGTTCTATCCCGCTTGGGACGATGTTTACGCCGAGGAGCTGCGGCAGGAGTTCGCACTCGACCCCACGGCAAAAATCAAGAGCCTCTCCAAGGGACAGAAAGCACGGGCGGGACTGCTCATCGCGCTGGCGTACCGGCCCGAGCTCTTAGTGCTGGATGAACCGTCGTCCGGCCTCGATCCCATCGTGCGCCGCGACATTCTCGGCGCCGTCATTCGCACCATCGCCGATGAAGGCCGCACGGTGCTCTTTTCGTCGCACTTGTTGGAGGAAGTGGAGCAGGTCGCTGATCACGTCATCATGATTCACCAGGGCACGATCGCGCTGAGCGCGCCGCTGGACGAAATCAAGGAATCGCACCGCTGCGTCATCGTGCGGTTTGCCGAATCGCAGCCACAGCCCCCGTCTGTCACGGGCATGCTGCGCTGGGACGGTGCAGGCTGGGAATGGACAGCTGTGTGGCGCGGCGGTTCGGGGGAGCTGCACGCTGCTGTCGCCGGCTTAGAGGGCGGCGCGCGTATCGTCGCCGAACGCGTCGCCTCCCTCAATGAGATCTTCGTCGCCCATGTCGGGATGGCCGCGGCGCCAGCGCCGGAGGCGTAGGTCATGCGTTCCCCCGCTGCCGCAGTTGCCTGGGAGTTTCGCCAACGGCATCGCTGGGGTCTGATCGCCGTGACCGGCTACCTGCTCGGTCTGGCGACGATCAAGCTCCTGATTCTCGAGCCGGGTCAGGGCATCGACTTTGAAGACGCCCCTGGTTTTGCGCTCGCGGTGGTCGTGCCGTTGACGTCGACGTTCATGTATTTCCTGGCGGTGTTCAGCTTCGGCCTTGCCGGGGACCTGGCCGCGCGCCAATCGATGTATCCCACCCGTATGTTTGCGCTGCCGGTGACGACCGCCGCGCTGGCGGGGTGGCCGATGCTCTACGGCACGGCAGCCATGGCGATCCTGTGGTTCGCAACAAGGTTTCTCGCGGTGTGGCCATCCGGAGTGGACGTGCCAATGATTTGGCCGGCGCTGCTGGCCGCGTCGCTTCTCGCCTGGACGCAGGCGCTGACCTGGATGTCGTACCCTTTGCGCGGGCTGCGTGTGATCATCACCGTGCTGTGGCTGACGGTGATCGACGCAGTCGTCATGGTGGCGCTCGAGTACAAAGCCCCCGAGCCGGTGATGCTCGCCATCCTCGCGCCGCACGTTCCGCTCGCGTATCTCGCCGCCCGCTTCGCGGTGGCACGAGCTCGCCGCGGCGACGTGCCTGATTGGCGGAGATTCTTCACTCCGCTCGGACAGATCGCAGATGCTCTGACCCGGCGGCGACTGCATTTTCCTTCGCCTGCCCGCGCGCAGGTGTGGTTCGAGTGGCGGCGGCATGGCCGGTCGCTGCCGGCGATGGTAGGGATCCTGCTGCCGTTCGAGCTGGCCTTGCTTTTCGTCTTCAACGAAACGCCAGTCATCGTTTTCGAGACACTTCTCGGTGTACTGCTCACTCCACCCTTCATGGCCGTGTTCGTCGCCGCGACGGTCAGCAAGTCGAATCACCCCGGAAGCGACTCCTATGGCGTGACGCCGTTCATGGCGACGCGGCCGCTGGCCAGCGCGTCGCTCGTCGCCGCCAAGATGAAGGCGGCGATCTGGGGCACTCTTGCCGCTTGGCTGCTGGTCCTCGTCGCCATCCCGATCGCGCTGAGATTGTCGAGCACTTCGCCGATGGTGATCGAATGGAAACGTCAGTTAATCGAAGCCGTAGGGACGTCCCGTGCGGTGGCGGTGGTGCTGCTGGGATTCTCGGCACTGTTGACAGCGACGTGGAAGCAGCTCGTGCAGAGTCTATACATAAGCATGAGCGGCCGCGAATGGATCATCAAATCGAGCGTGTTTCTAGCGCTGTCGGTTCTCGCCATCATCGTGCCACTCGCGCATTGGATCGTCGGGAACAGAGTCGTGATGGCCGCATTGTGGAACACCTTACCCTGGATGGCAGCTCTTCTTGTCTGCTTCAAAATATCCGCCGCTGCGTGGATCGCCATGCGCCTCCGTGACAGCCGGCTGCTCAGCGACCGCACACTTCTCATCGGGGCGGCTTGTTGGGACGTGATCGTGTTCGCTCTCTACGGCCTGCTGGTGTGGCTTGTCCCCACGCTGCTTTTCCCGACCTACCTTCTCGCACTCATTGCGGTCCTGGGAGTCCCCCTGGTGCGACTATCTGCGGCCCCGCTGGCGTTCGCATGGAATCGGCATCGATGACATGAAGAGCAGGAAGAGAGTCTTCGGCGCGGTTCTGATCCTCATCAGTCTGCCAGTGGTGTTGGCCCTGAGCGAGGCACTCTCTTTCTACGTTCGCAATCGGAACAACGGCTCCATCGTCTCCTCGGGCCAGAAGCGGGAGTACCTGCTCTATGTCCCGCGGAGCTACGACCGCTCGAAGCCGACGCCACTCGTCATCAGCATGCACGGCGCAGCGGGACGGCCGACCCAGCAAATGAACCTGAGCGAGTGGAACCAGCTGGCCGAGGACCAGCGGTTCATTGTCGTCTACCCAGCGGGAGTCGAGGCCGTCGGCCCCAGGGTCTGGCACGTGAGCCGAGGGCCCGGTCTCATGAGGGATGTCCGATTCATCTCGGAGTTGATCGACAAACTGGAGGCGGCCTACAACATCGATCCAGTGAGGATCTATGCCAACGGCTTTTCCAATGGCGGAGGCATGGCTTTTGTGCTGTCCTGCGCGCTGTCTGATCGGATCGCGGCGGTCGGCATGGTGGGAGCTGCGCAAACATTGCCTTGGAGCTGGTGTACAGAACATCGAGCAGTTCCGATGATTGCGTTTCACGGGACTGCCGATCCGTTCGCCCTGTACAACGGCGGTCAGTCGTGGGTTGCTCCCAGACCGTTTCCCGCAGTCCCGACATGGACGGCGAATTGGGCTCGAAGAAACCGCTGCCGACCCAACCCCGTCGAATCGGCGATGGCGGCTGATGTCACCCGCCGCGAATACGCGAATTGTGCTGACGACGCGGACGTGGTGCTGTACACCATCCACCGAGGAGGCCATCAGTGGTTCGGCGGCCAGCCGCTTCCGGGGTGGTTCGTCGGCCCTGACAGCCACAGTATCAATGCCACGCGTCAGATGTGGGCGTTCTTTCGTGCGCATCGGCTTCTCCCTCGATGTGCGGGGACCGGTCGAGGGCTCAGAAAACGAGGCCCCACGCGCGCTCGAGAATCCAGTACGCAGCCAGCGCGCCGATTCCGTAAGCGGGCAGGCGGGCCGGCGCCGCCAGCTGGGGAAGCGGGCGCGCGCCGAGCGCCGAGCGCGCGAGGAGCAGGGCTCCGACGAAGAGGAGCTGGCCGACCTCGATGCCGCTGTTGAACGAGACCAGCGCGAGCGGGATCTCGCCCGCCGGCAACCCCACCTGCGCCAGGGCACCGGCGAAGCCCAAACCGTGGAGCAGCCCGAAGCCGAAGGCGAGAGCGCGCGGGGAGCGCCAGGGCGAAACGGCGCGCCCGGCATCCTGCCGCGTCAGCTCGACCGCCACGGCGAAGATACTGGCGGCGATCAGGATCTCGACCGGTGCCGGCGGGATGCGGACGACGCCGAGCACGGCGAGCGACAGCGTGACGCTGTGACCGAGCGTGAAGGCGGTGATCGTCCACAAGAGGCCACGGCCGCGGACCAAGAGCACGAGGCCGAGGACGAAGAGCAGGTGATCGAGGCCGCTCAAGATGTGCCGGAGACCCAGGAGGAGGTAGTCGCGGCAGGCCTGCGCTGTGCTCGTCCCGGACGGCACGGTGAGCATCGGCGCGTCCGGCCGCAACACCGCCTGGATGAGCCGGCCGTCGGCCAGCTGGATGCGCAACAGGGCGTCGGTTTGCGCTGCCGCCAGGCCGAGGACCCCGATCCGCTCGCCGACCAGGCTCCGGCCGCCGCAGTCCAGCCGCCACCGCGCCTCCGACCAGGGCTCCCCGCGCCGCGCTTCGCCGCGGCCGACCTGGACGCAGCGGCGAGGCAGGACGGGGCGAACGGGCGCGTCGACCGGCTGCAGGCCCGGCTGCCGCCAGAGCACTTCGAGCGGCGCGCCGCGGACCTCGCGGATCTCGAGCAGGGACGGGTCGAGCGGATGCGCGCCCGCCGGGCCTCCGGCAAGCAGACACCCCAGACACCCGATAAAACCCGCCGCGGCCAGCGCGGAGCGGCGCCTCATCGCCGCGCTTCCGCTCCCGGGCCAGCCGCGGCCGCGGCCTTCTGCGGCCACTCGATGCGGACCGGGTAGAGGCGCCGCAGGCGGTCGAGCCCCGCGGCCAGCCGCGCCGCCGCGCGCTCCTCCGACAGGATCTGGACGAGCGGTTCACGAACGCTGTCGAGCGGCGGCGTCTGCGTGGCGTGCCGGGCCTGGACCCAGACCAGGTGGAGCCCGAACGGCGAGGCGATCGGGGCCGACCAGGCGCCGGGCGGCAGCGCCAGGACCGCGTCGGCGAACTCGTCCCCGAAATGGCGCGCGATCGCCATCCGGTTGAGCCCCTCCCAGCGGGTGGCGAGGGGGAAGGGATCGGACAGCGCGGCGCCCTCCTCCGGCGACAGGTGCTCCGCGCGGAGCCGCTCCAAAAGCGTGGCCGCGCGCTCGGCCAGGTGATCGGGATCGACGGCGGCGCGGACGAAGACGTGGGTGAAGTCGACCGCGGCCGGTTGCGAGAAGCGCTCGCGATGACGCTCCAGACAGGCCGCGAGCTCCGCCTCCGTCGGCGGCCGCGCGGCGGGGTCCTCCTGGAGCAGCAGGCGCATCTTCAGCCGCAGGTGCGCTCGCACGGCGACGTCGTCGTCCAAACCGAGGTCCAGGGCCTGGCGGTAGAGCTCGGCCTCGCCGAGCGCCTGGTCGCGGCTCACCGCCCGCATCTTGGCAACCAGGCGCTGGCGGATGCCGCGGTCGCCGAGGTCGAGCGCGAGCCGCCTCCCCTCCCGCTCGAGGAGCTCCTCGTCCACCGCCTGCTGGACCAGCCCTCGGAGCTGCGCCGGGTCGGGCGGCCTGCCGGACTCGCGGACGAACGCCTCCCGGATCTCCCGCAGGCGGACGGCCGAAATCACGATCGGCGGCCGCTCGCGCCGCGCCACCGCCTCGCGCTCGGCGCGACCGGCCGGATACCCGAACCGCTCCAGATCCTGCCGCACCTGCCGCGCCGGCGCGGGGATCCCGGCGATCCTGGCGCCCCTGGCGGCGGCCGGGCGGGCTTCCCGGCGCGCCGAACGCGCCGAGCCCGCCGCGTGCCAGGCGCGCTCGGCGCCGAACAAAAGCCCGCCCAAAAGGACGAAATGCACCGCCGGCGCGCGGTACCAGCGCCGGGTCATTCCGTACCAGCGGACTTGCCAGCGGGCTTGCCGGCGGCCGGCACGTACCAGATCGGCGACGACCAGGCGCGCTGCTGGACCGCCTTGGGCACCTCGTTGCTGCAGCACTCCTGGTATTCAAACTCGGTGTAGCCGACGATGCTCTTATTCGACGCGGGCGGCTTCGAGCAGTCGACCTGCCGGTCGAGGCAGTAGTACTGGTTCCAGCGGCAGCTCGGGTTCTCGACCACGCGCGTGTAGTAGAACGCGTACTGCTTGGGATCGAACTCCGGGTCCGTCCACACCGTGCAGAGCTCGGGGGAGCCGGCCTTGACGTCCGGCCGGCAGGTCTTCAAGTCGAGCGGCGCCTTCTCGGCCTTGCCGGCGACGTCGTAGACCTTCTCGTGCACCTTGCCCTGGGCGTCGACCCAGCCCTTGACGATCTGCGCCCGCTCGAGCGACGCGCCCGGATGGTCCTCCCAGCCCGGGTCCATCAAGGCGTAGACCGCGAAGTGCGGCGCCGCCGCGCCCTTGGCACTCGGGGCGCCTGCGTTGAGCGTGCCGCCCATCGGCACTCCGGCGGCGTAGCCCTGGGAGGCGAAGTCGCCCTTGGCGCACATCCCCTGGGGCAGGCCGAAGCCGCCGAAGAAGCGCACCACCGGACGGGTGCCGCTCGTGGCATAGGTCTCGCGCCGCTGCATGCCGGTGAAGATCGAGTCGCGCGAGTTCTCCTCCGCCCACACCGCGGTCAGGCCGCCGCCGTTGGTCTCCAGGCCGAGGAAGTTGGTCTCCGCAAGCGCCTGGCCGGAGACCACGAAGCTGACGTCGCCGTGGCCCGCGGTCTTGGCGTACTGCTCGGCGTCGCTCGCGCCCGGCGTGCCGTTGTGGCTGTCGAGCCCGCCGACGAAGCCGAGCTTGAACGGGTTGACCTTGCCGCCGTGCTGCTGCTGGTAGAGCATGCCGTCCTTGAGCACGTTCCGGACGTAGCTCGAAGGCGGGATGGCCGCCGGGCTGGGCTCGACCAGGAAGGCGCCGGTCAGCTTCGCCCAGCTCATGTTCTCGAAGTCGCACAGCTCGTCGGGGACGAAGGCGCCGGTCTGCCAGGCGTCCGGGTAGCGCTTCGAGGAGCGGCATTCGGAGCCGCCCTTGATCTGGAAGATCTCGACCAGCCGCTCGAGCTCGCCGCGCACCTCCGCGTCCTCGGCGCTGTCGGGCATCAGGAACATGGCGCCGCCGCTCAAGTTCGGGTTGTGCGGGTTGGAGAGGAACTCGCACGGGTGCTTGGGGTCGCTCTTGTTGCACTGCTGGCGGAGAGTCTTGAGCATCACCGTCGGCGAGGCGAGGCCGATGCCCGCTTTCGTCGAGAAGGCGCCGGCGCTCATCGGATAGGCCTTGGTGCCGGTGTACTTCAGGCAGTCCTCGCCCGCGCCACAGCCGGTCGGCACGTCGAGATAGGTGATCGGCTGGACCGGGACGTTGGCGTTCCTGAAGATGATGTTCCGGTGCAGGTTGTTGCCGCCCGCGTCGACGACGCAGGTGGCGCCGGAGTCGCAGCCGCTCGTCGTGCCGTTGTCCACGTAGCAGGTCTTGCCGTACGGCTGCGAGCACTGTCCGCGCTGGGCGCACTTGTCCTTCTCGCCGCAGTCGGCGTCGGCGAAGCAGGGGCGGGAGCTCTGGATACACTGGTTCATCACCGGCATCGAGGTGTATTCGTAGCCGATGAAGGAGGTGAACTTGCAAGCCGGAGTCCGGTCGTAGCTCTGCTCGGCCGCGGCGAGGATCTGCTGCCAGACGTTCTTCGCCTGGAAGTTGCACGTCCCGCCCACGTCCTTCCCCTCCAGGCAGTAGGGGAAGCGTTTCGGCTCGGACTGCTCGACCAGGGCGATGAAGGCCGCGGCGCCGGGGCTGCCCTCCAGCCGGTAGAGCGACTGCCGCGCCAGGGTGCAGAGCTCGCTCGAATAGCCTTCGGGAACGCAGGTGCCCTTTGCCGCCCCGGGAAGCTTGTCGCAAGTCTGCCCGGTGCTACAGTCGCTCGCGCTCGCGCAGGCGACGTTGCCCTCGAAGAAGCAGATGTTCGTTTCGCCCAGCCATTCCGAGTGATCGGTGACGGCGGCGAAGTCGAGCGCCCGGCCCTTGGGGAACTGGATCACGCGCGTCGCGGTGTACTGGCAGGTGTCCGGCGGCAGGCAGTAGGGGTGGGCGGAAACGCCGCCGGTCGCCGGCTGGGCGTCGGAGACCTTGACCTTGCGCGTGTCGACGAACGGCGGCAGCCCGACCTTCTCGCCGCGGGCGTAGCGGTAGGCGTCGAACGGCGTGTTGCGCGTCGTCACGGTCGCCGCGTCGGCCGAGTACACCGAGTGCAGGTGGAGCTCGCCGAAGAAGGGTTGGCGGGTGGCCGTGTAGTTGGTGCAGCGCTCGTGGTTCTCGGTGCGTTCGAACGGCAGGGGCGGCTCGGCGGCCGCGGTGAGACGGGGACAGAGGAGAAGCAGAGCTACGCCGGCGATACGGAGACGCATAGGGGGTCCCTCCCTCCGGTTGTCTGCGGTTGGGGCCGCCGCTCCCGTGAGCGGCAAGCAGCCCGTGCAGTTGAAGCTGTCTCGCGAAGCCGGGCAAGCATGTCAAAACTTCGCGCGCCGCGCAAGCGCCCCCGCCGCGACGGCGCGGCACCGCCAGGGCGCGCCCGTATCCTCCCCAAGCATGCCGCTCCGTTGTAGCATTGCAGAGGAGACCCAGTGGTACCAGGAGACGAGGAATTCAACATGCAACTGATCCAAGATCTCGCAAGGACCCGAGACGAGACGCTGCAATACTTCTCGCTCGACCAGGACGCGCTGGCCCGCACCTACGCGCCGGGCAAGTGGCCTGTCCGATTTCTCCTCCACCACCTCGCGGATAGCGAGACGGTTCTCTTCGACCGCATTCGCCGAGTCCTCAGCGAACCTCGTCCGGTCCTCTGGGTCTTTGATCAGGATGCCTGGGCCAAGGGACTCGACTATTCTCAGGTGCCTCTCGACCTCTCACAGCGAGTCTACGAATCGGTTCGTAACGCAATCATCTACTACGCCGGCCTGTACTACGAGAGCAAAGGCCACCTCGAGTTCGTGCATAGTGTGACCGGGGTGCGGACGTTACGAGATGAATTCGACAAGGTCGCCGCTCACAATGAGCATCACTTGGACCAGATCAGGTTGGCGCTGCAGGGCCGCCCAGCCACCTGAGCCTCGTATCCTCTCTAGAGAGGATGCCGCATCCTCCCTAGAGACGATACCCAAACCCCTCGCAGACCTTTATCCTCGTCGTTCCTGCGCATCTTTGCGCCAGCCTCAATCCTAACTCTCTCGCCCCCCGAAAGGAGGCACCCGCATGAGGTCTTCCCGTCCGCCTGCAGGTTCCGCGATCCCCATCGGCCGGCGCCGGTTCCCCGTGGTCTTTGCGTTGTTGCTGGCTACGGCCGTGGTCTGGTGCGCGAGCCCCGCTGCCGCGCAGCTCGACGGTACCTGCCTCGCGTCGATCACGCTCAATTTCGACCCGCCCGCGAGGCTCGTGCTGCCGCCGACACCGGCGCCGCACGCCGTCGCCACCGGCGGCGGCACGATCACCAATTGCGTGGTCCCGGGCGGTGGCCCCACGACCGGCACGTTCACCTTCACGCTCGCGGGCGAGCTGACGTGTATGTCGGCGGCGAACATCGTCGGCACGCTGGACATCGTGTGGGCGGACAACTCCGTGAGCTACGCCGACGTTACGGGCCTGGTGATGGCTTTGGGCAGCGTCGGCGGTGCCGCCGGGCTCTCCGCCACCGTCACCAGCGGACGTTTTGCCGGCGACCAGCTTCTGATCGTCAACCTGCGCGATCCCCAAGCCGTGCTCCAATGCGTGCTGAACGGCCTGGCGCAGGCGACGGGGACCACGAGCCTCACCTTCACGCAACCGCTTTGAACGAATCTGGTCCGGCGCTTTTTCGCAGGGACTGAAATGGACCGGGGCCGCGAGGCTCCGGCCCACGCGAAGTCGGCTACCCTCCGTCCGGATCGAGGCCGCTCCCCTCCTCTCCCCAGAGCCCAACCCTCCCCCGCCCCGGGGGGAGGGACGCGGCAGGAGACGCTGTGCCGGTCTGGGAGGCTGCTCCTTCTGGCCAGGTTTCCGCCAAGGGTGGCGCAGAGCGTGTGAAGAAGTCGTCTCTGCCTGGGGTAGAGACGCTCCCAGGTCGCAACGATGCCGTGTCGCAGGCCACGGGGACCCGGGACGTCTCCGCCGGGGGCAACGCCCGGCGTGTCCAACCGCTCCCAAAAACCCTTCCGGAGCTTCCAAAAGGCTTCCGGAGCTTCGGAAACGTCTTCGGGAGCTTCCAAAAGGCTTCCGGAGCGTCGGAAACGTCTTCCGGAGCTTCCGGAAAGACTTCCGGAGCATCCGGAACGGTTTTCGGAGCATCCGGAACGGTTTTCGGAGCGTCCGGAACGGTTTTCGGAGCATCCGGAACGACTTCCGAAGCATCCGGAACGGTTTTCGGAGCATCCGAAGGCCTTCCGGAGCCTCCGGAACACTTTCCGGGCCGCCGAAACTGTTTTCGGAGCTCCGGAAGACGTTTCGGGAGAACCTGGAGGCGTAAACCGCGCGCATTCCGCGCTTGACTTCCGCCTCCCCGCCCCGATAGAGTCGGCTGCAACGCAGCCTCTTCCCAAGGAGGTACCCCGCCTCACCACCAGCCACCGCAGGTCCCCACCCACAGCGGCCATCCCGGCGCGTGTCCGGAGAGGCCCAAACACCAAAGCGGCCCGGGCGAGTGCGACCTCACCCGAGCCAGATCCCGCAAGGAGCTAGGCCATGCGAGACCATGAAGATGGTAGCACCCCCCGTCCGTCCAACGCCTTCACCCCCGAGTTCCTCGCCCGTCTCGACCAGCAGGACGAACCGCTGACCGCGGCGCAGGCCGACGTGGCCGGCCCGTGGATCGTCGTGCCGATCCCCAGCCCTGGCTGGGCGGTCCTCCGGCGGGGCGAGAGCCTGGCCGCCGGCGACGTCCCAAGAGCGGTCTTCGCCCACCGCGAGCGGGCGCTCCTCGCCGCCGCGGTCCTCCCCGGCACCGGCTTCGATCGCCTCTTCCGGCTCCAGCACGAACGGAGCCCCGAGGGGTACGCCGTCGAGTCCAACGGCCAGGTCGTCGGGTATCTGCGCAACTACGACCCCGAGCTCGCCGCCGCCATGCACATGGCGGAAGCTCTCGTCCGCCTCCCCGAGTGCCTCACCCAAGTCCTCGAGGCGAGCGGCGCCGTGGCTCTGGAGACGGCCGGGCGGTTGCTGGTGGAGGGCAAGCGGACCGCCTGAGGCGGTGAGCCCGGAGGGGCGGCGGAATCGAGCGGGACCGTCGCCCCTCGGGGCTTTATTTTCTTGAGATTGCACCAGGCCGACCGCCGGGCGGCCGGCACGGGCGTGGCGGCTTACGCCGCAGGGCCCGGAAACACTTCCGAAGGCCCGGGAAAGGTTCCCCGTTCCCGCCCTTGGCGTAGTAGCAGGTGGAGTACGGTACCCTTGACCCGCCCCGGCACCGCCGCCGGGAGCCGGGATAGGGGTTTTGGAACCTGGACGAGGAACCGAGAGACGCCGCGGGACCCGGATGGCTGGTCGCCATCGGCGGGCTCGCCGACCGGCCGGGCGAGCGCGAGCTCCTGCGCGCCTTCTACGAGGCGGCGGGAGGGCCGGACGCCAACCTCGTGGTCCTCACCCTGGCCGGCGAGCTGGCCGACCGCGACCTCTCGCCGCTGGGAGCGCCCGCGGCGATGGCGGCGATGGCCGAGCGCTTGGGCGACGTCTTCTACGACTTCGGCGCCGAATCGGTCGAGGTGCTGCGCCTGAGCGCCACTGCCGGGTGGACCCGTCTCGACCTCCTGGAGGACGCGACCGGCCTGTTCCTCGCCGGCAGCGGCTCCTCCTGGCTGCAGCTGCCCGACGGCATCCCCCTGGGCGAGACGGTCCGGCGGCGCCACGCGGCGGGGATGGCGGTAGGGGGGAGCGGCGCCGGCGCCGCGATCCTCGGCGAGCAGTGCCTCGCCCCGGCCGTCGCACCCACCGCCGGCCGCCGCCGGTCTCTGGGGCTGGCACCCGGGCTCGGCCTCCTGCCCGGGCTGCTCCTCGATCCCGCCCAGCGCCAGCGCGATCGCCTGGGCCGCCTCCTGGCCGCCCTGGCCGTCGATCCCACCCTCCTTGCCGTGGGGCTCGACGAAGATACGGCCCTGCTCGTCGACGGAGCGGCGACCCTGGAGGTCCGCGGGGGCGGAGCGGCGATGGTGGTCGACGCGGCGGAGGCGGTCCGCTCCGCTCCTCCCCGCGCGACCGGCGATCCGCTCCCCATGCTCGGCCTGCGGGTCGACTTCCTGACCGTCGGCTGCCGCTACGACCTGCGGGAGCGGCGGGGGCGCCCCGGAGCCGCCCACGCTCACGGTACCGCCGCAGCCGCCGCCGACAGGATGCTGCCCGAGCCCGACAAGCCGCAGGGCGAATGAATCCTCTCTTGGGGCTCCAGTCCGTGCCGGTCGCTGGCATGTGCCATGCTTTGATTTCCGGTGTGCCTGCACGGCTTGAACCCCCATCGCCTGCTCGTTTTGAGGCACTCCGAGATGAAAATCCTTGAAACCCGTGTCTACCGTGGCCCCAACCTCTATGCCCTCTGGCCGGTGATCCGGCTGCGGCTCGACCTGGAGGAACTGGAGGACTACCCGACCGGCCGCCTCCCCGGCTTTGCCGAACGCCTCCTCGCCCTGCTGCCGACCCTCGCCGAGCACACCTGCTCCTACTCGGAGCCGGGCGGCTTCGTGCGGCGGATGACCGAGGGCGAGGGGACCTGGCTGGGACACGTGCTGGAGCACCTGGCGCTGGAGCTGCAGTGCCTGGCCGGAAGCTCCGTGAGCTACGGCAAGACCCGCGGCGCCGGCCTGCCACGCGGCGGCTACCACGTCGTCTTCACCTATCGGGAGGAGGCCCTGGGCCTCGCCGCCGCCGACCTCGCTCAGCAGGTGATCCGCCACCTGCTGCCGGCGGAGCGCGCCGACCACGACCCGCGCCCCTGGGACTTCGCGGCCGAGCTCCAGGCCCTGCGCCGGCTGGCCGAGGAGCACGCCCTGGGTCCCTCGACCGCCGCCCTGGTGCAGGCCGCCGAGGAGCGGGACATCCCCTGGCGGCGGTTGAACGAGGGCGCCCTGATCCAACTCGGGCAGGGTCGCCACCAGAAGCGGATCGAGGCGGCCCTGACCAGCAGCACCCCCCACACGGCGGTCGAGATCGCCGCCGACAAGACGCTCACCCACCGGCTCCTCGCGGGTCTCGGGCTGCCGGTCCCCCGCCAGGAGCTGGCCGGCGACGCCGAGGAGGCGGTGGCGGCGGCCGGCCGACTCGGCTATCCCGTGGTGGTCAAGCCGAAGGACGGCCATCACGGCCGGGGGGTCTCGACCGGCCTCCTGGGACCCGACCCGGTGCGGGCGGCCTACATGCGGGCCGCCGCCGTCGGCTCCTCACGGGTGATCGTCGAGGGCCACCAGCCGGGTTGCGACTACCGGATCCTGGTGGTCGACGGCCGGGTGGCCGCGGCGGCCCGGCGGGTCCCGGGGCACGTGGTGGGGGACGGCCGGCAGACGGTGCGCGAGCTGGTCGAGCAGGTCAACAGCGATCCGCGCCGCGGCCGCGGACACGAGAAGCCGCTCACCCGGATGACGCTCGACGAGGAGGCGCGGCGGCTCCTCGCCGAGGCCGGCCTGACCGCCGATTCAGTGCTCTCGGCGGGCGAGGTCTTCTTCCTCCGCACCACCGGCAACCTCTCGACCGGCGGCACGGCCATCGACTGCACCGACTCCCTCCACCCCGACAACCGGTTGATGGCCGAGCGCGCCGCCCGGGCCGTCGGCCTGGACATCGCCGGGGTCGACTTCCTCTCTCCCAACATCGCGGAGAGCCACCGCACGGTCGGCGGCGCCATCGTCGAGGTCAACGCCGGCCCCGGCCTGCGCATGCACCTCGCCCCCTCGGAGGGCCGGCCGCGCGACGTCGCGGGAGCCATTCTCGACATGCTCTTCCCGCGCGCCTCCGCGGCGCGCATCCCGGTGGCGGCGATCACCGGCACCAACGGCAAGACCACCACCACCCGCATGGTGGGGCACATCCTGAAGCTCGCCGGCCACCGGGTCGGCATGGCGACGACCGACGGGGTCCACATCGACGGCACCCTGGTCGCCTCGGGAGACCTCACCGGCCCCTGGGCGAGCCGGCTGGTGCTCGCCGACCCGACGGTCGACGCCGCGGTGCTCGAAACCGCCCGCGGCGGCCTTCTGCGCTCGGGGCTCGGCTTTCGGAAGTGCAACGTCGGCGCGGTCACCAACGTCGCCGCCGACCACCTGGGACTGGGCGGGATCGAGGACCTCGACGAGCTGGCGCGCCTGAAGCAGATCGTCGTCGAGGTGGCGCGCGACTACTGCGTCCTCTCCGCCGACGACCCGCGGGTGGCGCGGATGGCGAAGGCCTCCCCGGGCGAGCCGATCTTCGTCAGCCTCGATCCGCAGCGCACCCGGGTGCTCCGGCACGTGCGGGCGCGCGGCAAGGCGGTGGTGCTGGAGAAGGGGGCGGGACGGGCGGGGCGGATCGTCTTCCAGGACGGCGAGGTGGCGATCCCCCTCCTCCCCGTCGAGCAGATCCCGGCCACCCTCTCCGGCCAGGCCCGGCACAACGTGGAGAACGCCATGTTCGCGGCGGCCATCGCCCACGGCCTGGGGGTCGGCTTCGAGGCCATCCGCCAGGGGCTCGCCAGCTTCGAGCTGGGCTTCGGGACCGCCCCGGGCCGGGGGAACTTCTATGACGGCCACCCCTTCCGGGTCCTGCTCGACTACGCCCACAACGCCCACGGCATGACGGCGATGGCCCGCACCCTCCTCGCCCTGCGGGTCGCCGGCCGGCGGATCGGCGTCCTCGCCGCCCCCGGCGACCGCCGGGACGAGGACATCCGCGCCCTCGGCCGGGCCGCCGCCCCCGCCTTCGACCTCGTGCTCCTGCGCGAGGACGACGATCGGCGCGGCCGGAAGCTGGGCGAGGCGCCGGAGCTGCTGCGCGAGGGGCTCCGCGCGGGCGGGATGGCGGCCGAGCGCATCCTCCCCGGAGCGCTACCGGAGGAAGCGGCGGTCGACCGCGCCCTGGGCCTCGCCCGGCCGGGCGACCTGGTCGTCCTCTTTGGCGACAACCTCGACCGCTCCTGGCGCCAGGTCGAGGCGTTTCAGCCTCAGCGCGAACTGGCTCATGTTACAGCCGTGTGACAAAACAAAACCGCTTGTCTCGCTTGCCGGGGGGTAGCGCACCTGGACAACGAACGTCGCCGCTATGGTTGTCCAAAGAAGGGGGGGAGGACCCCGGTGGCTTGACGTTTCATTGTAGTCCTGTCGTTCTTTTTTGAGAGGGTCTGAAACGGGGGGGAGGGGGTGCGGTAACCAGGTGAGCTGCCCCTGGCACGGCAAGTCGAGAGAGAGAGACAAAACGAACGGCCGGCGTGGCGACACGCCGGCCGTCGTCGTTTCCGGAGGTTGCGGGGATTTCAGGACGACAGGGCCTGCCGCAGGTCCTCGATCAGGTCGTCCGGATGCTCCAGCCCGATCGACAGGCGGAGGAGGTCCTGCGGGGTGCGGGAGGTCGGCCCCTCGCTGGTGGCGCGGTGCTCGATCAGGCTCTCGACGGCGCCCAGCGAGGTGGCGCGGGTGAACAGCCGGACCCGGGAGACGGCACGGAGCGCTGCCTCCCGCCCCGCCCGGACGCGCAGGGAGAGCATGGCGCCGAACGCCGACATCTGGCGGGCGGCGATGGCGTGGCCGGGATGTCCGGGAAGCCCGGGATAGTGGACGGCGGCCACCTCCGGCATTTCGGCCATGGCCTCTGCCACGGCGAGGGCGCCGGCGCTCTGCACCGCCATCCGGCAGGCCAGGGTGCGCAGGCCGCGCAGCACCAGCCAGCAGTTGAAGGGGGAGGCCACGGCCCCCAGGAGGTGGCGGGCATGCTCCACCCGCGCGAAGAGGTCGTCCCTGCGGGCGAACAGGAGGGCGCCCCCCTGGACGTCGCTGTGGCCGCCGAAGTACTTGGTCGACGAATGGAGGACGACGTCCAACCCCAGCTCCAGCGGCCGCTGGAGGACCGGAGTGGCGAAGGTGTTGTCGACCACCGTCCGGGCGCCGGCGGCGCGGGCCAGGGCGGCGGCGGCGGCCAGGTCCACGACCTTGAGCATGGGGTTCGAAGGCGTCTCCAGCCAAACCACCCGGGTTTCGGGACGCAGGACGCGGGCGAGGGCGTCCAGGTCCTCCATCCCCACGAAGTCGCTGGCGATCCCCCACTGCGGCAGGAAGTCGTGGGCGGCGTCGCGGAAGCCGTAGTAGACGTCGTCGGGAAAGACGACGTGGGAGCCCGGCGGCAGGCACTGGAGGAGCGCCATCCCGGCCGCCATCCCGGAGGCGAAGACCAGGGCCGCCGCCGCCCCCTCGAGCGGCGCCAAAGCCGCCTCCAGCTGCGTCTGATTGGGGTTCGACTCGCGGATGTAGGTATGGCCGGAGACCGGCACCCCTTCCGCGTCACGCACGAAGGTGGTGGACAGCTGGATGGCCGGCGCCACCCCGCCGCTCGGGTCGGCGGAGTGGCCGGCATGGACCGCCAGGGTCTCGAATCGCATGCCGGGAGACTATCGCAGGCAGCGGTGATCCACACCCGTCGCCCGGAGCTTCTCGACGAAGGCGCTGTATTCCTTCCGCGTCAGCAGCTTCTCCCCCCAGACCTCGGCGGCCAGCGGCAGCGGCTGCTCGTTCGCGATGTAGGAGACGAGCTCGTGGAGGAACGCGATGCAGAAGGCGCCGGTCCGCTCGCGCAGGGAGGACAGGGTGTCCCAGGGGAAAAGGGGGAAGCGCAGGACGCGCACGATGGGCCCCTTGTCGACCTCCTTGATCATCTTGTGGCAGGTGATGCCGTAGGTGTCGTCCCCGTTGTAGAGGGCATAGGAGTAGCCGCCCAGCCCCCGGTACTGCGGCGGGGCGGGATGGAAGTTGACCCCACCCTTCCGGGCCTTCGCCAGCACTTCCGGCGGCAGGATGAGATCGTTCTTCAGCGAGATGATCCAGTCCCCCTCCCAGGCGGCGAGCCGCTCGGCGGGGACCGGATCGCCATAGCCCCAGTGGATGACCGCGCTGTCCGGGAAGACCGAGGTGACGTAGGCGGCGCCGGAGCGGCTCCAGTCCGATGGATCTGCGATATATAGAACTTGCTGGCTCATGCCATCAATCCTTTACGAGTCGTTGCGCTCAAACCCGCTGTGTTCCCAATACGATACAGGGGGGTGGTACGTCCGGAATGGGCGACTTCCTAGCTTACCGCAGATCACGTACGATCCTCTCCCGGAGGTCTACCTGGTATGAAGAACCGGAGTGCCCGCGCAGTCCCTGTGCTCGTTATCGCCCTCGCTCTGCCCTCCCGGGCGGCGGAGGCGCCCAGGGCCTGGGTCGAGAAAAGCGATCAGAGCTCCCAGCTTCTGCTCGACGTCTTCGCCCGCTACGGCCCCGAGGCAGCGGTACAGCTCGGCGTCTCCGGCCTGGACGAGCAGATCCTCGATCTCAACCCCGGCTTCCGCGAGCGGGAGAACGCCGACGTCCGGAAGGTGGTCGCGACCTTGAAACAGCGGCTCGCCGCGGAGCCGGACCCCGACGTCCGCCAGGACCTGGAGATCCTCCTCCAGGCGGCCGAGACCTACCTGGAGGGGAATCGTCTCGCCGAGACCTACGAGGTCGGGTTCTTCGATCTCGGCCAGGACGTCTTCCAGGGGGTGCGCGGCCTCCTCGACGACCGGGTCGAGCCGGCCCGGCGGGCGGCGGCCCTGGTCCGCCTGCGCAAGTACGCGGGGATGGAACCCGGATTCACTCCGCTCGCCCGCCTGGCCGAGGACTTCGTCCGCGCCAGCGAGAAACCCGGCCGCATCTATCCGTTCAAGGGCGAGGTCGAGAAGGTCCTCGGCAACAGCGCCACCTACCTGGCAGGCCTCGGCCCCCTGTTCGAGAAGTACAAGATCGCCGGCTACCAGGAGCCCTACGCCCGGATCCAGCAGCAGGTCGCGGCCTACGACGACTTCCTCCGCCGGGAGATCCTGCCCAAGGCGCGGGCCGATTTTCGCCAGCCACCCGAGCTCTACGCCTTCGCCTTGAAGCAGTTCGGGGTCGACATGCCGGTGGCCGAGCTGGTCTCCCGCGCCGAGGTCGCCTTCCGCGAGATCCAGAACGAGATGCAGACTCTCGCCCCGCTGGTGGCGAAACAGAAGGGCTGGCAGCAGACCGACTACCGGGACGTGCTGCGCGAGCTGCGCAAACAGCAGTTGGCCGGCGAGGCCATCCTACCCTTCTACCAGCAGCGCGTCCGCGACCTGGAGGAGATCATCCGGCGCGAGCACATCGTCACCCTGCCGAGCCGCCCCATGCAGGTGCGCCTGGCGAGCGCGGCGGAGAGCGCCCAGATCCCCGCCCCCAACATGCAGCCGCCGCGGCTCATCGGCAACACCGGCGAGTTGGGGGAATTTGTGCTGCCCCTGCGCATCCCGGGTCAGGCGGGCCAGGGGAGCCTGGCGCTCGACGACTTCACCTCCGAGGCCATCTCCTGGGCTTTGACCGCTCACGAGGGGCGGCCCGGGCACGAGCTGCAGTACTCCGCAATGATCGAAAAGGGGGTGTCCAAGGCGCGCGCCATCTTTGGCTTCAATTCGGTCAACGTCGAGGGCTGGGCGCTCTACGCCGAGGTCGAGGTCAAGCCGTACGAGCCGCTCGACGGGCAGCTCATGACTCTCCAGTCCCGTCTGGCGCGCGCCGCCCGGGCGCTCCTCGATCCCGGCCTGCAGCTCGGCACGATCACCCGGGAGGAGGCGATGCGCGTGCTGCGCGAGGACGTCATCCTGTCCGAGGCGATGGCCCTCTCGGAGGTCGAGCGCTACACCTTCCGCACACCGGGGCAGGCGACCGCCTATTTCTGCGGCTACACCCGGCTGATGGAGCTGCGGGCGGAGGTCGAGCGCACCCTCGGCAAGCGCTTCGACCGCCAGCGCTATCACGATTTCCTGCTGGCGCAGGGGCTCCTTCCCCCGGCGCTGCTCAAGAAGGCGGTCTACGAGCGGTTCCTGCCGCAGGAGAAGGCGCGGCCCTGAGAGGCAAGGCCGGCGGCTCTCGCCGCCGGCCTGTGCAGAGAGGGTTTACGGGATACGGGCGCCGCCGGCGCAGCTCTGGATGCTGCCCTTGTCGGAGCCGCTGATGACGCCGTCCTTCTTGAGGTCGTTGGTGAGGTGGGAGACGCAGCTCACGAACCCGCCGTGGTTGTGCGCCCCGGCGGCGCACTGGGCGATCTGATCGGAGATCGTGCAGCCGTTGGTGAACAGCGTGTTGTGGACGCCCGAATCACAGGCGTCGACGATCACGGTCGAGGTGAGGATCGAATGCAGGCACTGGTCCTGGTCGTCGGCCACGCCGTCCAAATCCGCGTCCGGCGCCCAGCCGATGTCGCGCAGCAGGGGCAGGGTGAGGTCGACGCCATGGGTCAGGTCGGCGTTGATCGCCGGCTCCATCAACAGGTTGGGGAAGGCGCTGGTATCCCAGTGCGAGATCGAGGAGCCGCCCTGCAAGGGGTTGGGGGTGAAGACCAGGGCGCGGCCGGAAGCGTCGGCGCCGGCGCGAACCGCCAGGTTGACGCCGAGGGTCACGCTGACCGGGCCGCTCGTGAGCGCGGTTCGGATGGCGTTGCCATCGTTGAGCGTGATGCGGATCGAAGGAATGGTGATCGTCGGGTCGACGCCACCCAGGCCGGCCGGCGGCGAGCCGGCCACGTTGTCGGCGATGATGGCGCCGACCGCCCCGGCGTTCTGGGCGTTCTTCACCTTGACGATGAAGCCACAGGTGCCGCGGCTGACGAGGGCGATCTTACCGGCGACCGCCGCCGCGTTGGTGAAGGCCGAGCAGCCGTCCAGGGTCGAGGGGCCGGCGCCATCCGCCGGATCGAGGCCGGCGACGATGCTGCCGGTGAGCCCCGGCGAGGCGAGCGGCGGACCGAAGGCGGCCGTGCCCACCGAGAGGTTGCCGGCGAGCGAGGCAGGGGCGCTGATGGCGAGGAGCGGGGTACCGGCGGCGAGCGTCGTCGGCACCTTGGCGGTCACCTGGGGGCCGTCCCATACCACCCGCTGCGAGTTCAAGGTGGAGGTGGCGCGCTGGGCGTTGGTCATCGCGTCATAGTGGAGGCCCGTCGTGGTGTCGAAGAGGAACCGCTCGTAGATGTCGTCGAAGAAGGGGGGGCCGAGGAGGGCGCCGGTCGCCTTGCTGAAGAAGGCGGAGAACCCGAGGCCGTGCCCGAACTCGTGGAGGAGCACGGTGACCAAGTCGATCTTGGTGCCGTGGTTGTCGTCCAGGCCGTAGTACCAGTCGTTGCCGGTGAGGCAGCCGGGCAGGCCGATGTTGCTGTTGAAGAAGGCCACCATGTCGTCCGAGTCGGTGCCGTTGGGACCGGAGTCGAGGTCGCCGAAGGCCAGGCGGTTGGCGAGGGCGACGTGATACCAGGTGTTGGGTTTCGGGGCGCCGGGGAAGTTGGCGAAAATCTCGCTGGCGCCGGCCGCGCCGAGCACCGCCGTGGTCGCGGTGCAGCCCAAAGGGGTGAACTGTGCCTGGATGTAGATCGGCACTGCGCTGTCGAGGATCGAGCTCCAGATCGAGGCGGCGTGCTGAAAGGCGATGAGGCGCTGCTGGCCGAGGGTGGTGCCGGGGTTGCCCCCCACCGGGGCGCGCGGCGTCGGGTCGTTGAAGCCCACGCCGGGCGCGTTGACGTTGACGATGCTGATCGTGGCATTGGCGAAGACGGGTGCCGCGGCGAGCAGGAGGGCGAGGAGGACGAAGAGGGCGAGGTGGAGCTTGCCTGGGGTCCGCATCACGTTATTTCTCCTCGAGGGCCGGCGAGGCGTTGAGAGCCGCCGTCGCGGCGTCCAGGCTGTCGACGCAGGCCGCCTGCAGCGTGCCGTCGGCGTTGGTGGTGACGAGGGTCACGTTCAGGAACTGGCCGGCCAGGCTGATC
>DASQPA010000122.1:0-4506 GCA_035644215.1 Thermoanaerobaculia bacterium
GCGGGCGCTCCTCGCCGACGAGATGGGGCTGGGGAAAACCGTCCAGGCGATCGCCGCCTGCGCCCTGCTGCGGGAACGGCGCGGGGTCGAGCGGGTGCTGGTCGTCTCCCCCGCCTCGCTCAAGGCGGAATGGGAGGAGCAGATCGCCCGCTTCACCGATCTGCGGGCTCACCTCGTCCTCGGGCCGCGCGCCTCCCGCCTGCGCCAGTATTCGGCGGGACCGGCGGCGGGGGCCTCCGGCGGCGCCTTCTTCTACCTCGCCAACTACGAGCAGATCCTCGTCGACGGCGAGGAGGTCGTCCGCCGGCTCGCCCCGGACGTCATCATTCTCGACGAGGCGCAGCGAATCAAGAACTGGCAGAGCAAAACCGCCCAGGCGGTCAAGCGGCTGGCGAGCCCTTATGCCTTCGTCTTGACCGGCACGCCGGTCGAGAACCGCATTGACGAGATCTACTCGATCGTCCAGTTCCTCGACCCGGCGATCTTCGGCCCCCTCTTCCGCTTCAATCGCGACTTCTACCAGCTGGACGAGCGCGGCCGGCCGGCGGGCTACAAGAACCTGCAGGCGCTCCACCGCCGGCTCGGTCCGGTGCTCCTGCGCCGCCGCAAGGCCGAGGTCGAGGGGCAGCTGCCGGAGCGCACGGTCAACCACTTCTTCGTCCCCATGGAGGAGGAGCAATTCGCGCGCTACGACGAGTACGAGCGCAAGGTGGCCCGCCTGGCCGAGGAGGCCCGCCGCCGGCCGCTTTCGCCCGAGGAGCTCGACCGGCTCCAGCGCTGGCTCTCCTGCATGCGGATGCTCTGCGACACCCCCTACATCCTCGATTCCGACTGCCGGCTCTGCCCCAAGCTGGAGGAGCTCGACCCCATCCTCGACGAGGTGCTGGCCGACCCGGGCACCAAGGTGCTCGTCTTCTCCGAGTGGCAGCGGATGCTCGAGCTGGTGCGCGAGCGCGCCCGGGAGCGCGGGGTGGGATTCGCCTGGCACACCGGCGCGGTCCCCCAGGTCAAGCGGCGGGCCGAGATCCACCGCTTCAAGGACGACCCGCTCTGCCGGCTCTTCCTGTCGACCGACTCCGGCGGGGTGGGCCTGAACCTCCAGGCGGCCAACGTGGTGATCAACCTCGACCTGCCCTGGAACCCGGCGCGGCTGGAACAGCGGATCGCGCGCGCCTGGCGCAAACACCAGACGCGGCCGGTCCAGGTCATCAACCTGGTCACCGAGGACAGCATCGAGCAACGCATGCTCACCCTGCTCGCCGGCAAGCAGGCCCTCGCCGATCAGGTGGTCGACGGCGCCACGGATTTTGACACCATGCCGCTCCCCTCGGGCCGGCGGGCGCTGGTCGAGCGCCTGGAGGCGCTCCTGGGGAGCCCGGCGCGGCGGGCGACGAGCCCGGCGGGACCGGAGGCACCGGAACGGCCGGCCGCGCCGGCGGAGCGCCTGCGCGACGATCTGCTCCAGCTCTGGGGCGAGCGCCTGCTGCACCTGGAGATCCGCGAGGAGCCCCCTGGCCCCGCCACCCCCGCGATCCTGGCGGTCCTCGACCGGCCGACCGAGGCCGATCGCCAGGAGATCACCGCCCGGATGCCGGCGACCGTGGGGACCGTGGAGGTGGTCGACCGCGCCACCTTCGCCGCCATCGAGCGCCTGGCCGCGGCGGGTTTCCTCCAGCTCGCCCACGGCGGCCGGCCGCTCCACCGCTCCCCCACCCTGGCACCCGGCCGGGCGGACGACGAAGAGCGCCGGGTTCGGCAGGCGCGGGCACGGGAGATCTTCCTCCAGGGGGAGCGCCGGGTGCGCATGGCGGCGGTCCTCGCCGGGGGCGGCTTCCCGGTCGAGTCGCTCCCCCACCTGCGCGACGGCCTGGAGCAGGTGCTGCGGGGGATGGCGCACGGCGCCGGGAGAGGGGTGGACGAGCCGGAGGTCGTGGACCTCCCCTGGGCCGAGGAGCACCTGCGGAGCCTCTGCCCGGGGGATGGGGCCTTACCGGCCCTCGTCGCCCAACTGCGCGGTGGCGGGGAGGCCCTGCTCGCCGCCGGCGAGGCCGAGGCCCGGGAGTGGATCGGCCGCGGCGAGGCGCTCACCCGGCAGATCGGAGAGGCGCTGGGGCGCGGATAGGCGGCTGTCGAGGCGGGGGCTTCCTCCCGTAGGGGCGACCGAGAGGGGGTGTTCGTAGAGGCGCCCAGCCGCTACCACGAACCTTGCCTCAACCACCGCCGCCAGGGCGTCTCCGCAGGTCGGAGACGCCTGTGGTCCTGGCGGCGTTGGAGACGCCCTGGCGTTCGTGGTCAGGGCAAGGCCTGTGGTAACGGCTGGGCGTCTCTACCCGCGGCAAGACGACCCCTCCCGGCGGCAAAGTCAGTCCCTACGGGCTCCCCCCAACATCAAGCCGATAGACACCCTTTCCGTCGGTTGCGAGATAGAGGACGTCGGGGTTTCCGGGATCGAACGCCAGGTCCCCGGCACCCAAGGGGAGGCCGGCAGGCAGGCCGTTGTCGAGCGGCACCCAGGTCGCCTGGTCGGCGAGCCAGCGGAAGAGGCCCTCCTGATCGAGCAGGTAGAGCTTGGCCGGCGATCCCTGGGGTCCTGGAGCGAGCAGCAGCCGCCGGCTGTAGCCCCCGGGAAACCCGCTGTTCATCGCGGTGAAGGTGGCGCCGCCGTCGTGGCTCACGTAGACGCCGTGGAACGTGCCGGCATAGACCGTCTGGGAGTCCCGCGGATCGACCACCAGGGTCCGCGAGCTGCTGCTCGGCACCCCCGGCAGGGTCGGGTCGGTCGCCTGCCAGGTCGCGCCGCTGTCCGTGCTCTTCAGCAGTCCCTGCTGGAAGGTCCAGGCGTAGACCGTCGCGGAGCGCTGCGGGTCGACGGCCCCTATGGCGATCGTGGCGATCGCCGCGCCGTCCGTGAGCACCCGTTGCCAGCTGGCCCCCCCATCCGCGCTGTGCAGCAGGACGCCGGTCTCGGAGCCCCCGCCGGCACTGGTGAGCAGCTGGGCGATGACATACAGGCTGCACGACGACCCGGGGTCAACGACGACGCTCACCAGGAAGTAAAAGTCCCCGGTGGGTAGCGGCGGCAGGATCTGCCAGCTCCTCCCGCCGTCGGTCGTCCGCGCCAGATCGCCGCGCGTGACGCTCCGGGTGACGAGGGCGTAGACGGTGGCGGCATCGTGAGGATCGCTCGCCAGGTCGTTGATCGAGAAAGACTGAAAGTTGCCGCTGAAGGGCGGCACGTCGACCCCCAGGCCGGAGTTGCGCGGGCGCCAGGTCCCATCCCCGCTCGGGCTGCTCACGATGCCTTCGAAGTCGGGGGCGGCGTACACCGTCGAGTCGGCCGCCACCGTCAGGCTGCTGATCGCCTGCCCCGAGAGCCCGGCGCTCGAAGCCCCCCAGGTGGCGCCGGCGTCCGCGGAGCGCCAGATTTCCTCGAACCCCGAGGCGAGAAGGGTTTCCGCCGCATCCGGCAGGAGCGCCAGGGAAACGATCCCGTCGAGCGGCCGGGCTTTCGCGGCGGACGGCAGCCAGGAATCGCCGCCATCGGTGCTCCGGTAGACCCCGAGGGGAGTCGCGGCGTAGAGCGTGCCGCCCGGCGCGAGCGCCAGTTGGAGCACGCCCTGGGGAAACGGCACGGCCGGCCGCCAGGGCTTGCCGGGGCTGCGCCGGACGACCGCGCCGCCGGCCAGGACATAGAGCTGCCGGGAGGCGGTGAGGATCGGGCGGGGAGCGGCGAGGATCGGGCGGGCCCGGTAGCCGGTCGAGGCCCAGGTGCGGCCGGCGTCGTGGCTTTCGAGGACATCCGGAACGATGCACGGCTCTGCTGGCGGCGGGCAGAAGCCGGAGGCGGCGATCTCGACCCCGGCCAGCCAGTGCGACGAGTCGCGCGGGTCGACGGTGAAGGCCTCGACCGGGGTGTCCTGGAGCGTGCGCACGTGCCACGAGGCAGCCCCGTTCGTGCTCTCGAAGAGGCCGAGCAGGGTCGGCGTGAACAGGCGCCCAGGGTTTCCTGGATCCTGGACCGGGGCGCCCACCGCCTGCAACGCTTCCGCCGCCTCCAAGCCGCGGTCGGCGACGGCCCAGTGCCTGCCGCCGTCGACGCTCTTCGCCAGCGGTCTCGGACCGCCGGAGGAGGACAGCCGGCCATAGAGCGTCGCGGCGCTCCGCGCGTCGACGGCAAGCAGAGCGTCCAGGGCAGGCCCCGGCACCCGCTGCCACCGTTGCCCGCCGTTCGTGCTGCGATACAGGGTGGAGCCATTGTCGCCCGCCGAGCGGCCGAGCAGGTAGACCAGGCCCGGATCCGACGCCGACGCGGCCAGGGTTCCAGAGATACCTCCAGCGGGACCGACCGGGCGCCAGGTCTGCCCACAGAGCGGAGAGACGAACGGCAGAGCGGCCAGGAGGAGCGTGGCGAGAGGCATAGAGTGTCTAGGCATGAAGCGCATTGTACACCCGCCCGCGCCGGAGGCAAGCCCCCCGTCAGACGGCAGGGTTGGCAAAGACTTTGCT
>DASQPA010000123.1:0-7649 GCA_035644215.1 Thermoanaerobaculia bacterium
TGGTCGCCTGGTGGGCGGCGCGGCCGGGGCAGGGCGCCACGGCGGCCGAGCTCCGCGGGTTCTTGAAAGAGCGCCTCCCCGAGCCGATGGTGCCGTCGCTCTTCGCCCTACTTCCCGCCTTGCCGCGGAACGCGAGCGGCAAGCTCGACCGCCGGGCTCTTCCGGTCCCCAAGCTCGAGGCGACCTCGGCCGGCGGCTACGAGGCGCCGGCGACGCCGGCCGAGGAGGCGGTGGCGTACGTCTGGCGCGATGTCCTGGGCGTCTCGCGCGTCGGGCGGCAGGACGACTTCTTCGCCCTCGGCGGCCGCTCGCTCCTCCTGCCTCGCGTCCGCCATCTCCTGGAGCAGGAGCTCGGCGTCCGGCTGTCGCTCGCGAGCCTGCTCGAGCGGACGACCGCCGCGGCGCTCGCCCTGGCCGCCGAGGAGCTCCTCCTGGACGAGCTCGAGCGCGAGCTCGCGGCGGCCCGCTAAAGGGGATGCCGGAGAGCCGAAATGCTCGCGGCCGGCCATGGCACCGGGTAGCAGCCCCCGCGCTGCTCAAAGAGAAGGGGGATTCGACCGCGCTCTGGGCCGTCTGTTGGTACTCTCGCTGTAGCGCGTACCCGCGCGAAGCGCTGCCGACTCGAACCAGTATCACCACACATAGGTCGCTCCCGGTGCTCGCGCACACCGAGGATGCTTTGACTTCCCTACCACGCACAAGACCCGCGCGGGCGCGCTCGAAGCGATCGATTCCTTCACAGGCTCTGATCTACTACTTCCGAGAATCGTCGCGCGGCGCGCAGAACCGAAACGGCGTTACCATGGCTTGGGTTGCGGGCGAGAGTCCGCGCTAGGTAAGGGGCCCGCGCACCCAACGTGTGGAGGCACGGTTCACCACCAAGGGAAGAGCTGCCGCCCGAGCCCGCGCGAATAGCGATCGAGATCCTCGCCTCGACAGTACTTTGCTAGCTCTCTGCCGAAAAATTTTTCTCGCGATAGGTCTTGGCGGGTCGCTTGGTGTTTGAATTCCACCAGGAGGGCGCGGCCCCTCTCCTCCAGCCGGCCCTCCAACTCTCGAAAAGCTTTGTCTTCAAACCGCCAGACATGGAACGTGGGCATTAGAAGAGGAGCCAGTTGCTGAAGCTTCGCTTGCCGCCCGACGATCTCCGGATCTTCGAGCGCCTTGCGGTAGACCTCGCGCCCAATCCGGTCGCGCTGGCAAATACGAAAGGCCCAGTTGGCATGTCCCCTTACCCAGAGGCTCGGGTCATGGTCTCTCAAACGCTTCAGTCGCCTCTCTCCCGAGGGGTGCCAGGCAAGAATCGAGACGGCTAGAGCCCGTTCGAGCTGAGCCGAGCTCCGACGTAGAGGATCGATAATTCGGTCCAGTTCCTTGAGGGCGCCATGCATGCGAGCAGCCAAGGCATGCGCAGCAATTTCATAATCGCTTGAAGCAGCCCTTATGAGAATCTCTCGGAACTCCTGGTGCTCTACAGACATGCAGAATTTCAGGTCCCAGAGGTGGTAAATCATGCTGGGGACACCGTTAGTCGTCGAGCTGTGGCGCACTTCCTCCTGAAAAGACTGCAGCCATCGATAGGCACCGGAAGGTTCGAGTTCCAGCCAAGCGATTGCAACAGCCTCGACGAATCCAGCGAGCTCCCAGTAGGAATGGTAAGGAGCCTTTATCTGCGCAATGAACCCTGCGAGAAGCGCACGGAACTCGGCCGGTTCCTGGCGTGCCCATTCCTGTAAAGAAAAATCCGATTCGAAAATCTCACGGCTTGCCAAGCGAACTCGCCGGGGTCCTGAACAGTCCTCCCATTCGATCCAACCTTTTTGAGCCCTCACACTGTCGCACTGTTCAGCCTTGGCTGTCATCGCAGCAAACAGATCTCGTACCCACCGCTGGAATTCCTCCGCCCGCCCCGCAGCCCTTAGCCAGTTTCCTATGCTCTGGATAGGAAAGCTCCTGATCATAAAATCGTAGCTGGAGGGCAGCTCGGCTCCTGTCACCTTAAGCGTCCAACTGGCAGCTGCACTTCGAAAGTAGGGATCGTCCAGTAGTGCCCTCAGATCTGGATTTTCCATTGCAACCGATAGCGCCGAGGCACGATCAATGTCGAGCAGGAAATCGAGAAGGAGTCTCGCCGTCGGCTCGGAGCTGCCGGTAAACTTAGCGACCTTAAAGAACCAGGCGAGGCGTTCCTCGGCTGGCCGTGTCCATAGATAAGCCGCTGCCAGGCGCAGCCAAAAGCTTAGGCTCCCTTTGCTGAGCTTCTTCTCCAGCTGCCGATTGGCCTTTTCGAAGAGCGCCGCATCGACCTTCAAGCGGAGCAATGCCGGCAGCGGATGCCAATTGATGACGTCAGGCAGATCACCACGACGCCGGCTTAGGTCTGTCAGGCATTTATGCAGCCTGGCGCGGTCCTCGAGGTGGATCGCCAGCCGTAGCAAGTAAAGGAGGAGGTGCTTTGGCTCTAGATCCCCATCCTTGGCTACGGTGGCAACCGCACTGATCTTTCTCGGCAAGCGCTTGGAGATTGCGGCCTCGGCTGGCCATGGCAATAGGGCAGGCACCTGACTCATAAGATAGTGCGGGTCCCGATAGTCGAGGGCTTTCTCTATCAATCGATGCAAGAGGTCGGCCCATGCGTGGGTATCAAGGCGTGCAAGCCACGGAACCCAGACATCGAACGCAAGATCGAGCCTACCGGGAGCAGGCCCGTCCCAAGGTGTGTTCTCCCGCACGAGGAACCCGAGACCAGCCTTGAGTGCGTCGAGATCGCGAACCTCAAGATCGGGCACAGATGGGTCCGCAGCAAGTGCAGCGATCTCTTCAGGCCAGTGACGAGAGCCCAGCAGATCAGGCTGCACTGAAGAGAGCAAGCCGGGGCGGCCTGCTCGCAGGCTCTGGATCTCCTCAGCGAACCGGTTTTGCCTGGAATTTCTATAGTTGCCCTTCGAGCGCAGACTTAAAGGAAGGCGCGCTTGCCGAAGTGCTCCAGCGAGGCGCTTTGCGCCTGTCACCTCAAAGGGAGCTGAGCTTGGGTCCGTAGCGATTCGTTCAAGTTCCCCCAGAGAGCTCTCCCCGAATCCCCACCGCATCAAGACTCCTGCCCATTGAAAAGGATCTTTGTAGGGCATTCGATCCTTGTCTCGCGAGAGGTCCCAGGACCCGGCTTGGCGGCACAACGACTGAAGCAGCCCCTGATCCGGTCGTTGTGCGAGAACTCCGATGGCTAGTTTTTCGAGTTGGAGAGCTCGCCAAGACGCCGTCCGAGGGAGATCGACCCCTTGGTGTCTTACCTGCTCTCCCGGCTCACCGGATTCATCCCAGACCAGCAGAAGCCAGCGCATGAGGTACTCCCGCAAGACTACCGACTTCGTTCCCCCTTGGCGCCAGACCTCGGCGAGCGGCGCCACGAGTTGCTCCGCCCAGGGCAAATCATTCTGAAGAGCCAGGAGCACTTCGATGACTTCGCAGTACGCCCGCGGCTCCCGGTCAAAAATTTCCGAGAAGGAGGGACCCTCGAGGCGAAGGTTGTGAGAGAGAACCCAAGTGCCCAGGAGAGAAGCCGTGGCAAACGCATGCCGGTCCACCAGGCCCGATGCGATCAGCTCCAAAGCCGTACCCAAAGCGGCATTTCGGAGATCGTCGTTGAGGCCAGGCTCCTGCACCGCCCGAAGTTCCTCGATCCTCTGGCGCAAAGGGGAATCGAGCCTCTGGCGAGCGGCGCGGCGTAAGAAGAAAAGCGCCCATGCGAGTCGTACGTGAGTCGCTGTAAGGCCCCGTAGCCCGCCATCGGCCTGCTGGATCCAGCCGATGTCTTCGAGGTCTCGGAGGACTCTGGCGCCATTCACGAGCCGACGCTCGGCTTCCTCTTCCAGAACCCGCCGCCCGGCCTGCGCCGAAGTGACTTCGACGAGATTGGCGACCGCGTCCAGCCCAGGGGAAATACCCAGTAGATCGGCTTCGTCCTCGAGCAGTCGGCGTAGGCGCGCGAAGAGGACACTCTCGACGGTAACCACGGCGAAGTCGCCCAGCCGATCGCGCAGCTCGAATGCCAACTCCAAGTAACGGGGGCGTCGAGCGAGCTCCCGCAGCGGCGCTGGTAGAACTTCTGCCCCCACCTGCCCACCGCTCGCCTTACGTACCCCTTCCTCAAGCTCTTCTTCAGAGAAAAGAGGGACTTGCAGAACTGTGCAGCCGCGTCTCAGATTCCCGCGCAGCCAAGCCTCGGTCGGCCGAGTCGTAATCACCAGCTTGAGTCGCTCGGCCAGAGGCTTGCCACGAGCATCTAGATACTCGATGAGGATCTGGTGGATCGCATGAGGAGCTTTGCCTTCGTTGGCACCGTCGAGAACCACCAGGCAAGCCGGAGCTGGCCACCGGCTCATCAGCTTCCCAAGAAGACGTTGGTTTTCTTCCTGCCGTGGAGGAGTGCTGGTCGCCAGCTCGATCGCGATCTTACCGGCCAGATCATCGAGCCCGTTTACACTCTGCCAGCGGTGAGAATCAAACCAGGCCACAGGCAGCGCGAGAGATTCCGCTTGCGCTCGGAGCCATGCAGCAACGGCCCAGCTCTTGCCGAGCCCTTCTTCTCCGACGACTAAAAGGGCTGCGTGCCCAGGCGAAGCCCACCAAGAACTCAAGTTTGCCTCGATCGCTCGACGCCGTACCAAGCGCATGGGGTTGATCGATGTGCCGGCCGGACGCGGAGACGACGGGAAGAGCCTCCCTAAGATTTGCTCCCGTGAACGGAGAGTGAGCGCCCGCTGGGAGCGGATCGAGCCGGACAGGCGAAGGCGGATATCGGCGAGGCATGCCTTGACGGCAGGCAAACGCGATTCAGATACTGCCCAGGTTGCTAGAGCTTCGGCGCCCTGCAGCAAAGAGGAGGTGACCTGATCCCAGAAGCTGACGGCAAGCGCTCCAAGATCAGACAGCCCTTCTTTCGATAGCCCGAGGAAAACAAAGTCAATTCCCTCTCGGGCGCAGGCCTTATCGATTTCTCCGAAGCCATTAAGATCAAGATCCGCAGTCGAGGCGAGAACGTAGACTTGGAGATCCGGAAGGCTCGAGGCCAGGGTCGAGATGTCACCGAGAACTTCGACCGTCCGCAGCCGGGTGGTCCCATACAACTTCGCCTGGATGCCCACTTCCAGCGAGTGGCTCGCGGCATCACCGAATCGCTGGCGGCCGGTGGACGCGATATAGAAGTGTTCGGAGAGCAGTTGGCTAAGCCCCCCGGCGACCATTCCTTCGAAGCCTTGCGGCCCCGTCCGAGGGAGAGATAATAGCTTATTGGCTAAAACTCCCCAATGGTTCTCCTTGCTTGGCATGCAGAGCAGGATAGCTTAGTAGGTAGTACGCGCATAAGGTTTCTAGAGATACTGACCCTCGCCTCCCCCTCGGGAGATCGCCATGCAGATCCTCCGCCAGGATCTGGCCGGCCCTCGTCGAGGCCGAGCCGGCGTCGGCGGGCGGACCGGCGAGCGACCCGACGCTCAGGCCGGCCGCGAGGGCCTCGCCTACGTCATCTACACCTCGGGCTCGACCGGCGCGCCCAAGAGGGTGATGATCCGCTACGGCGGGCTCGCGAGCTACGTCCTCGCGGCGCGGCGGGACTTCGCGCTCACCCCCTCCGATCGCATGCTGCAGTTCGCCTCCCTCCTTCGACGCCAGCGCCGAGGAGATCTTCTGCTGCCTGGCGAGCGGCGCGGCTCTGATCCTCAGAAACGACGAGATGCTCGCCGGGGCCCCCGCTGCGCGAGCTCCCCGTCGGCCGGCCGCTGCCGGGGCGCCCGCGCCTACGTCCTGGACGGCGCGGGCGAGCTCTGCCCGCCGGGGATCCCCGGCGAGCTCGCGATCGGCGGCCTAAGCCTCGTCCGCGGCTACCTCGGGCGCCCGGACCTGACCGCCCGCGCCTTCCTTCCCGACCCCTTCGCGGGCCGCTCCGGCGCGCGGATGTACACGACCGGCGATTTGGTGCGCCATCGTCTGGGGGAAGGGGAGGACGGCGCGCTCGAGTACCTCGGCCGCATCGACCGCCAGGTCAAGGTGCGCGGCTTCCGCATCGAGCTGGCGGAGATCGAGGGGGCGCTCGCGCAGCACCCGGCGGTCGCCGAGGCGGCCGTGGGGGTCGACGAGCGGCGCGCCGGCGAGCGCGCGCTGGTCGCCTGGTGGGCGGCGCGGCCGGGGCAGGGCGCCACGGCGGCCGAGCTGCGCGGGTTCTTGAAAGAGCGCCTCCCCGAGCCGATGGTGCCGTCGCTCTTCGCCCGACTTCCCGCCTTGCCGCGGAACGCGAGCGGCAAGCTCGACCGCCGGGCTCTTCCGGTCCCCAAGCTGGAGGCGACCTCGGCCGGCGGCTACGAGGCGCCGGCGACGCCGGCCGAGGAGACGGTGGCGTACGTCTGGCGCGAGGTCCTGGGCGTCCCGCGCGTCGGGCGGCAGGACGACTTCTACGCCCTCGGCGGCCGCTCGCTCCTCCTCCTTCGTGTCCGCCATCTCCTGGAGCAGGAGCTCGGCGTCCGGCTGTCGCTCGCGAGCCTCCTCGAGCGGACGACCGCCGCGGCGCTCGCCCTGGCCGCCGAGGAGCTCCTCCTGGACGAGCTCGAGCGCGAGCTCGCGGCGGCTCGCTGAGGACGCGAGAAAGCGATCTAAAGGTACGGGGCTTCGGCGGAGAGATACGCAGCTTCAAACTGGAGATACGGAGCTTCGGCGGAGAAATACCCGGCTCCAAGCTGGAGATACGGAGTCTCGGCGGCGGAGATACGCAGCTTCAAACCGGAGATACAGAGCTTCGGCGGAGAGATACCCAGCTCCAAGCTGGAGATACGGGGCCTCCGCGGCGGAGATACCCAGCTCCCAACTGGAGATACGGGGCTTCGGCGGAGAGATACCCAGCTCCAACCTGAAGGTACGGGGCCTCCGCGGTCTCTCCTCCCTGGCCCAGGACGGGGCGGCTCTGGCGGAAGTCGAGCTTGCCAATCCCCTCCGCCTCGTCTTCGTCTCGCCGTTCGGCTGGCACCTATCGGGCAGGGGGTGTTTGCACAACCCGGCCGCCTCAGCGCCAGAAGGCGCTGTGCGGCGCACGGGCTCGCCGTTGGCCTCGTTGACGCCCATCAGGTGCGGTACGAAGGCGCGTTTCAAAAGTGCATCGCGCTCGGCTGCACCGGCCGGAATGCGCGGCGCGGCGTCGGAATCGGTGAAGGCCTCCGCCACCGCGGCCTCGATCGAGCCCTGGACACCGCCCAGCGCGCCGTAATCGGCGGCCCGGACCCGCGGGTGCAGAGGATCACGGCGCCCGCGCCTACGTCCTGGACGGCGCGCGCGAGCTCTGCCCGCCGGGGATCCACGGCGAGCTCTCGATCGGCGGCGAGAGCCTCGCCCGCGGCTACCTCGGGCGCCCGGACCTGACCGCCCGCGCCTTCCTTCCCGACCCCTTCGCGGGCCGCTCCGGCGCGCGGATGTACACGACTGGCGATTTGGTGCGCCATCGTCTGGATAGAGGGGAGGACGGCGCGCTCGAGTACCTCGGCCGCATCGACCGCCAGGTCAAGGTGCGCGGCTTCCGCATCGAGCTGGCGGAGATCGAGGGGGCGCTCGCGCAGCACCCGGCGGTCGCCGAGGCGGCCATGGGGGTCGACGAGCGGCGCGCCGGC
>DASQPA010000124.1:0-5316 GCA_035644215.1 Thermoanaerobaculia bacterium
GATCAGGCGGCAGGCACAGGGGGGCAGGAACGGGGCGTGCTCGCTCGGCCGGAGGAGGCAGGTATGGTGGAAGCGGTTGAGGAGCTCAAGGCGGCGGTCGAGGGGGAGGACGGGATCTTCGTCGTGCGCGGCAGCGGCACCTGCCGGGGATGGAACAACATCCGGTACAAGGTGGGCCTCTCGGCGAAGAACGTCCCGGCCCAGCATCTCTCGATGAACGTCGCCACCATCCCCCCGGGCGGGGTCGCCCTCGCCCACATCCACGTCGGCTTCGAGGTCATGCTCTACATCCTCGAAGGCCGGGTGCGGCACGAGTACGGAAAGGGGCTCAAACAGGCAGTCGAGAACCAGGCCGGCGACTTCATCTTCATCGAGCCCGGCGTGCCACACGAGGTGTTCAACCTGAGCCAGACCGAGCCGGTGTTGGCGGTCGTCGCCCGCTCGGACGCCTCGGAGTGGGAGAACATCGTCGACTACGATCGCGCCAGCGAGAGCTAGGGACGACCGTTGAGCGCGGGAGGCCCGCCGGACCCCCGGGGCGGAGCCCCGATCGTCCCTTGGGGCGAAGCCCCAATTGTGATCACCGGGATGCACCGCTCGGGCACTTCGCTCGTCGCCTCCTGGCTCGCCACGGCCGGGGTCGACCTGGGCGAGCGGCTCCTCGCCCCCGACGCCGGCAACCCCACCGGGTACTTCGAGGCCCTCCCGTTTCTCGACCTGGATCGCCGGATGCTGCGGGAGGCGGTCCCCGAGGGGGAACCGGGCCATCCGGATTGGGGCTGGACCGAGAGCGAGCGGCTCGACCGGGGCCGCTTCGCGGCGCACGAGGGCGCCGCGCGCACCCTGATCGCCGCCGAGGGTGGTGGGGCGCGCGGCAGCCTCTGGGGCTGGAAGGACCCACGGACCACCCTCCTCCTCGACTTCTGGGACGGCCTCCTGCCCGGAGCCCGCTACCTCCTCCTCTACCGTTTCCCCTGGGAGGTTGCCGACTCCATGCAGCGGCTGGGGGCGGACGTCTTCCTGGACCACCCCGACTACGCCTACCGCATCTGGACCTTCTACAACCGCCACCTGCTGGACTTCTGCCGGCGGCACCGCGAGCACTGCCTGCTCCTCTCGGTCAATGCCCTCCTGGCGGCGCCCGAGCGGCTGGGCGAGCTGCTGGCGGCCCGCTTCGGCCTGCGCCTGCCGGAGCTGCCCCGCAACCCTTGCCTGGCCGAGGGCCTCTTCGCCCGGGTGGAGAGCGCTGACCCGCTGATCGCCCTGGCGACGGCGACCCATCCCGACGCCGCGCGGCTTTTGAGTGAGCTCGACGCCGCGGCGGACCTCTTCGCCGCCGGCCTCTGGTCGGAGGCGCTGCCCGACGGCCGCCGCCTGGGAACGGCAGGCGACCGGCCGGTCGATCTGTCGATCGTCATCCCCTGCCACGACGACGGCGAATTCTTGATCGAGGCGGTGGCGAGCGCCGAACGGAGCGCTCCCGAGCGGGCTGAGCTGCTGATCGTCAACGACGGCTCCCAAGAGGCGCGGACCCAGGAGGTGCTTGCGGTTCTGCGCCAGGCTGGGTACACGGTCATCGACCAGGAGAACGGTGGCTTGGCCGCGGCGCGCAACACGGGAGTCCGCGCCGCCCGCGGGCGCTATCTCCTGCCGCTCGACGCCGACAACCGCCTGCGCCCGGGCTTTCCGGCAGCGGCGCTCGCCGTCCTCGACGCGGCGCCCGAGGTGGGGGTGGTCTACGGCGACCGCCAGGAGTTCGGCTGCCGGAATCGCCGGGTCGAGGTGCCGGAGCTCGATCTGGACGGTCTCCTCCGCGCCAACTACATCGACGCCTGTGCGGTCTTCCGCCGCGAGGTCTGGGAGCAGTGCGGCGGCTACGACGGCACCATGCCCGCCATGGGATGGGAGGATTGGGACCTCTGGATCGGCGCCGCCGAGCGCGGCTGGCGCTTCCACCGCCTCAAAGACGTCACCTTCGATTATCGGGTGAGGCCGGGCTCGATGGCCTCGCGGCTCCTCCGGGCGGAGGTGGGGGTGCCGCTCCGGCTCCACATGATCGACAAGCACCACGACCTCTACCGCCGGCGCCTGCCCGAGTTGCTCACCGCCCAGCACGAGGCAGGGCAGGCGCGGGCGGAGCTGGCGGCCGTCGCCGCCGAACGGGATCGGCTCGCCGCCGAACGGGACGCGCTCTCCCGCCGGCTGGAGACGGCGGAAAAAGATCTCGCCGCGGCTCGCGAGGATCGGGGGAGGCTCGAAGGGGAGCGCGATCGGCTCTATGCGGAGCTCGAAGCCTGGCGGCGGCGGGTGGCGCGGATGGAGGGGACGCGGGTCTGGCGGATACGAGAGTGGATTTTGAGGCTGCGGAGGCGGTAGCTCCCTCCCGGCCGCGTTCGGGGAACCGGGAGGGAGCGCGCGAGTCGGGAGCTACTGCGGGGTGAGCTGCGTGAGGCCAGCGGCGGGGGGGTCGATGTCGTTGTTCTTGAACGCGAAGCAGGTGCCGGCGACGACGACGCTGACCTGGGTGCCGTTCAGGGTAATGTTGTTGTTGCCCATACGGACAGCGCCGCCACCACAGACGACTCCCGTGCCGTTTCCGGTCGCCGCGCTGTGCTCGAGCGTCAGGCTGCCACTTCCCGTCGCGAAGCCGGCGTTGGTGTTGGCCGCAGCGACGCTGTTCTTCACCGAGACGACCGCGCCAGCATTCAGGACCCTGAGCCCGCTGTTGTTGTTTTCGATCCGGACGTTGTCGAAGTTGCCCTTCACGGCGGCGGTGGCATTGATCAGGACGGCCTGGCCCGTCGTCCCACCGTTGTTGCGGATGATACTGTCGGTCACCGTCAGCTGGCTGCCGGCGACGGAGGGCGTGAAATTGATCCCGGAAGTGGTGAAATGGTTGATGGTGCACTTCTCGACGTACACCGTTCCACCCGTGAGCACCGTAACGCCCGACAGGCCCGTGCCCAGCCCCTCGATGTCGAGGCCCCGCAGCACGACGACATCCGTCGCGTTGGGGACGTTGACGATGATGCCGTTGGTGCCGGAGACCAGGACGCCGGCCTCGAAGCCCTCCGACGAGATGGTGATCGACTTGGTGATGGTTACGGCGCCGAAGCCGCCCGGGTCGAGGACGTTGATCTCGCCGCTCGGGGCGGTCTTCGAGATCGCGCCAGCGAAGGTCTTGCAGGGGGCTGTTCGGCTGCACGGGTTGGCGTCGTCGCCGACGCCCGAGACCCAGGTGCGGGTCGCCTGGGCATAGGCCGGCACAGTGACGGCGACGAGGAGCGTGAGCACCGCGAGTGTACTGAGCAAGAAGCTGCGTTTCATGGGAGGTTCCTCCAGGGAAACGGACAGTTGGTAGAGCCCTTGAGTATAGGGCGGCTTTGCGAAAAGGTCAACGGTCGTGCCGTTAACGCACACAGAACTACAGTTTGATGAAATATCTGCTTTTCGATCGATGCTGCCAGGACCCGGCGGGCCCCGCCTCAAACAGGCGCGGACGCCGCCGATTCGTTACCCGCCGGCGCGTGGAGACGGCGTTTCGACGTAGCTTTCAAGCAGGCGATCGATGATCCGGGGCACGAGGTCGGGTCGAACGTGCTTGTTGTCCTCGTGCCAGGACGAGCGGCCGCCGGCATGGAACAACTCGAAGGCGGGGAAGTAGTCGGTCCGCTCGACCTGCTCGCAAACGGCGGCCGCCACAGACCGCAGCAGCGATTTGGATCGCCAATAGGAGGTGAGGGCGTCCCGGCCGTTGAAATAGCGATCTGCGGGTACCGGGCTCACCGTAAGGAGGACGTCCGCACGCGGGTTGAAACGGCGGATGCGCCCGACCGTCCGGACGACGGCGGCGACCAATTCGGCAAAGGAGGGCTCCAGGAAGAAGGTCCGGGACCAGTACGGGGCGCACTCCCGGCTGCCGGGCGTGTTGCCCCAGACCAGGCCGCGCGGCTCGAACCGCCAGGTCTCGTGCTGGCCGAGCGTCATGACGACGACGTCCGCCTCGAAGGCGCGGCGCCAGACCGCCAGCATCTCTTGCCGGCGAGCCCAGGCTCTCTCCTCGCGGACCGGCGCGAAGGCGGCTAGGTCGAGGTCGACGACCCCGGAGCTGGTGGGCAGGAGGAACGGCTCGGTCGCCGCGACGAAAGGGCATCCACCCTGGATCGACTCCGCCCAGGCGACGGTCTGCTCGATGTTGGAAACGGTATAGCGGTTCAGAATCCCATTGGGGCGGAAGGGGTACTCCTCTTTCGGGACGCCGAAGTCGAGCATCGGGATGAGAAATCCCCGCGCCTGTAAGGCCTCCTCGATTTCGCGCGCGAAGCAGCTGCCGACCGTGAAGACACAGGCGCCGGGCCGGAGCCGGAAGCTCGGCGCCGGGAGCCCCAGGTCGGACAGGAACACGTCGACGGGGAGGCTCCACTGGCACCCCGGGTAGTGCTGCGTCATCTCCGCAAACGTACGAGGCGGGCTCATCGCAGCGTACCCGGTTCGGCGCTCGCCGTCATGGTTTCGATCCTACCAGCGATCCGACCCGATGGCTCGTCACGCTCTTCCCCACCCCGGCTACTCCAGAACGTCGCGAAATACGTCGTAGCGCTTGAACACCCGGCAGGCGCAGTCGACCTGGAGGGCCGGGAAATGTTCGTGATGGAGGTGGCGCCAGCCGAGCTGGTCGTCGAAGGTGTCGCCGACCCAGGCCCAGGGCTCCTTGTGCTCGTAGGCGGCGAGGAGCTCGCGGAGGCGGCTCGTGAGCGCGCCCGCCTCGCCGACGAGACCGCCGGCGTTCAGGTGGCAATGGAAAGGGTGTGTGTAGTACCGCGAGGTTTCGAAATCCCGATAGAGCCGCTGGGGGGGCCAGTCGACGAAGGTATTGCAGAAAAGAACGTCGCACGAGTAGGAGAGGAAGCGCTCGAGGAGCGGCTGGGGGTCGCGGACGAGGAGCATGTCGTCGGCATCGGTGGCGACCAGGTAGGGGGTCGCGCAGGCTCCGGATTCCAGATACTCCAGGACGAGCCGCGCCTTGACCGCCCAGTCCCAGCGCGCGACGTCCCGGCCGAGCACCACCGCACCGCCGATGCCGTACGCCTCGTAGCAGCGCTCGATCAGGCTGGGCCGCCGGCGGTTGGAGTACGTGACGAAAGTGACGCCCGGCGGGGCGGTATAGCGGCGGTGCTCGCGGTTCCGGAGCACCTGCCGCGAGAGGCGATCGAAGTCGGCGATGACCTCCCGGGTGATGCCATGGCACGGCTGACCGTGAGGGCGGTGCAGGAAGAGGGCGTCCCCGGCGGGGAGGAGCCGGTCGAGGGAGGCTCT